>NZ_JBEZKS010000003.1:0-214469 GCF_040651775.1 Streptomyces sp. NPDC048383
GTTCCTGTTTGTTCTCGACCGCGACCCGCGCCCCCCGGGCGGGGGCGCCCGGGCCCCGCCCCGGGGCCGGGGGCGCCCGCGCGTACGTACCGGCCTACCGGGCGGAGTCGCGCAGCACCGCGAAGGCGCCGCGCGGCGCGGCACCGTCCGGGGCGGACCAGGGGGCCAGCACCTGACCCCGTACGTCCCGTCCGGCGGCCGGCCCCGGGCGCAGGACCCGGGTCAGGCTCAGGGTCACCGGCGCCCCCGGGGCCGCGAGGACGGTGGCCCCGGTGGTCTCCGTCACCTCCGTCAGCCCGGCCGGGAGGTCGGCGTCGACGGTGCGCACCTCCACCGTCGGGTCGGGCGTGTCGCTTTCGCCCTGCGCCTGCGCCGCCACCCGGCCGGCCAGGAGCGCGAGCAACTGGCCGACCAGCACCGGGTCGTGGGCTCCGTCGTAGACCCAGCGCTTGCCGAGCACTCCGTGCTCCAGGGTGCCGATCAGGCCCGCCCGCCCGCCGTCGAGCGGGGTCGCGCGGTAGGTGAGGGGCGTCAGGTAGGCGGGCGCGGCGTCGCCGGGGCCGTCGATGACGACCAGGAACTCGATGCCCACCTCGCCCTCGGGGTCGTCGAGCCGGAACCCGCCCGCCCTGGCGAGCCGCGGGGCGGACCCGGTGCCCCCGTACCAGGGTCGCGACGGGAGCCAGGCGCCGAGGAGTTCGACCTTGGTCGGGGTCAGCGTGGTGTGGTGGATGACTGCCATGATCACGAAACTACTCGGGCCGGCGGGCCGCGCGCGAGGGCTTTGCCCTCAGTCGGACTCGGAGACGAACGCCGCGCGCAGTTCCTCCTTCAAGGACCTTTGGAAGGCCGTCACCAGTGCCTGCACCACCATCGGTTGCATGTGCGCGGACAGTGCCTTCATCGACTCCACCCGCTCCGGATCGCTCTCGCCCTCGGTGAACGGCCCCCACACCTCGTCGCGGAACAGGGCCGTCAGCTGGTGCGCCGCCGTCCGCGCGTGCTCCAGCAGCAACCGCCTGGCCACCAGGATCGTCTCGTGCGCGATCGGTACGTCGAGCAGCGCCACCCCCAGCCGCAACAGCCCCGGATCGACCCGGAACCCCTCGCCCGAGGCGGCCACCACGTTCATCGCGGCCAACCGGCGCAGGTCACCGTCCGTCAGGTCCCGTCCGGCCCGCCGCTCCAGTTCGGCCCGCGACACCTCCTCGGCCGCGTCCGGAGCCCAGGTGGCCACCAGCGCCCGGTGGATCGCCAGGTCGTGCGCGCTCAGGTCGTCGGGCAGCGCGTCCAGGTAGCGCTGGATCGCCGACAGGGTCATGCCCTGGTGCTGCAACTCCTCGATGAGCGCCAGTCGGGACAGGTGCTCGGGGCCGTAGTGCCCCACCCGACGGGGTCCGATCACGGGAGGGGGCAAAAGCCCGCGCGTGCTGTAGAACCGTACGGTGCGGACGGTGACGCCGGCTTTCGACGCCAGCTCGTCGACGGTGAGCATCGGCTCGGTTGCCCGGTCGGCCATCGTCTGCGCCTCGCTCTCTGCTCCACAGCTTGGGTTCAACAGTATTGCTGTCGCACCAACGATGTGAAACGGCCAGGAGCTGCCCATGACCACGAACCTGCGACTGCCCGGACGACCCGAAGAGATCACCCTGCCCGTCCTGCTCGCCCGCAACGCCGCCGAACACGGATCCCTCGCCGCGCTCTCCTGGCGCGAGGGGGCCGCGTGGCGGACCCTCACCTGGAGCGAGGTCCGTCGCGAGGTCGCCGTCCTCGCCTCCGGGTACGCCGCCCTCGGCGTCCAGCGCGGCGAACACGTGCTGCTGATGATGGGCAACCGGCCCGAGCACTGGCTCACCGACCTCGCCCTCGTCCACCTCGGCGCCGTCCCCGTCACCGTGTACGGAACTTCCGCGCCCGAACAGATAGCCCACATAGCCCGCCACAGCCGGGCCCGGCTGGCCGTCGTCGAGGGCGCTCGCGAACTCGCCTGGTGGGAACCACTGCTGGCCGACGACACCGTTCCCCTGGAGCGCCTCGTGGTCGCCGAGGCCGCCGAGGCGGGCCCGCACCGCACCTACGGATCGCTGTACGCGAGCGGCGCCCGGCCGCACGACGCCGACGCCTTCGAGAAGGCCTGGCAGGAGATCCGCCCCGAGGACCCGCTGACCGTCGTCTACACCTCCGGCACCACCGGGGACCCCAAGGGCGTCCGCCTGACCCACCGCAACATCATGCTCCAGGCCGTCCGCCTCGACCGGAACACGGACCTGCCGGAGCACGCCGAGCACATCTGCTACCTGCCCTTCGCCCACATCGCCGAGCGGATCCTCGGCATCTACCTGCCCCTGCTGCGCGCCGCCCACGTCCGCCTCGTCGGCGACCCCACCGCCGTGGCGGCGGCCGTCCGCGAACTGCGTCCCGTGCAGTTCTTCGGGGTGCCCCGGGTGTGGGAGAAGCTGGCCGCCGGCGTACGGGCCGTCCTCACCCAGCTGCCGCGGGAGCAGCAGCGGGCCATCGAGGAGGCGGGCGACCTGGCCCGGGCGCTCGCCGGCCACCGGGAACGCGGCGAGGAGGCGCCGGCCGCGCTCGCAGCCTCGTACGCCGAGGCGCGCGAGCGGGTCCTGGAGCCGCTGCTGCGCCTGGCCGGGCTGGACCGGCTGGTGTGGACGGCCAGCGCCACCGCGCCGATGCCGATCGACGTGGTGCGGTTCTGGGCGGGTTGGGGGATCACCATCATGGACGCGTGGGGGCTGACCGAGACCTCCGGCGTGTGCACCGTCAACAGCCCCGACGGGTTCCGGCTGGGCTCGGTGGGGCGGCCCATCGAGGGGCTGGAACTGCGCGTCGCCGAGGACGGCGAGATCCTCGCGCGCGGCGCGACCGTCTTCGCCGGCTACCTGAGGCCCGACGGCTCGCTGGAGACCGCCTCCGACGCCGACGGCTGGTTCCCGACCGGAGACGTCGGCCGGATCGACGACGACGGCTTCCTGTGGCTGACGGACCGCAAGAAGGAGCTGATCATCACCTCGAACGGGAAGAACGTCTCCCCGGCCCTGGTGGAGAACACCGTCAAGGAGCATCCGTTGATCGGCCAGGCCCTGGTCCACGGCGACGGCCGCTCCTACCTCGTCGCCCTGCTGGTCCTCGACCCCGAACTGGCGCCGGCCTGGGCCGCCGCCCACGGCATCGAGGCCGCCTCCCTCGACGCGCTCGCCGCGCACCCGGCCGTCCTGGACGAGGTCGCCCGCGCCGTCGAGGCCGCCAACGCCAGGCTCAACCGCACCGAGCAGATCAAGCGGTTCCGGCTGCTCGCCGCGGAGTGGGGGCCGGAGTCCGGCGAGCTCACGCCCTCGCTGAAACTGCGCCGCCGCGTGGTCCGGGACAAGTACGGCGACCTGATCGAAAGGCTGTACGAGGCCCCGTAACCCGGACGGCCCCACCCGGTGAGCGGGTCCCCGCCCACCGGGTGAGGGTGGGGAAATGTCGACACGTTCCCCCCGGGCCTCCGGGCCCTCCCGCCGGGGCGAGGTGACGACCCGTGGGAGTGCTGCGTGACCACCCCGAACTGGCCCTCTTCCTGTGCCTGGCCGCCGGCTACCTCCTCGGCAAGCTGCGGGTCGGTCCGATCACCCTCGGCGGCATCTGCGGCACGCTGATCGTCTCCCTGCTACTGGGCGCCTGGGCCCACATCGAAATCTCCGCCGACGTCAAGACGATCTTCTTCGCGCTGTTCATCTTCGCCCTCGGCTACCTGGCGGGCCCGCAGTTCTTCGCCAACCTCAACCGCAAGAGCATGCGCTTCTTCGCGCTCTGCCTCATCGAGCTGGTCAGCGTCCTGGGCCTCGCCTACCTGCTGGCGAAAACCTTCGACCTGGACGTCGGCACCGCCTCCGGCATCCTGGCCGGCGCCGCCACCGAATCGGCCGTCGTCGGCACCGCCACCGAGGCCATCGCCAAACTGCCCGACCTGACCGCCGAGCAGATCACCACCTACCAGGGCCACGTGGCCACCGCCTACACGGTCTGCTACCTGTTCGGCCTGATCACCATCGTCATCTACACCAGCCAGATCATGCCGATGCTGCTGCGCGTCAGCCTGCGCGACGCCTCCCGCGAGCTGTGGGAGCGGATGCGCGGGGGCGGCGCTTCCCTGGAGAGCGACGAACGCGAGGCCCTGCCGGGCCTGGTCGGCCGGACCTACCTGGTCACCACCGCCGACGGCCGTACGGTCGGCGACCTGGAGACCGGCTTCGGCGGACGGGTCACCGTCGAGGCCGTCAAACGCGGCTCCAGGACGCTGACGCCCGCACCCGACCTCGCGCTCACCCTCTCCGACCTGGTCCTGATCGTCGGCCGCCGCTCGAACACCATCGAGGCCGGCCGCGCCATCGGCCCGGAGACCCCCGGCATCCCGGGCGTGGACACCCCGCTCGTCACCAGCCAGATCGCGGTGACCGACCGCTCCGTCTCCGGCAAGACCATCGACCGGATCGTGCACGAGCACCCGGAGTTCGCCCGCAGCGGCGTGTACGTCACCGACGTGCTCAGGGGCGACCAGAACCTGCCGGCCACCCCCGAGACGGTGATCGAGCGCGGCGACGTCGTCACCCTGGTCGGCGCCCGCTCCGGGCTGAACCGGATCGTCGCGAAGATCGGCACGGTCGCGAAGAACGACTCCACCGACTTCGTCTATCTCGGCCTCGGCATCGCGGCCGGCTCCCTCCTCGGGCAGGTCGTCGTCCGCTTCGGCGGCGTCCCGCTCTCGCTGGGCACCGGTGGCGGCTGTCTGGTCTCCGGCCTGCTCTTCGGCTGGTTCCGCTCCCGCCGACAGACCTTCGGCGCCTTCCCTCCCCAGGCCGCGACCACGATCAAGGACATGGGCCTCGCGGTGTTCATCGCCTGCACCGGTCTCACCTCCGGCCCCCAGGCCTGGCCGCTGCTCAAGGAGTACGGGGCGCTGCTGCCCTTCGCCGGGATCGCCATGGTCCTCGTACCGGCCACGCTCTCGCTCGTCATCGGCCGCAAGCTCCTGAAGATCGAACCGCCGCTGCTGATCGGAGCGATCGCCGGCCAGCAGTGCTCCACGCCGGCCATCACCTCCGTCACGCAGGTCGCACAGAGCTCCGTACCGATGCTCGGCTACACGATCACCTACGCCCTCTCCAACTTCCTGTTGCCCCTGACCGGTCCGATCCTCGTCGGGATCCTCGGCGCCTGAGCCCCGTACACCACCGGATGGCACCCACATGATCGATTTCCTCAACCGGAACATCTTCCAACCCCACCCCGAGCTGCTCGTCTTCCTCACGGTGGCGGTCGGGTTCTTCGTCGGCAAGCTCCGCTACAAGGCGATCGCCCTCGGCGCCGTCACGGGCTGCCTGATCGTGGGGCTGGTCTTCGGAGCACAGTTCAAGGTCACGATCGACGGGACCGTGAAGAACCTCTTCTTCACGATGTTCCTCTTCGCCCTCGGCTACAAGGTCGGGCCCCAGTTCTTCCGGGGACTGAAGAAGGACGGCCTGCCGCAGGTCATCAACGCCGTCATCGTCTGCGTGACCGGGTTGCTGGTCTGCTGGGGCTTCGCCTCCTTCCTCGGTTACGGACCCGGCCTCAGCGCGGGGCTGCTGGGCGGGGCGCTGACCCAGTCCGCCGTCATCGGTGTCGCCCAGGACGCCATCGGCAACCTGCCGGGCCTGTCCGCCGACCAGATCAAGGAGCAGGAGAACCTGGTCGCCGTCGGGTACGCGGTCACCTACCCGCTCGGCACCATCCTCTGCGCGATCCTGCTGGCCTCGATCCTGCCCCGGATCTACCGCCGGGACCTGGCCGCCGAGAGCGCCCGGCTCGCCATCGAGATGGACGCGCCCGCCGACGACCCGGACCTGCACGAGGGGTACTACGAGGTCGTCCTGCGCGCGTACACCATCGTCCATCCGGACCTGGTGGGCCGCACCATCGAGGACTTCGAGCAGCAGCAGAAGGCGCTCGGCCGCCGCATCTACCTCACCCGGGTCCGCCGCGACGGCGCGATCGTCGACCACACCCAGCAGACCACCCTGCGCGAGGGCGACGTGGTGGCCGTGTCCGCCCTGCGCGACTCCCTGGTGGCGTTCGACGCCCGCACCCACATCGGCCCCGAGGCCGACGACGTCGAGCTGCTCGGGTACCAGACCGAAACCCTGCACGTGGTGGTCTCCGAGAAGGCCCAGTTGGGCAAGAGCATCGCGGAGCTGCGCGCCGAACCGTTCATGGTCGGTGTGTACATCGACAAGCTGTACCGGGCGGGCGCCGAGTTCCCCTACCGGCTCAGCACCCCCGTGGAGCGCGGCGACACGGTGATCCTGTCGGGGCCCAAGCGGCTCGTCGACCCGGCCGGCGCGGCCCTCGGCAAGCCGGTGCCGACGAGTTTCGCCACCGACATGATCTGGGTGGGCCTCGGCATCTTCCTCGGCGGCTGCCTGGGCATTCCCGCCCTGACCGCCGGCGGGGTGCCGATCTCGCTGTCCACCTCGGGCGGCGCGCTGATCATGGGTCTGGTGTTCGGTTGGATCCGGGGCAAGTACCCGACGTACGGAAACGTTCCGCCCGGCGCCCAGTGGTTCATGGACACCCTCGGGCTCTGCCTCTTCGTCGCGGTCGTCGGCATCAACGCCGGGCCGAGCTTCACCAGCGGGCTGGCCCTGGCCGGCTGGGGCCTGCTGGTCTTCGGAGCCGTCGCCACGCTGATCCCGTTGCTCGTGGGCTTCCTCGTCGGCCATCACGTCCAGAAGATCCGCTTTCCGATCCTGATGGGCGTCCTCGCCGGCGGCCAGACCACCACCGCCGCGATCGGCGCCGTGGTCGAACAGTCCAAGTCGCAGGTGCCGGTGCTCGGCTACACGATCCCGTACGCCATCAGCAACGTGCTGCTGACCATCTGGGGAGCCGTCATCGTCCTCCTCCACCACTGACGCGCCGCCCGTCGCGCCCCGTCCCCGCACCCGTCCACGTAAGGAAGCACCGTGCCCGAGACCAGCTTCAGCCGCGAAGAGGTCCAGTCCTTCGCCCAGCTCAGCCCCTTCGAGCTGAAGGACAAGTTCATCCAGCTCGCCACGGCGGCCCAGGAGGACAAGCCCGGTCAGAAGGAGACCACTGCCCGCGCCATGCTCAACGCGGGGCGCGGCAACCCCAACTGGATCGCCACCGGACCGCGCGAGGCGTTCTACGCCCTCGGTTACTTCGCCCTGGACGAGTCCCGGCGCGTGTGGACCGCCGACCACCTCGGCGGGATGCCGGAGAAGAAGGGCATCGGCGGCCGGTTCGAGTCCTGGGTGCGCCGCCACCCCGAGCTCCCGGGCGTCGAGATGCTCTCCGCCTGCGTCCAGTACGCCCTGAAGCGCTGGCCGTTCGACAAGGACGCCTTCATCCACGAGCTGACCGACGCGATCACGGGCGACAACTACCCCGTCCCGGACCGGATGCTGACCCACGCGGAACACATCGTGCGCGGCTACGTCCACGACGAGATGTTCGACGAGCGGCCGCCGCACGACACCCTCTCGCTCTTCGCGACCGAGGGCGGCACGGCCGCCATGTGCTACATCTTCGACTCGCTGATGAAGAACGGGGTCCTCCACAAGGGCGACAAGATCGCCCTGCTGACCCCGGTGTTCACCCCGTACATCGAGATCCCCGAACTCGACACCTTCGAGTTCGAGGTGGTCAACGTCTCCGCGAGCCTGTTCGCCGAAACAGGGGTGCGCCAGTGGCGGTACCCGGAGGAGGAGGTGGCCAAGCTCGCGGACCCGGCCGTCAAACTCGTCTGCCTGGTCAACCCCAGCAACCCGCCGTCGCTGGCGCTCAGCGACCGGGTCGCCGACCAGATCAAGGAGATCGTGGCGGGCCCCAACCCCAACCTGCTGATCGTCACCGACGACGTCTACGGCACCTTCGTCCCGGGCTTCCGCTCGCTCGCCGCCGAACTGCCGCGCAACACCCTGCTCGTGTACTCGTACTCCAAGCACTACGGCTGCACGGGCTGGCGCCTCGGTGTGATCGGACTGCACGACGACAACGTCATCGACGAGATGATCGCCGCGTTCCCCCAGGACCAGAAGGACCGCCTCGCCGAGCGGTACGGGACCCTGACCCTCGACCCGGGCTCCATCCGGTTCATCGACCGGTTGGTCGCCGACTCCCGCTCCGTCGCCCTCAACCACACCGCCGGCCTGTCGCTGCCGCAGCAGACGATGATGGTGCTCTTCTCCCTCTTCGACATGCTCGACGAGGGGCAGGCCTACAAGGCCCGCATCCGACAGATCGTCCACCGGCGCCTGGACCTCCTCCTGGAGGGCGCCCAGATGAAGATCAGTGAGGACGACAAGCGGGCCGGTTACTACATCGAACTGGACCTGCTCGCCGAGGCGGAGCGGGTCCACGGCAAGGACTTCGCCGACTTCCTGGAGAAGAACTACGAGCCCGTCGACCCCCTGTTCCGACTCGCCGAACAGACCTCCGTCGTCCTCCTCAACGGCGGCGGGTTCGACGGACCCGAATGGTCGGTCCGGGTCTCCCTGGCCAACCTCGACGACCTCGACTACCTGAAGATCGGCCACCACCTGCGGGCGATCTTCAACGACTACGCCGACGAATGGCAGCGCTCCAGGGCCGCCGGCTGACTCCCGCGGGTGCCCGCTCCCGGGCGGGCACCCGTACGGCGGAGGTGACGGACCGGGAGGAGTTCGTTAGACAGTCGAAGGTTTTCCTCGCATAATCCTTAGACATGGGAAAGACTTACGAACGCATCGACGGCAGGCTGCGCGCCTTCATCGAACAGCAGCCGATCTTCTTCACCGCGACCGCCCCGCTCGTCGGGGACGGCACGGTCAACCTCTCCCCGAAGGGCCTCAAGGGCTCCTTCGCGGTGCTCGACGAGCAGCGGATCGCCTACCTCGACTTCGCGGGCAGCACCGCCGAGACCATCGCGCACCTGCGGGAGAACGGTCGGATCACGGTGATGTGGTGCGCCTTCCAGGGGGCGCCCAACATCGTCCGGGTGCACGGCCGGGGCGAGCCCGTCTTCCGCGACGACCCGCGCTTCACGGAACTCCTCGCACACTTCCCGGACATCGACCCGACCCTGCACGGGCTGCGCGCGATCATCGTGGTGACGGCCGAACGCGTCCGCGACTCCTGCGGATACGGGGTGCCGTTCATGTCGTACGACGAGGAACGCGACCTGCACGGCCGACGCTTCTCCCGCGAGGACGACGCCTCGCTGAGCGCGTACTTCAGCAAGAAGGAACACATAGCGCAGAGCATCGACGGCCTGCCCGGACTCCCCCTCCCACTCCCGCCCGCCAACTTCTGAACACCGGCCCCTCCTCCCGACCCGGGGCCGGGAGGAGGCGTCACGTGGTCGTCGTGCCGATTCGGCCGGTACCGGAGGCGAACTGCTCGTGCGCGGCCGCCAGGGTCGCGTCCGCGGTGGTCGGGGATGCTTCTGGGCTGCCGGTCCGACGGAGTTCCGGCCCTGTCGACTACCGGGCGACGTACCCCACGACCGGGTAGTGGTCCGAAAGGTTGTCGTACGTGTAGGAGGTGCCCCAGCTGGAGACCGTCCACGGCGCCGACTGCTCCTTGACGACGTTGTTCTCCCAGCCCGCCGGGCGGGCGTTCCCCTTGCGGTACAGGACGTAGTCCAGGTCCTCGCGCGGGTCCGTCGGGTAGCGGTAGTTCGCGATCGAGTTGAGCGCGGTGTCGAAGGAGTACGTGTGCCCCGTGCGGGTGTCCGCGCCGGCCAGGTCGGCGTCGGCCAGCATGGAGGCGTACTCGGGGGTGCGCGAGTCGACGTTCATGTCGCCCGCGACGATGACCTGTTCGGTCGCCGGGATGTTCTTCGCGTCCAGGAAGGCGTCGATCGCCTTGAACTGCCGGCTGCGCATCTGCGCCGCCTCGCCCGCGCCGCAACCCGGGTCGGTGGACTGGGCGTGCGTGCCGACCACGTGCACCTTCGCGCCGTTCACGTTCAGCACGACGTAGGCGAAGCCCTTGTTGGACCACCAGTCGGCGCCGCAGGCGTCCTTGTAGACCACCTGCTCCTTGCGCAGGATCGGCCACTTGCTCAGGATCGTGACGCCGCCGTCCTCCGGCGTCGTCGCCGAGTACGCACCGCCCGTGGCGTCCCAGCCGCTCTTGCCGCGGCCCACCACCGGGGTCTGGTACGGGTACTTCGCCGCCGAGTTGGCCTTGAGCGCGTCCGACGCGGGGTTGTCGAAGGCCTCCTGGAGCACCACCACGTCGTGGCCCTGGTAGAAGGACGCCTTGGGGATCTCCGCGGCCCGGTGGTCCTGACCCCAGTTCGGGTACAGGTTCTTGCTCATCAGGAACACGTTGTACGACAGGACGCTGAGCCGCGGGGCCGCGGCGCCCTCCGCGGCCGTGGCGGCCGGCGCGGTGGTGACGGCCAGGGCGCCGGCGGCGACCGCCGCGACGGCCGTGGCGGCGGCGCGGCGCGAGCGGGGCGAGGTGTGCAGCATGAGGGTCTCCATCATTCCTGCGGGGGAAGTGCGGGGAAGATCGACGCCGTCATACAAGCAGCACCAGTTACCTCTGGGTAACACCCGTGCATCGACTTTCTGTCCGGAAGACGGCCGTCCGGGGCTCGCATACTTGTGTCATGGAGAAGCAGCACGACGCGCCCCCCGCCACACCACCGACCGGGCGCCGCCCCGACCCCGAGCCCCCCGCCCCCGGCGGGGTGCTGTGGACCATCGCCGGGGACGTCCGCGCCCTACTGATGCTGCCCGCCGCCTTCACCCTGCAGGTCGCCCACCCCGCCATCGGGGCCGGCGTCGACACCCACTCCGTCTTTCGCACCGACCCCTGGGGGCGCGGCGAACGCTCGCTGCGCTCGGTCCAGCTGTGGGTGTACGGGGGCGCCGACGCCGCCGAGGAGGGCCGCCGGGTACGCCGCCTGCACAAGGAGATCCAGGGCACCGACACCCGCGGCCGCCGCTACCACTCGCTCGACCCCGCCTGCTACTCCTGGGTCCACGCCACCGGCTTCCCCGTCTACCTCTACGCGGGGCGCTACCTGCTGCGGCCCTTCACCCCCGCCCAGGAGCGGCAGCTCTACCGGGAATGGCTCCAGGTCGGCCGGATCCTCGGCCTCCACGACCGGGACATGCCGCAGACCATCGAGGAGTACTGGGTCTACTACCGCCGGATGCTGGCGGAGGAGATCGAGCCGACCGCGGTGGCGCGGGAGCTGGTCGCCACCGATGTGGCCCTGCCCCGGCCCGAGGCGGGGTCCGCGCCGGTCCGGTTGCTGCTGCGACTGACCTGGCCGCTGCTGCGCACGGCGTTCCTGCGCCTGCGGGCCTTCGTCAGCGTCGGCTACATGCCGCCCGAGGCCCGGGAGGCCGTCGGGTTGGAGTGGAGCCCGGCCCAGGAGCGCAGGCTCCGGCGGTTCAGCTCCGCCGTGCGGATCCTCGTACCGCTGCTGCCGGAACGCCTGCGCTACCTGCCCATCGCCCGCGCCGCCCGGGCGCGGGCGCGCGCCGACGCCCGCTGAGGGACGCCGGCGCGCACCGGGGACGCGGCGGGGTGTGATCAGTGACCGTGCTTGCGGCCCTGCTCCTGGCCGTGGTCGTGGCCGTGGTCGTGGACCGTGTTCGTCGCGGCGATCTTCTTCCAGGACTTCGGCTCCGCGGCCGGCTTGGCCGGGGCCTGGAGGGCGCGGGCGCCGGCGTTCTTCGCGGCCGGCGGGGCGAAGGCCGGCTTGCCCGGGGTGTAGAGCCAGGTCTCGAACAGCTGCGCCAGCGGCTTGTTGGAGACCTTCTCCGCGTAGCGGACGAAGTCGCCGACCTTGGCGTTGCCGTGGGCCCGCTCGGTCGGCCAGCCCTTGAGGATCTGGAAGAACTTCTCGTCGCCGATCTCGTTCCGCAACGCCTGGAGCGCGATCGCGCCCCGGTCGTAGACCGCACCGTGGAACTGGTTCTCCGCACCCGGGTCACCGGGCTTGACCTGCCAGAACGGGTCCTCGGCGGGGCGGGAGGCGTACGTCCAGTCGGCGAGCTCCTGCGCGGTGCCCTCGCCCTCCTTCTCCGACCACAGCCACTGGCTGTAGCGGGCGAAGCCCTCGTTGACCCAGATGTCCTTCCAGTTGTCGACGGAGACGCTGTCGCCGTACCACTGGTGGGCGATCTCGTGGACGACCACCGAGACGTTCGCGCCGTTCTGGAACTGGCGCGGGCCGTAGAACGGCCGAGTCTGCGTCTCCAGCGCGTACCCCGCGTTCACGTTCGGGACGTAGCCGCCCAGCGCGTTGAACGGGTACGGGCCGAAGACGCCCTCCAGCCACTCGGCGACCTCGCCGGTCCGCTCCACGCTCGCGCGCGCCGCGCCGGCGTTGTCACCGAGGTCCTTGCTGTAGGCGTTCAGGATCGGCAGCCCGCTCGCCGTCTTGTCCGTCGTGATGTCGAACTTGCCGATGGCCAGGGTGGCCAGGTAGGTGGCCTGCGGCTTGTTGGAGCGCCAGTTGAAGCGGGTCCAGCCCAACTTCGAGCTCTGTGACTGGAGCACGCCGTTGCTGATGGCCTGGGTGCCGTCCGGGACGTTGACGGAGACGTCGAAGGTGGCCTTGTCCAGCGGGTGGTCGTTGCTCGGGAACCACCAGATCGCGGAGTCGGGCTCCTGCGCCGCCACGCCGCCGTCCGGGGTGCGCTGCCAGGCCGTCCAGCCGTCGACCTTGAACTCCGAGGGCTTGCCCGCGTACTTGACGACCACCGAGGACTGCTTGCCCTTCAGGAGCGGCTGGGCGGGGGTCACCTCCAGCTCCTGGGTGCCGGTCGCGGCGAACTTCGCCTTGACCCCGTTGACCCGGACCTCGCTCACCTTGAGTCCGAAGTCGAGGTTGAACCGGGACAGGTCCTGCTTGGCCGTGGTCAGCAGGGTGGCGGTGCCCTCCAGCAGGTCCGTCTTCGGCTGGTACTGCAGGCGCAGGTCGTAGTGGGAGACGTCGTAACCGCCGTTCCCGCTGGCCGGGTAGTAGGGATCGCCGATACCCGGTGCGCCCGGACCGGCACTGGCCGCCGACGCCGGGATCACCAGCAGGAGGGAGGCGGCCAGCACGCTCGGGGCGATGACTTTGCGGTGCACGAAGAGCTCCAAGTGGTAGGGGAGACAGATCGGTTCAAGGTCTCGTCCGTCGACCGTATTCACCCGTGCCGCGCCACGTCATGTCCATGGCCCCTGCTGTCACACGATCGCCATTCGGCCGTCACACCCCGCTGAGCGGACACGCCGGTCGGTGAGCGCGTCCGGTCGGCCGTCGCCACGGCCGCCGCCACGGGCCGGGCGGCGTACGGCGCACCCGGGGCGCGGCGCCGCCGTCGGCCGGCCGGCGCCCCCGCGCGCACCGGTCGCGCCCGCCCCCGCCGGCGCCACCAGAACGGCCGGAAAGGGTGGGCGCCGCACGGGCCCGGCGAGGTCGACCGGAGCGGGGACGTGGGCACCCCCGGCTACCCGACATACCGAGCAGTCGGTAACCTGCGGCGCATGACGCTTCCCCCGCACGCCGCCCGACGCTGCTGGCACACCGCCGTCAACCCGCTGCACTCCACGATCTACTTCTCGCCCGACCTCACCACCGAACTCGCGGCCCTCGGCGTCACCCACCGCGTCGCCGTCAACCTCGCGACCCGATCCGCCGCCATGGGCGCCGTCGGCCCCGGCGCGGTGACCGCCGCCTTCTACAACTACCGCCACGACCTGGTCGCCGCGCACCTCCCCGCCGTCTGGGACGTCGCCACGCCCGAGCAGGTCCTCGCCGCCCGACTGCGCGCAGCCGACACCACCCTGCGCCGCCTCCTGGGACCCGCCGTCATCGAGTCGGCCGACCTGTCCGAGGCCGCCGACCTGGCCCTGCGCGCCACCGAGGGCTGCACCCGGCACGCCCGCACCCTCTACGCCGCCCACGCCGACCTCCCCCTACCGCAGGAGCCGCACCTGCGCCTGTGGCACGCCACCACCCTGCTGCGCGAGCACCGCGGCGACGGCCACCTGGCGGCCCTCCTGCTCACCGGCCTCGACCCGGTGGAGGCCCTGGTCAGCCACACCGCCACCGGCCGCGGCATGACCCCGAAGTGGATCAGGAGCATCCGCGGCTGGCAGCAGGACGACCTCGACGCCGCCGCCGCCCGACTGCGCGCCCGGGGCATCCTGGAGCCCGACGGCGAACTCACCGACGAGGGCCGGGCCGTCCGCGAACGCCTGGAGACCGAGACCGACCGGCTCGACGCGGCCCCGTACGAACACCTCGGCGCGCGGGGCCTCGCCCGACTCGCCGAACTGGGCGGCGGATTCGTCCGGCGGGCCGTCGCGGCCGGGGCCTTCCCCCACGACCTCTTCGGCAAGGCCTGAGGGGTTCCCGCCGTCCGCCGCGGTCACCTGCCACAATTGGCAGCCTTCCACGCAAACGAAGGCAGGCGGGACCGCACAGTGACGATGTCCATCGAAGGCAGGATCGCCGAGGAGCTCGGCGTACGGGAACGGCAGGTCAAGTCCGCCGTCGAGCTGCTCGACGGCGGTTCCACCGTCCCGTTCATCGCGCGCTACCGCAAGGAAGCGACCGAGGAGCTCGACGACGCCCAGCTGCGCACCCTGGAGGAGCGGCTGCGGTACCTGCGCGAGCTGGAGGACCGGCGCGCGGCCATCCTCGAATCCGTACGGGAACAGGGCAAGCTCGATGACGCCCTGGAGGCCCGGATCAACGCGGCCGACACCAAGGCCCGACTGGAGGACATCTACCTCCCGTTCAAGCCCAAGCGCCGCACCAAGGCCCAGATCGCCCGCGAGGCCGGTCTGGAGCCCCTCGCCGAGGGCCTGCTGGCCGACCCCTCGGTCGAACCGGCCGTCGCCGCGGCCGCGTTCGTCGACGCGGACAAGGGCGTCGCCGATCCGGCCGCCGCGCTGGAGGGCGCCCGCGCCATCCTCACCGAGAAGTTCGCCGAGGACGCCGACCTGATCGGCGAACTGCGCGAGCGCATGTGGGGCCGCGGCCGGCTCGCCGCGAAGGTCCGTGAGGGCAAGGAGGAGGCCGGCGCCAAGTTCGCCGACTACTTCGACTTCGCCGAGCCGTTCACCGACCTCCCCTCGCACCGCGTGCTCGCCATGCTGCGCGGCGAGAAGGAGGACGTCCTGGCCCTGGACCTGGAGCCGGAGGAGCCGTCCGAGCTGCCCGGGCCGTCCACGTACGAGGCCATGATCGCCCGCCGCTTCGGCATCGCGGCCCCCTCGGACCACGCCCGCCCCGGTGACAAGTGGCTGACCGACACCGTCCGCTGGGCCTGGCGCACCAAGGTCCAGGTCCACCTCGGCATCGACCTGCGGTCCCGGCTGCGCGCCGCCGCCGAGGACGAGGCGGTACGCGTCTTCGCGGCGAACCTGCGCGACCTGTTGCTCGCCGCCCCCGCCGGCACCCGCTCCACGCTCGGCCTGGACCCGGGCTTCCGTACCGGCGTCAAGGTGGCCGTCGTGGACGCGACCGGCAAGGTCGTCGCCACGGACGTGATCCACCCGCACGTGCCCGCCAACCGGTGGGACGAGTCCCTGGCCAAGCTGGCCCGCCTCGCGAAGGAACACGCCGTCGAGCTCGTCGCCATCGGCAACGGCACGGCCTCCCGCGAGACCGACAAGCTCGCCGGGGACCTCATCACCCGCCACCCCGAACTGGGCCTGACCAAGGTGATGGTCTCGGAGGCGGGCGCCTCCGTGTACTCCGCCTCGGCCTTCGCCTCACAGGAACTCCCGGGCATGGACGTGTCGTTGCGCGGCGCCGTCTCCATCGCCCGCCGGCTCCAGGACCCGCTGGCCGAGCTCGTCAAGATCGACCCGAAGTCGATCGGCGTCGGCCAGTACCAGCACGACCTGTCCGAGACGAAGCTCTCCCGCTCCCTCGACGCGGTCGTCGAGGACTGCGTGAACGGCGTCGGCGTGGACGTCAACACCGCCTCCACGCCGCTGCTCTCGCGCGTGTCCGGCATCAGCGGCACCCTCGCCGAGAACATCGTCGCCCACCGCGACGCCAACGGCCCCTTCCGCAGCCGCAAGGGCCTCAAGGACGTGGCCCGGCTCGGCCCGAAGGCGTACGAGCAGTGCGCGGGCTTCCTGCGGATCCGCGACGGGGACGACCCGCTGGACGCCTCCGCCGTGCACCCCGAGACGTACCCGGTGGTCCGGGCGATGGGGAAGACCGCGGGCGGTGACGTCGCGGCGCTGATCGGCAACACGTCCGTCCTGCGCTCCCTGCGGCCGGAGGAGTTCGTCACCGAGGCCTTCGGCCTGCCGACGGTCGGCGACATCCTGCGCGAGCTGGAGAAGCCGGGCCGCGACCCGCGCCCCGCCTTCAAGACGGCCACCTTCAAGGAGGGCGTGGAGAAGATCGGCGACCTGGCCCCCGGGATGATCCTGGAGGGCGTCGTCACCAACGTGGCCGCCTTCGGCGCCTTCATCGACATCGGTGTCCACCAGGACGGCCTGGCGCACGTCTCGGCCCTCTCGAAGACCTTCGTCAAGGACCCGCGGGACGTCGTCAAGCCGGGCGACATCGTCCGCGTCAAGGTCATGGACGTGGACATCCCGCGCAAGCGGATCTCGCTGACCCTGCGGCTGGAGGACGAGGCCGGGGCCGAGCGCGGCGCCGGCGCCCCCCGGCAGCGCGAGGAGCGCCGGGGCGGCGGCCGACCCCCGCAGCAGCGCGGCGCGGCGAACCAGGGCGGCGGCCAGGGCGACGCCGCCCGACGCGCCGGCGTCCAGGGCGGCGCCGGGCAGGACCGCCGGGGCGGCCAGGGCGGCCAAGGCGGCCAAGGTCAGCGCAACGGGCCCGGTACGGGGCAGCGGCAGGGCGGAGGCTCCGACGCGGGCCGGCGGGGCGGCGCCCCGGCGCCCGCGAACAGCGCGATGGCCGACGCCCTGCGCAAGGCCGGTCTCACCGGTCCCGAGGAGCGCCGCAAGCGGAGCTGAGGCCGGTCCGCCCCGGCGGTCGGGAATGGCCGGATAGCCACCCCGACCCGGCGGCATGCCTTGCCAAGCCCCGCGCGCAATCGGTAGGCATGGCGGAACACCTGTTCGTCCCGTACGGACGGGTGTTCCGTCGCACCCCTCCGGGACCGCCTTCCCGAGGCCGCCTCAAGGCACAGGACCTTATGCCGATGCCCCCGCACGCCTACCGACGCTGCCCGAGAAAGGGTTCGAAGAGGGACCACATGCCCCATGGGGATCTCAGCCTCCGCAAACGGTGCGAGTTGATTCTCGGCCATATGGATCTGCCCCATCCGTTTTCCCTCGACGGACTGTGCGCGCGCGTCGCCGAACAGCGCGGCCGACCCATCCGGTTGCACCCCCTGCCCCCCGAGGCCGCCGAATCCGGGGTCTGCGGCCTGTGGGTGGGAACCGCGACCGTCGACCACGTCTTCTACGAAGCCCGCACCACCCCGCTGCACCGGGAGCACATCGTGCTCCACGAGCTCGGGCACATCCTCTTCGGCCACCACTCCCTCGACGCCGAGGAGAGCGCCGACCGCGCGCCGGTGGTCCTGGGCCGCACCAACTACACCAACCTCCAGGAACGCGAGGCGGAACTGCTCGCGAGCATGATCCGCACCCGCACCACCGGACCCCGCCGCCGGCGGCCGGCCCGCGCACCCCGGGGCGCCCTCGCCCGGCTGGAGTCCGCCATGGGCTACGAGCGGGGTCCGCGCGATGGCGACTGACCTCGCGGCCCTCGGGGACTGGCTCGCCGTACCGAGCGTGGTGTGCCTGTGGGTGGCCGTCCTGCTGCGCGCCCCCGGCGCCCTGCGCTCACCGCAGCAGCGCGGACTGTGGCTCGCCGTCGCCACCGCCGCCGCCGCGATGACCCTCAACCTGCCGGCGGTCGTCGCCCACGCCATGAGCCGCGACCCCGGCTACGCGCACACCGTCGGCCTCGTCCGCAACCTCATCGGCGTGCTGTCCGCCGGCGCCGTGCTCTACTTCGTCGCCGCCGCCACCGGCGGACGCGCCCTCCAACGCGCCGCCTGGATCGGCACGCTGCTGTGGTCGGCCGCCCTGCTCACCCTGGACGCCACCGCGCCCGACCACGGCGCCCACGGCATCCCGCCCACCGGAGACCCGGCGCCCTCCCTCGCCTACTGGCTCGTGCTGATCTCCGCCCACCTGATCGCCAACACCATCTGCGTCCGGGTCTGCCGACGCTACGCCCGCCGTACGCAGAGCCGCGCCCTGGCCGCCGGACTGCGCCTGTTCGGCCTCGGCACCGCGCTCGCCGGACTGTTCTGGTTCGCGTACCTCCTCAAGGCCCTGTTCGGCAGCACCTGGGCGATGCCCGCCCTGCCACTGCTGATGAACGCGCACGGCCTGCTGCGGGCCGTCGCGATCCTGGTGCCGACCCTGTTCGCGCTGCGCCGCACCACCGCCGACGTCACCACCGCCTGGCGGCTGTGGCCGCTGTGGCGGGACCTCGTCGAGGCGGTCCCGCACGTGGTGCTGACCCCGCCCCGGGCCGGCCGGGTGCTGGAGCTGCTGTGGCCGCCGCTGCCGCGCGGCCTGCTCGTCTACCGCAAGGTCATCGAGACCCGCGACGCGATCCTGGTGCTCGGCGAGTACGTGGACCCGGGCGTGCCCGAACTCGCCCGCGACCACGTCGCCGGGAGCGGGATCCCCGAGCGGCGGCGGACGGCCGCCGCGCTGGCCTGCGTACTGCACCAGGCCCGACGGGCCAAGCTGGCCGGGGAGCCCGGCCGGCCCGGCACCGGAGCGCTGGAACTGCCCGCCGAGATCCGCACGTCCGCCGAGGGCGGGGACCTGGAGGGCGAGGCCGGGTTCCTGGTCGACGTGGCCCACGCCTGGGCCGCGCCCGGCACCGCCGCCTTCACCGCGTCCCGGTCCGCCCGTTCGCCCGACTGCCCGCACCCGTAGGAAGTGGAACCGTCTTGACCACCGTTTTGATCACCGGGGCCGGCGCCGGACTCGGCGCGGCCTTCGCGCGCGGCTTCGCCGCCAAGGGCTGCGACCTGATCCTCGTCGCCCGCGACAAGGCCCGGCTGGAGTCCGTGGCCGCCGAACTCGGCGGCGCGTTCGGCGTCGACTGCGAGGTGCTGCCCGCCGACCTGCTGGACGCGCGGCAGTGCGCGGCCGTCGCCGACCGGCTCGCCGACCCCGACCGGCCCGTCGACGTCCTCGTCAACAACGCCGGCTTCGGACTCGCCGCGCCCTTCCCGTACAACCCGATCGAGGACGAGGAGCGGATGCTCGACCTCCTCGTGAAGGTCCCGCTGCGGCTCACGCACGCCCTGCTGCCCGGCCTGCGCGCCCGCCGCCGCGGCGCCGTGCTCAACGTGGCCTCGGTCGCCGGACTGCTGCCGACCGGGACGTACGGGGCCGCCAAGGCCTGGGTGACCGCCTTCAGCGAATCGCTGCGGGTGGACATGGAGCCGTACGGGGTCCGGGTGCTGGCGGTGGTGCCGGGCTTCACCCGCACCGAGTTCCAGGAACGGGCCGGCATGGACGTGAGCGCGCTGCGCGACGCGGTCTGGCTGGAGCCCGAGGCCGTGGTGGCCAAGGCCCTGCGCGACCTGGCCCGGCGCCGACCGGTCAGCATCACGGGCCGCCGCTACCAGGCGTACGCCCTCGCCGCCCGCCACCTGCCGCGCGACTTCGTCGCCCGCCGGATGGCCCGCACGCGCCGACCCCCGGCCGGATCCGAGACGTGAGCGGGCCCGTGGAGCGGGCCCGCGTGGCCCTGCGGTCGGGGGCGGGGCCCGTCGAGGTGTCCGCCGAACTCGCGGCCGAGACGCCCGACCCGCGGGGCGCGGCGCTCGCGGCGTGCGAGGCACTGTCCACCGGCCGGCTGCCCGACGCGTACGCCGCGCTCGTACGCCCACCGGTCCGCGAGCGCGGCGACCCGGTCCGGTACCGGGCGACGCCGGGCATGGCGGGCGAGCCGCTCGCCGCCCGGTTGCCGCCCGGCGACGAGGAGGCCGCCGGGCGGGTGCGTCAGGCGCGCGAACACCGCGCCCGCGAGGCCGCCGCTACAGCTCGGTGACCTTGCCGTCGACGACCTCCAGGCGACGGGTCACGTGGACGGCGTCCAGCATCCGGCGGTCGTGCGTCACCAGCAGCAGGGTGCCCTCGTAGGCGTCCAGGGCGGCCTCCAGCTGTTCGATCGCCGGCAGGTCGAGGTGGTTCGTCGGCTCGTCGAGGACCAGGAGGTTCACCCCGCGCCCCTGGAGCAGCGCCAGCGCCGCCCGGGTGCGTTCGCCGGGGGAGAGGGTCGCCGCGGTCCGCAGGACGTGCGCCGCTTTCAGCCCGAACTTCGCCAACAGGGTGCGCACCTCGGCCGGTTCGGTGTCCGGGACCGCCGCGCAGAACGCCTCCAGCAGCGGCTCGTCCCCCAGGAACAACCCGCGGGCCTGGTCCACCTCACCGACCAGGACACCGGAGCCGAGGGTCGCCCCGCCGGAGTCCGGCGCGAGCCGGCCGAGCAGCACCGCGAGCAGCGTGGACTTGCCGGCGCCGTTGGCCCCGGTGATCGCGACCCGGTCCGCCCAGTCGATCTGCAGGCTCGCCGGACCGAACGCGAAGTCCCCGCGCCGCACGGCCGCTTCGCGCAGGGTGGCCACGACCGAGCCGGAGCGCGGGGCCGCCGCGATCTCCATCCGCAGCTCCCACTCCTTGCGGGGCTCCTCGACGACGTCCAGCCGCTCGATCGCGCGCTGCGTCTGGCGGGCCTTCGCGGCCTGCTTCTCGCTGGACTCGCCGCGCAGGTTCTTGCCGATCTTGTCGTTGTCGGAGGACTTGCGGCGGGCGTTGCGCACGCCCTTGTCCATCCAGTTGCGCTGCATCTGGGCCCGGCCTTCGAGGGCGGCCTTCCTGCCCGCGTACTCGTCGAACTCCTCACGGGCGTGGCCCCGGGCCCGCTCGCGCTCCTCCAGGTAGGAGTCGTAGCCGCCGCCGTAGAGGTTGATCTGCTGCTGCGCCAGGTCGAGTTCGAGGACCTTGGTGACGGTCCGGGTCAGGAACTCGCGGTCGTGGCTGATCACCACGGTGCCCGCGCGCAGCCCCGTGACGAACTGCTCCAGCCGCTCCAGGCCGGCCAGATCCAGGTCGTTGGTCGGCTCGTCCAGCAGGAACACGTCGTACCGGGACAGCAGCAGCGAGGCCAGACCGGCGCGGGCGGCCTGGCCGCCGGACAGCGCGGTCATCGGCAGGTCCAGGCCGACGCCGAGACCGAGCTCCCCGGCGACCTCCTCGGCCCGCTCGTCGAGGTCGGCGCCGCCGAGGTTCAGCCAGCGGTCGAGGGCGTCCGCGTACGCGTCGTCCGCGCCCGCGGTGCCGTCCACGAGCCCCTGGGTGGCCGTGTCCAGGGCGGCCTGCGCGGCGGCGACACCGGTACGACGGGCGAGGAAGTCCCGGACCGACTCGCCGGGGCGCCGATCGGGCTCCTGCGGCAGGTGACCGACGGCCGCGCCGGGCGGGGAGAGCCGCAGCTCACCGGTCTCCGGGGCGTCCAGCCCGGCGAGGAGCCGCAGCAGGGTCGACTTCCCGGCGCCGTTGACGCCGACGAGTCCGATGACGTCGCCGGGCGCGACGACGAGGTCGAGATCGGCGAAGAGCGTGCGCTCACCGTGCGCGGCGGTGAGGTTCTTGGCGACGAGGGTTGCAGTCATGATGCCCCGATCCTATCCGCGCCCGCGGGGGCCTCAGGTGCCGATCAGCCGCAGCCCCGCCCACAGGGCCGCCACCGCCGCCACCAGGCCCGCCGGTGTGGTGAGCAGCCCCAGCCGGGTGAACTCCCCGAGCTCGACGCGTTCGCCGTGGCCGTGCAGGATCCGCCGCCACAGCAGCGTGGCCAGCGACCCCGCGTACGTGAGGTTCGGGCCGATGTTCACCCCGATCAGCACGGCCAGCACCGGTCCGGCCCCGCCCGGCGCGGCCAACGGCAGCAGCGCGAGCACGGCGGGCAGGTTGTTGATCAGGTTGGCGAGGAGGGCGGCCACGCCGGCCACGGCGAGCAGCGCGGGCAGCGAGTCCCCGGCGGGCAGCACCCGTGCGAGCCCGTCGCCGAGGCCGTGGTCCACCACGGCCCGTACGACGACGCCCAGCGCGAGCACGAACAGGCAGAAGGCGGGCGCGGCCGACGCCACCAACCTGACCGGCGTGGTCTCGCGGCGCCGCAGGGCCCGTACGGCCAGGACCACCGCCCCGGCCAGCGCCGCCCAGACGGGACTCGCCCCCGCGAAGGAGGTCACGGCGAAGCCGGCCAGCGTCAGGACCAGCACCGCGAGCGCGAAGCGCGGCATCGCGATCCGCTCCACGACGTCCGGGGCGTGCGCGGGCGGGGCCGACAGGTCGGCGCGGAAGAAGCGCCGGAACACCACGTACTCCACGCCGATCGCCACCGCCCAGGGCAGCGCCATCAGCGAGGCGAACCGGGTGAAGGAGAGTCCGCTCGCGGCGAAGGCGAGCAGGTTGGTCAGGTTCGACACGGGCAGCAGCAGCGAGGCCGAGTTCGCCAGGTGCGCGGTGGCGAAGACGTACGGTCGCGGCCGCGCCCCGAGGTGGGCGGCCGTCGCCAGCACCACCGGGGTCAGCAGCACCACGGTGGCGTCCAGACTCAGCGCGGCGGTGACCAGTGAGGCCACCACGAACACCGGGCCCAGCAGCGTCCCCGGCTCCCGCCCCGCCGACCGCCGGGCCACGGCCGCGCCGACCGCGCGGAACAACCCCTCGTCGGCGCACAGCCGTGCGAGGACCAGGATCACGGCCAGGAACCCGACCACGGGCAGCAACTCCCGCAGTTGCCCCCAGGCATCGGCTGGGGAGACCACACCGAGGGCGACGAGCAGCGCGGCAGCCGGCACCGCGGCCGCCGCCTCCGGCAGCCCGCGCGGGCGCAGCACGGCGAAGGCCAGCACCCCGAGGAGGGCGGCGACCGACAGGGACTCGGCGAGGACGGTGTTCAGGACGGTACTCCGGGACGGGCACGGCCGGGCCCCCCAAGGGACCCGCGGCGGAACATCCCGGAAGGATCGCACGGCCGGCGGCATGGCCGGATGGGTGGGATACCCGTCATTGCGGCCACCCGCCCGAGGTCACACCATGGAGGCACCACACCGTGAAACGCGGAGGAGCCATGCAGATCGCCGTACTGCTCTACGACCGGTTCACCGCCCTCGACGCCATCGGACCCTTCGAGACCCTGGGCCGGCTCGACGGCGCGGAGACCGTCTTCGTATCGGAGCGGCCCGGGCCGGTGCGGACGGACAACGGTTCGCTCGCCCTCGTCGCCGACCGGGCGCTGGGCGAGGTGACCCGGCCCGACATCGTCGTCGTGCCCGGCGGCCCGCATCCCGAGGTGGAGATGGAGAACCCCGCGGTCCTCGACTGGCTGCGCGCGGTCGACGCCGGCACGACCTGGACCACCTCGGTCTGCACCGGCTCCCTGCTGCTGGCCGCCGCCGGGCTGCTCGACGGCCGCCGGGCCGCGAGCCACTGGCTCTACCTGGAGCAGCTGGTCCCCTTCGGCGCCGAGCCCACCGGGGAGCGGGTGGTGTACGACGGCAAGTACGTCACCGCCGCCGGGGTGTCGTCCGGCATCGACATGGGCCTCGGCCTGCTGGGCCGGATCGCCGGGGACACGTACGCGCAGACCGTCCAGCTGATGTGCGAGTACGACCCCCAGCCGCCGTACGACGCCGGTTCCCCGGACAAGGCCCCGGCCGAGATCGTCGCCCGGTTGCGCGCCTCTATTCCGCCGGCGGCGGGCTGAAGACCGGCGCGCGGCGTTCCAGGAACGCGGCGACGCCCTCCGCGGCGTCGCCGCTCGCCGCGGCCCGCTCGGCCCAGTGGGCGTCCCGGTCGGTGCGGCCGTCCACGAACTCCTTGGCCGCCGCCTGGGTCAACCAGGAACGGGTGGTCAGGATCCGGGTGAACTCGGCCACCCGCTCGTCGAGTTCACCGGCGGGCAGCAGCTCGGTCAGGAACCCGGCCCGCAAGGCCTGCTCGGCGTCGATCAACTCGGCGGAGAACAGCAGGTACTTGGCCCAGGCCGGTCCGACGACCGAGGCCAGTCGCCGGGTGGAGGAAGCCGGGTAGACGATGCCGAGCCGCGCCGGGGTCACCCCGAAGGAGGCCCCCCGCTCGGCGAAGCGCAAGTCGCAGGCGGCCGCGAGTTGGCTGCCGCCGCCGACGCAGTGCCCGCGGATCGCGGCGAGGGTGGGCTTGGGGAACGCCGCGAGGGCCTCCTCCGCCGCCACGGACAGCGCCTGGGGGTCGTCGTCCCCGGTGAGCGAGGAGATGTCGGCGCCCGCGCAGAAGGTGCCCCCGGCCCCGGTCAGCACCAGTACCCGTACGGCGGGATCGGCCGCGAGCCCCGGCAGCAGCGCGGGCAGCGCACGCCACATCGCGGCGGTCATGGCGCCCCGCTTGGCGGGGTGCGAGATGACGACGGTGGCCACTCCGTCGGTGACGGTGTGGGTCAGGGTTGCGTCCCGGGCTGCGTCCATGCGCCGGATGCTATCCGGGGCCCGCCGCTCCTGTGATCAAGGGGGACTCCGACCCCGGAGCTCGTCGGCCTGTCCGACGGGCTGAGCCCGGTGGCCCTGGGTTACGGTGCCCGGCGCATCCTCGGCCCGGTCCGGGAGGACGAGGTGGCGGGCGGGTCGGACGCGACGGACGGGACGGAGGAGACCGTCCGCGAAGCGCCCGGACCGGATCAGGAACGGTCCAACAACTGACTCCGTCATACGCCAGTGGTCAGAAAGTGTCCGATTGACGCTGACTTCTGGTCAGAGGTCCGGTCCGGACCTGGCTGTTCCCCACTCTTGACGCGTGGAGACGATCGAGCGCGAAGACGGGGGCCGGAAAATGACAGACAGCGGGAACGTCCCGCCAGCCGGGGGAGGTGAGGCGCCCGCTCCGGCGGACCCCCTCGCGTACGAAGGAGTGTGGCGCTTCACCGCGCCGGCGGTAGAAGAATCCGTTCCGCAGGCCCGCCGGGCGGTCCGAGACCTGCTTGGCCGGCAGGGGGTGCCGGCCCATCAGGACCTGGTGTACTCCCTGTTGCTGATCGTCTCCGAGCTGGTGACGAACTCCGTGCGGCACGCGGCCCTGCTCTCCCCGGAGGTGGCCGTCGAGGTCGCGGTGGGTCGCGAATGGGTACGGGTGGCCGTCGAGGACAACCACCCGTACCGGCCCAAGGCGCTGGAGGCCGACTTCGGCCAGACCGGCGGCCGGGGCCTGCTCCTCGTGCGCGAGGTGACGCTGGAGGCCGGTGGGGTCTGCGACGTCGAGCACACCTCGACGGGCGGCAAGGTGATCTGGGCGGCCCTGCCCCTGACCACCCCGCGCGACCCGGCGTCCTGAGGGGCCCGCGGTTCCTACCAGCCCGCGACGTCGCCGGTCAGCTCGCGGATCGCGGGCCTCGCCGCGTCCAGCACGGTCATGAACCAGGCCGAGAACGGCACCTCGGCGTGCTGCTTGGCCAGTTCCCCGGCGGTGACGAACGCGGTGTCGCCGACCTCCTCCGGATCCGGCTTCGGCGCCGCCTGCGCGAGTCCCACGAACAGGTGGTTGTACTCCTGCTCGACCAACCCGGACGCGGGGTCCGGATGGTTGTACCGCACGGTCCCGGCCTCCGCGAGCAGCGACGGGGACAGCCCCAGCTCCTCATGGGTGCGCCGGGCCGCCGCCGCGAACGGGGACTCGCCGGGGTAGGGGTGACCGCAACACGTGTTCGACCAGACGCCGGGGGAGTGGTACTTCCCGAGGGCGCGCCGCTGGAGCAGCAGTCGGCCCTGCTCGTCGAAGAGGAACACGGAGAACGCCCGGTGCAGCAGACCGGGGGCCTGGTGGGCGGACAGCTTCTCCGCCGTGCCGATGGTGTTGCCGGCTTCGTCGACCAGTTCGAGCATGATCGCTTCCGGAGTGCCGGCGCCGGGGAACCCGCTCTGCGCGGCGGTGGCTGGTGTGGTCGGCATACCCATCCTTCGCTTCGGACTTCGGCCTTCAGTCTGCCGTACAAAAGGGGCTCATCCCCACTTCGCGGGATCCACGCATGTCCGCCCCCCATCGCGTGATAGGCGACGGGGGGCGGAGCGTCAGCGCGTCGGGCGCGGCGTCAGACGCCGAACGGCGCCGGGTAGCGGATGGTGCCCGCCGGAACCGGGACCCGGTCGTCCAGGACGAGCGCCATCATGGCCTCGTCCGGTACCTCGAAGGGCGCCCGGATGCCGAACCGCGACGCCGGCGCGAAGCCGAAGCGCGCGTAGTACTCGGGGTGTCCGAGCACCAGGACCAGCGCCTCACCCCGCTCCCGGGCCGCCGCGAGCAGGGCCCGTACGACGCTGCTCCCGGCCCCGGCGCGCTGGTGCGCCGGGGCGGTGGCGACCGGGGCGAGCGCGAGCGCCGGCGCGGCGTCGACCGTGCAGCGGGTCAGCAGGGCGTGCGCCGCCACCGACCCGTCGGGCGCCTCGGCGACGTACGAGAGCCCCGGCAGCCAGGACGCGTCGGCGCGCAGCGCGTCCACGAGGTCCGCCTCCGACGGGGTGTCGAAGGCCGCCAGGTTGACGGCGCGCACCCCGGTCGCGTCGGCCGGGGTCTCCGGCCGGGCCGGCCACCGCCCGTCGCCGCCGGCGGTCACCGGGCCCAGGACGTAGCCGGTGTACCCGTACTCGTGCCCGTGCCGCACCCGTACGTCCAGTTCCTCGCGCACGGCGGCGAGCGCGACGCCCGCCGCGGCGGTCGTGGCGTCGGGCCCGGCGTCGGGCCCGGCGGCGGGCTCCGTGTCGGGCCCCGTGTCGGCGTCCCGGACGCGTTCGCCGAGCGGGGCGTAGTACTCGGCCCAGTCGGAGTCGGGCTGCGGGTGGACGCCCAGCACCCGGTACCCGGCCGCCCGGGCGGCGGCGAGGTTGCGGGCGGGTTGGCGCAGCGGGTACCGCGGGTCCCAGAAGGCCCGCGCCCCGCCGGAGGGTTGCGCCGCGGTCCACTCGCACTCGCTCAACACGAGCGTGCCGCCGGGCGCGAGCAGTCGCTTCCACCGTGCGAGCGCCCGGTCGAAGCCGATGACGTAGGCGGAACCCTCCGCCCACACGAGGTCGAAGGAGCCGTCCTCGAAGGGGAGCGCGTCCATGTCCGCCCTGACGGCCCGTACCCGGTCGGTGAGTCCGCGGGCCGCGGCGGCGGCGCGGAGCTCGTCGAGGAACGGTTCGTGCAGGTCGACTGCGGTCACTTCGGCCAAGCCCGCGCCGCCCGCCTCGGCGGCGAGCAGCAGGGCGCTGCGGCCGGGGCCGCAGCCGATGTCGAGGACCCGCGGCCGCTCGGGCAGCGGTCCGCACAGGGAGAGCATCCGGCGCGTGGACGCGTCGGAGCCGGGGGACTGCCGGGGCAGGCCCCGGTGCAACTCCATGAAGGCCGCGAAGACGGCCTCGTCGGAGGCGTCGGGGGCGCCGGACGAAGAACTGTCGGAGGAGGAACCGGTGGTGCCGGTGGTGTCGGTCAACGTGAACCCTTGGAAAGGGGGCTCCGGCCGACGGGGTCGATCGGTGCGATCAGACCCGGCCGGACGCCCGGAAGGAGGTGGTGAGGTCCCGGAGTTCGCCGCGCAAAGCCGCGACCACTACGACGGTCATCAACCCCACCTCTTCCCGCTCGTGTGCCGACCCGATGTTCTGAAGACGTGCTTACACAAGTCGAACACGTCTTCGTCCACCGTAACATCCGGTCGAAAACAGCGGATGAATGCCGGCTTCCATTCATCCGATAGCCTCTGCCGACGTGCCGCCACCCCTCGTGGCGGCCGTCCCGTACGCGCTGCAAGGAGTGAGTTCGTCTGCCGACCGTCATCCTCACCGGCCCGCCGGTACCCGGATCGCCGCTTGCGGACGAGCTGGTGTCGCTCGGCTTCGACGTCCGCCCGGTCACCGGTCCCGAAGACGCCGCCGCGGCCCTGGCCGACGTACCGGCCGACCAGCGCGTGGCTCTCGTCGACAGCGCCTTCGTCGGGCACGTCCACGCCCTGCGCCTCGCGCTGACCGACCCCCGCTTCGACGCCTGCGCCGTCACCGGCGCGCTCGCCGTACGGGGAGCCGCCCGCGCCGCCCTGGACGAGGCCGCCGCCCTCGCGCCCGAGGCGCTCGGCGCCGGGCCCTACCCCGACCGGCTCGCGGCCGCCGTCGAAGGCTCCGGCACGACGGTCCAGCGACCCGAACTCGGCACCCTCGTCGCCGCCGTGCCCGCCGCGGGGGCGGAACGCGAGAGCGCCGTCGCCGCCGTCGCCGCCGTGGACGACGAGGCCGTCCGGCTGCGGACCGCGGTCAAGTCCCGCGACGGGTTCTTCACCACCTTCTTCATCAGCCCCTACTCGCGCTACATCGCCCGCTGGTGCGCGCGCCGCGGCCTCACCCCGAACCAGGTCACCACGGCCTCGCTGATCACCGCGCTGATCGCGGCGGGCTGCGCCGCCACCGGTGACCGCTGGGGTTACGTCGCGGCCGGTGTGCTGCTGCTGGTCTCCTTCGTCCTGGACTGCACCGACGGGCAGCTCGCCCGCTACTCGCTCCAGTACTCGACGATGGGCGCCTGGCTCGACGCGACCTTCGACCGCGCCAAGGAGTACTCCTTCTACGCGGGCCTCGCGCTCGGCGCGGCCCGCGACGGCGACGACGTCTGGGGCCTGGCCCTCGGCGCGATGATCCTCATGACCTGCCGGCACGTCGTCGACTTCTCCTTCAACGAGGCGAACCACGACGCGACCGCCAACACGAGTCCGACGGCGGCGCTGTCCGGCCGGCTCGACAGCGTGGGCTGGACGGTCTGGGCCCGCCGCATGATCATCCTGCCGATCGGCGAGCGCTGGGCCATGATCGCGGTCCTGACCGCCGTCACCACGCCCCGGATCGTCTTCTACGCCCTGCTCATCGGCTGCGCCTTCGGCGCCCTCTACACCACCGCCGGCCGGGTCCTGCGCTCCCTGACCCGCAAGGCGCGGCGCACCGACCGCGCCGCCCAGGCGCTGCGCGACCTCACCGACACCGGCCCGCTCGCCGAACTCGTCGCCAGGATCGTCTCCCACCCGGGGCGCACCCTGAGCCTGCCCTTCGCGGTGCTCGGGGCGGCGCTGGTGATCGGCGCCGTCTGCTGGGCCCCCTTCGGCGCCATGACGGTCGTCTACGCCGCCCTGATGTACGCGGTGCTCAGCGGCGGGGCCGTCGCCCGGCCGCTCAAGGGCGCGCTGGACTGGCTGTTGCCGCCGCTCTTCCGGGCCGCCGAATACACCACGGTCCTCGTCCTCGCCTGGAAGGCGGACGTGCCGGGAGCCCTTCCCGCCGCATTCGGACTGGTCGCGGCGGTCGCCTACCATCACTACGACACGGTCTACCGCATCCGTGGTGGCTCGGGCGCGCCCCCGCACTGGCTGGTGCGGGTGACCGGCGGCCACGAGGGCCGGGTCCTGCTGACCGCGGTCCTGGCCGCCGTCCTCGCCCGTGACGCGTTCCCCGTCGCGCTCACGGCCCTGGCCGTGTTCGTGGCACTGGTGGTGCTCGTGGAGAGCATCCGCTTCTGGGTCTCCTCCGGAGCACCCGCCGTACATGACGAAGGAGAACCAGCATGATCGGCCTTGTACTCGCTGCCGGTGCCGGACGCCGCCTGCGTCCCTACACCGACACCCTGCCCAAGGCCCTCGTGCCCGTCGGCCCCGAGGGCCAGGAGGAGAGCCTCACGGTCCTCGACCTGACCCTGGGCAACTTCGCGGAGGTCGGCCTCACCGAGGTCGCGATCGTCGTCGGCTACCGCAAGGAGGCCGTGTACGAGCGCCGCGAGGCCCTGGAGGCCAAGTACGGCGTCAAGATCACGCTGATCGACAACGACAAGGCCGAGGAGTGGAACAACGCCTACTCCCTGTGGTGCGCGCGTGACGTCATCAAGCAGGGCGTGATCCTCGCCAACGGCGACACCGTCCACCCCGTGTCCGTCGAGAAGACCCTGCTCGCCGCCCGCGGCGAGGGCCGGAAGATCATCCTCGCGCTGGACACGGTCAAGAGCCTGGCCGACGAGGAGATGAAGGTCGTCACGGCCGAGGGCCAGGGCGTGCGGAAGATCACGAAGCTGATGGACCCGGCCGAAGCGACGGGCGAGTACATCGGTGTCACCCTCATCGAGCCCGAGGCCGCCGAGCAGCTCGCCGAGGCCCTCAAGACCACCTTCGAGCGCGACCCCGACCTCTACTACGAGGACGGCTACCAGCAGCTCGTGAACGACGGCTTCACCATCGACGTCGCTCCCATCGGCGACGTCAAGTGGGTCGAGATCGACAACCACGACGACCTCGCCAAGGGCCGGACGATCGCATGCCAGTACTGACGCGGCTGATCCCCTCGCCCGTTGTCGTCGACATCAGCCGAGGGGCGATGGACGACCTGGCCGGCCTGCTCGCCGACCAGCGCATCTCCGCGTCCGGCAAGCTCGCCATCGCGATCAGCGGGGGCTCGGGTCAGGCGCTGCGCGCCAAGCTGGAGCCCGTCCTGCCGCACGCCGACTGGTACCCGGTCGTCGACGGCACCATCGACTCCGCTGTCAAACTGGCCGACGACATAAAGGGTCGCCGCTACGACGCCGTCGTGGGCCTGGGCGGCGGCAAGATCATCGACGTGGCGAAGTACGCCGCGGCGCGGGTCGGCCTGCCCATGGTGGCCGTCGCCACCAACCTGTCGCACGACGGGATCTGCTCCCCGGTGTCCATCCTGGACAACGACAACGGGCGCGGCTCCTACGGGGTGCCCACCCCGATCGCGATGGTCATCGACCTCGACGTGATCAAGGACGCCCCGGTGCGGTTCATCCGCGCGGGCATCGGCGACGCGATCTCCAACATCTCGGCCATCGCCGACTGGGAACTCTCGCACGCGATCACCGGCGAGGCCGTCGACGGCCTCGCCGCCGCCATGGCCCGCACCGCAGGCGAGTCCGTGCTCCGCCATCCCGGCGGCTGCGGGGACGACGAGTTCCTCACCGTGCTCTCCGAGGCCCTCGTGCTGTCCGGCATCGCCATGTCGATCAGCGGTGACAGCAGGCCCTCGTCCGGCGCCTGCCACGAGATCAGCCACGCCTTCGACCTGCTCTACCCGGGCCGCTCCGCGCTGCACGGCGAGCAGGTCGGCATCGGCGCCGCCTTCGCCATGCACCTGCGGGGGGCCGCCGAGAAGGCCGGACTCTTCGTCGAGGTGCTGCGCGGTCACGGACTGCCCGTGCTGCCCGAGGAGATCGGGTTCAGCGTCGAGGAGTTCGTCGCGGCCGTCGAGTACGCCCCCCAGACCCGTCCGGGGCGCTTCACCATCCTGGAACACCTCAACCTGTCCGCCGCCGAGATCAGGGACGCTTACGCCGACTATGCCAAGACCATCCGTAGCTGAACTCCGGCCCGTCGTTCACCCGGCGGGCGTGAAGGACCGGCGCAGCGGGGAGCACTGGGGCGGCCGCCTGTACATGCGCGAGATCTCCCTGCGCATCACCCGCCTGCTGGTCACCACCAAGGTCACGCCCAACCAACTGACCTACGTGATGACCCTGGCCGGCGTGCTCGCCGCCCCGGCCCTGCTGGTGCCGGGCGGGTGGGGCGCCGTCCTCGGCGTGGTCATGGTCCAGCTGTACCTGCTGCTCGACTGCGTCGACGGCGAGGTCGCCCGCTGGAAGAAGCAGTTCTCGCTGTCCGGGGTCTACCTCGACCGCGTCGGCGCCTACCTGTGCGACGCGGCGGTCCTGGTCGGCTTCGGCCTGCGCGCCTCCGACCTGTGGGGAACCGGCCGCATCGACTGGCTGTGGGCCTTCCTGGGCACCCTCGCGGCGCTCGGCGCGATCCTGATCAAGGCCGAGACCGACCTGGTCGGCGTCGCCCGCCACCAGGTGGGCAAGCCGCCCGTGCAGGAGGCCGCCTCCGAGCCGCGCTCCTCCGGGATGGCCCTGGCCCGCCGGGCCGCGGCCGCGTTGAAGTTCCACCGCCTCGTCCTGGGCATCGAGGCCTCGCTGCTCATCCTGCTGCTGGCCGTGGCCGACCAGGTCCGTGGCGACCTGTTCTTCTCCCGGCTGGGCGTCGCCGTCCTCGCCGGCATCGCCCTGCTGCAGACCGTGCTGCACCTGGTCTCCGTCCTCGCGTCGAGCAGGCTCCGGTGAGCGCCCCGCCGCGCGTCGGCGCGGTCGTCATCACCATGGGCAACCGCCCCGACGACCTCAAGGCCCTGATCGACTCGGTCGCCCGGCAGGACGGGGACCCGGTCGAGGTCGTCGTCGTCGGCCAGGGCGTGCCGCTGACCCCGGAGACGGGCGTCCCCGAGGGCGTGCGCACCGTGGAACTGCCCGAGAACCTGGGCATCCCCGGTGGCCGCAACGCGGGCATCGAGGCCTTCGGCCCCGGCGGCCGCGACGTGGACGTCCTGCTCTTCCTGGACGACGACGGCCTGCTGGAGCGCACCGACACCGCCGAGCTGTGCCGGCAGGCCTTCACCGAGGACCCGGCGCTCGGCATCGTCAGCTTCCGCATCGCCGACCCCGACACCGGCGCCACCCAGCGCCGGCACGTGCCCCGGCTGCGCGCCTCGGACCCGATGCGCTCCTCCCGCGTGACCACCTTCCTGGGCGGCGCGAACGCCGTCCGCACGAAGGTGTTCGAGCAGGTCGGGACGTTGCCGGGCGAGTTCTTCTACGCCCACGAGGAAACCGACCTGGCCTGGCGCGCCCTCGACGCCGGGTGGTCGATCGACTACCGGGCGGACATGGTGCTGCTGCACCCGACCACCGCCCCCTCCCGGCACGCGGTCTACCACCGTATGGTGGCCCGTAACCGGGTGTGGCTCGCCCGTCGGAACCTGCCCGCTCCGCTGGTGCCGCTCTACCTGGGCGTCTGGCTCGCGCTGACCCTCGTGCGCAAGCCGTCGGGGCCGGCCCTCAAGGCCTGGTTCGGCGGCTTCAAGGAGGGCTGGACCACCCCGTGCGGTCCCAGACGTCCGATGAGGTGGCGTACCGTGTGGCGGCTGACCCGGCTCGGCCGGCCTCCTGTCATCTGACAAGCCCGTGTCTGCGACGATGGCCCCGGTCACGGGTCCGGCGTTGCGGCCCGATGCCCCTTCTGCCGCATCTTGAAGACGGAAAGTTTCGACTTGTGAGTGACACAACCCACGACGGCGCCATCGCCACGAGCAGGCCGGTGTCCGAAGACGCGGGACTGAGCCCCGAGGAGCTCGCCAGGAAGTACGGCCTGTCCGTGAGCGGGGCCCGCCCCGCTCTGGGCCCGTACGTCCGCCAGCTCTGGGGGCGGCGCCACTTCATCCTGGCGTTCTCCCGGGCCAGGCTGGTCGCCCAGTACAGCCAGGCGAAGCTCGGCCAGGTCTGGCAGGTGGCGACCCCCCTGCTGAACGCGGCCGTCTACTGGCTGATCTTCGGCCTGATCCTCGGCGCGGGCAAGGAGATGCCCGACGGCGTCTACGTCCCGTTCCTGATGATGGGCATCTTCGTCTTCACCTTCACGCAGAGCTCGGTGATGGCGGGCGTGCGGGCGATCTCCGGCAACCTCGGCCTGGTGCGCGCGCTGCACTTCCCGCGCGCCGCCCTGCCGGTGTCCTTCTCGTTGCAGCAGCTCCAGCAGTTGCTGTACTCGATGGTGGTCGTCTTCGTGATCGCCGTGAGCTTCGGCAACTACCCGCGGCTGTCCTGGCTGCTGGTGGTCCCGACGCTGGCGCTGCAGTTCGTCTTCAACACCGGCCTCGCCATGATCTTCGCGCGGATGGGTTCCAAGACCCCCGACCTCGCGCAGCTGATGCCGTTCGTGATGCGTACCTGGATGTACGCCTCCGGCGTGATGTTCCCGATCGGCATCTACCTCAAGGACCAGCCGCAGTGGATCAGCGACGTGCTGCTGTGGAACCCGGTGGCGATCTACATGGACCTCATCCGGTTCGCGCTGATCGACGACTACGGCGCGAGCAACCTGCCCCCGCACGTATGGCTCTTCGCCGTGGGCTGGGCCGTGGTGATCGGCCTCGGCGGCTTCGTGTACTTCTGGAAGGCTGAGGAGCGTTACGGCCGTGGCTGACAAGACCGACGGACACGTCCCCACCGTGATCGCGAACGACGTCCACATCGTCTACCGCGTCAACACCGGCGGCGCCGGCAAGGGTGCGGCCACCGCCGCGCTCAGCAAGATCATGCGACGCTCCAAGGGCGACGCGCCCGGCGTGCGCCGGGTGCACGCGGTGCGCGGCGTCTCCTTCACCGCCTACCGGGGCGAGGCCATCGGCCTGATCGGCTCGAACGGCTCCGGCAAGTCCACCCTGCTGCGCGCCATCGCCGGCCTCCTGCCGTGCGAGTCCGGCAAGGTGTACACCGACGGCCAGCCGTCCCTGCTCGGCGTCAACGCCGCCCTGATGAACGACCTGACGGGCGAGCGCAACGTCGTCCTCGGCGGACTCGCGATGGGCATGACCCGTGAGCAGATCAGGGAGCGCTACGAGGACATCGTCGACTTCTCGGGGATCAACGAGAAGGGGGACTTCATCTCCCTTCCGATGCGCACCTACTCCTCGGGAATGGCGGCGCGCCTGCGCTTCTCGATCGCGGCCGCCAAGGACCACGACGTCCTGATGATCGACGAGGCGCTCGCCACCGGTGACCGCAAGTTCCAGGTCCGTTCCGAGGCGCGCATCCGCGAACTGCGGGAGAAGGCCGGCACGGTCTTCCTCGTGAGCCACAACAACAAGTCCATCCGCGACACCTGCAGCCGGGTGCTGTGGTTGGAGAAGGGCGAACTCCTGATGGACGGGCCCACCGAGGAAGTCGTCTCGGCGTACGAAAAGGCATCCGGCCACTGACCTACGGGATCCTCGCGAGTACTGGCCCCTGCCGCGTCCGCGGCGGGGGCCTCGCCGTGCCGCGGCGGACGAGCGGGACGGTCGGGCGCGACGCAATTCGCGGCGGGGCGACATTCCGTGCTCCGGTGAATACCCGATAGGCCCCCGCGGCGTTGTACAGCGTAAGCTGGACCAGTTCTCCATCGCGCCAAGAGGGGACGATTCCCCGCAGCCGAAACTCCTCGGGTACCCCGGGTAAACTCCGGCGGCGTGTCCGAAATAGGATGGCTTGGTTCGGCAGTGTAGAACGGGAGATGTGACGGCAATGGCTACGGGAATTCTCCGGCCCCCAGGCACAGTGGCCGTCCCCGCCCCGGGCGGCGGGCGGTGACCCCCGGGCACGGCATCCGGCCCGGCGGCCCCGGAGCCCCCGACGGGACCCTCGACCCCCACGCCCGCGCCACCCTCGACAAGGCCGCGGCCGAAAACTTCCCCGTAGCCCCCGCGTTCCTTCCCCGCGCCTGGCGCGCGGGCCTGATGGCGGTGTACGGGTACGCCCGCCTCGTCGACGACATCGGCGACGGCGACCTCGCCCCCGGCGGCCGCGACGCGGTGCTCCTGGGCCTCGACCCCGCCGCCTCGGACGACCGCACCGCCATGCTCGACGCCCTCGAAGCCGACCTCATGCGGGTCTTCGGCGGTACGGACGGCCCCCCGCGCCACCCCCTGCTGCTGGCCCTCCCGCCCGTCGTCCGCGCCCACGGCCTGACGCCCGAACCCTTCCTCGGGCTCATCGAGGCCAACCGCCAGGACCAGCGGGTCACGCGCTACGAGACGTACGCGGACCTGCTGGCCTACTGCGAACTCTCCGCGAACCCCGTGGGGCGCCTCGTGCTCTCCCTCACCGGAACGAGCACCCCCGAGCGCGTCCGACTCTCCGACGCCGTCTGCACGGGCCTACAGATCGCGGAGCACCTCCAGGACGTCGCCGAGGACCTCGGCCGCGACCGCGTGTACCTCCCCGCCGAGGACATGCGCCGCTTCCACGTCACCGGGACCGACCTCAAGGCGCCGTCCGCCGGCGCGTCCGTCCGCGCCCTGGTCGCCTTCGAGGCCGAACGCGCGCGCCTGCTCCTGGACGAGGGCCTCCCGCTCGTCGGCAGCGTCCACGGCAGGCTCCGGCTGTTGCTCGCGGGCTTCGTGGGAGGGGGGCGCGCCGCCCTCAGGGCGGTCTCGGACGCCGGGTTCGACCCGCTTCCCGGACCGCCCAAGCCCACCCGGAGCGGCCTGCTCCGCGAGGTGGCCGCCGTCCTGCGCACAGCGCCGAGAAAGGGGTGAGCCCGAACGTGGAGGGCCCCACACACGCGTCCGTACCGTCCGTACCGTCCGCACCCGTCATCGCGGCCTACGGCTACTGCGAGGCCGTGACCGGAACGCAGGCACGCAACTTCGCCTACGGCATCAGGCTGCTGCCCACCGACAAGCGGCAGGCGATGTCCGCGCTGTACGCCTTCTCCCGGCGCGTCGACGACATCGGCGACGGCACGCTCCCGCCCGAGGCGAAGCTGACCCGCCTGGAGGAGACCCGCGCGCTCCTCGACCGCATCCGCGCCGAGGAGATCGACGAGGACGACACCGACCCGGTCGCCGTCGCCCTCGCGCACGCCGCACGCCGCTTCCCGATCCCGCTCGGCGGACTCGACGAACTCATCGACGGGGTCCTGATGGACGTCCGCGGCCAGGAGTACGAGACCTGGGACGACCTGAAGGTCTACTGCCGCTGCGTCGCCGGCGCCATCGGCCGGCTCTCCCTCGGCGTGTTCGGCACCGTGCGCGGCACCGGACCCGAGGCGGCCCGGGCCGACGAGTACGCCGACGTCCTCGGCCTCGCCCTGCAACTCACCAACATCCTGCGGGACATCCGCGAGGACGCCGCCAACGGACGCACCTACCTGCCCGCCGAGGACCTCGCCAAGTTCGGCTGCTCCGAAGGCTTCGGCAGTGACCGGGCCCCCGCCGGCTCCGACTTCGCCGGCCTCGTCCACCACGAAGTCCGGCGCGCCCGCGCCCTGTTCGTCGAGGGTTACCGGCTGCTGCCCCTGCTCGACCGGCGCAGTGGCGCCTGCGTGGCCGCCATGGCCGGGATCTACCGCCGTCTGCTCGACCGCATCGAGCGCGAGCCCGAGGCCGTCCTGCGCGGCCGCGTCTCGCTGCCGCCGCACGAGAAGGCGTACGTCGCCGTACGCGGCCTGTCGGGCCTCGACGCGCGCACCATCGCGCGCCAGAGCACGCGGAGGCGGATCTGATGGACCGCACCACGGACCCCGGCGCCGCCGGCGGCCGGGCAACCACCCGGGCCGCCGTCGCGTCTAACCCGTCGGGCTCCGCCGGACCGGACCCCGCGCCGGTGCGCCCGGCAGGGCACTGCGGCGTGGGGGAGGGTTCATGAGCGGCACCGACCGGGGCGACCACGACGACCGCGCCGTCGACGACCGTGCCGTCGTCGTGGGCGGCGGGCTCGCCGGAGTCACCGCCGCACTCCAACTCGCCGACGCCGGACTACGGGTCACCCTGCTCGAAGGGCGTCCGCGCCTCGGCGGCCTCGCCTTCTCCTTCAAGCGCGGGGACCTGACCGTCGACAACGGCCAGCACGTCTACCTGCGTTGCTGCACCGCCTACCGGTGGTTCCTCGATCGCGTCGACGGCGCCGACCTCGCCCCGCTCCAGGACCGGCTCGACGTCCCCGTCCTCGACGTCGCCCACCCGCGCGGCCCCCGTCTCGGCCGACTGCGCCGCAGCGCCCTGCCCGTCCCCCTGCACCTGGCCGGAGCCCTGGCCCGCTACCCGCACCTCTCCCTCGCCGAACGGGCCTCCGTCGGGCGCGCCGCCCTCGCGCTGCGGCGCCTCGACCCCACCGACCCGGCCCTCGACGGGCTCGACTTCGCCACCTGGCTGCGCCGCTACGGCCAGTCCCCGCGCACCATCGAGGCGCTGTGGGACCTCGTCGGCGTCGCCACGCTCAACGCCACCGCCGAACAGTCCTCGCTGGGCCTGGCCGCCATGGTCTTCAAGACCGGCCTGCTCTCCGAGAACGGGGCGGCCGACATCGGCTGGGCCAAGGTTCCGCTCGGCGACCTCCACGACACCCTCGCCCGCAAGGCGCTCGATGGGGCCGGTGTGACGACCGCCCTGCGCACCCGCGTCACGGCCCTCTCCCGCACCGGGGAAGGCGCCTGGCGGGTCGACACCGAGGACGGGGCCCTCGACGCGGGCACCGTCGTCCTCGCCGTCCCCCAGCGCGAGGCGCACGCCCTGCTGCCCGCCGGGGCGCTGCCCGACCCGGACAAGCTCCTGGACATCGGCACCGCGCCCATCCTCAACGTCCACGTCGTCTACGACCGCAAGGTGCTCAAGCGGCCCTTCTTCGCGGCTCTGGGCTCGCCCGTCCAGTGGGTCTTCGACCGCACGGAAGCCTCCGGCATGAGCGACGGCGGCCAGTACCTGGCCCTGTCCCAGTCGGTCGCCCAGGACGACATCGAGGAACCCGTCGCGGTCCTGCGCGCCAAGTACCTGCCCGAGCTGGAACGGTTGCTGCCCGCCGCGCGCGGAGCGAAGGTACGGGACTTCTTCGTCACCCGGGAACGGACCGCGACCTTCGCCCCCACGCCCGGAGTCGGCCGGCTGCGCCCCGGCCCGCGGACCGACACGCCGGGGCTCCACCTCGCCGGAGCGTGGACCGCGACCGGTTGGCCCGCGACCATGGAGGGGGCCGTGCGCAGCGGCCTCGCCGCGGCGCACACCGCACTCGAAGCGCTCGGGCGCCACGGCGAACACCCGCTGCGGGAGGCGGTATGACGACCGGCGCCAGCACCACAGGCACAGCACGAACAGCACGTACAGGAACCAGAGGAGAGCCAGTGAACCCGGGGAACCCGGCTGTCGAGAACACGGCTGCCAGTGTGGGCACGGCCGGAGGGGGCCTGGAGAAGGCGGACACGCTCGCGCTCCTGGAACGCGGCCGCACCCTGTCGACGCCCGTGCTCCGCGCCGCAGTGGACCGGCTCGCGGCGCCCATGGACACCGTCGCCGCCTACCACTTCGGCTGGATCGACGCCGACGGCAACGAGGCGGACGGCGACGGCGGCAAGGCCGTCCGTCCCGCCCTCGCCCTGCTCTCCGCCGAGGCCGCGGGCGCCGCGGCCGAGGTCGGGATCCCGGGCGCCGTCGCCGTCGAACTCGTCCACAACTTCTCGCTGCTGCACGACGACCTCATGGACGGCGACGAGCAGCGACGTCACCGCGACACGGTGTGGAAGGTCCACGGCCCGGCCCTGGCCATCCTCGTCGGCGACGCCCTGTTCGCCCTCGCCAACGAGGTCCTGTTGGAACTGGGCACCGTCGAGGCGGGCCGCGCGGCCCGCCGCCTGACCACCGCCAGCCGCAAGCTGATCGACGGGCAGGCGCAGGACATCTCCTACGAGCACCGCGAGCGCGTCAGCGTCGAGGAGTGCCTGGAGATGGAGGGCAACAAGACCGGCGCCCTCCTCGCCTGCGCGGTCTCCATCGGCGCCGTCCTCGGCGGCGCCGACGACCGCACCGCCGACAAGCTGGAGGAGTACGGCTACCACCTCGGCCTCGCCTTCCAGGCCGTCGACGACCTCCTCGGCATCTGGGGCGACCCGGAGGCGACCGGCAAGCAGACCTGGAGCGACCTGCGCCAGCGCAAGAAGTCCCTGCCCGTCGTCGCCGCCCTCGCGGCCGGCGGACCCGCCTGCGAGGAACTCGGCCGGCTGCTCACCGCCGACGCCAAGAGCAACGACTTCGAGAACTTCTCCGAGGAGGAGTTCGCGGCCCGCGCCGCCCTCATCGAAGCCGCCGGTGGCCGCCAGTGGACCGCCGACGAGGCACGCCGCCAGCACGCGATCGCGATCCGCGCCCTGGACGACGTCGACATGCCGCAGCGGGTGCGCGACCAGCTCGTCGCCCTCGCCGACTTCGTCGTCGTACGCAAGAGGTGATCGCCACCCGACAGCGGATATCGCGCTAGTCGCCGGCCGGCGCCGCACCTGCTGCGCGCACATCGGTCGACGGCAAACCCCAGCACAGCAGAGGACACTGCAGACTGCACGGAGGGGAAGCCATGACAGCGACGACCGACGGCGGCGGCGCGATGGCCGGCGGCGCTGATCCGCGAAACGACGGAGCCGGGGCCCCGGCCGACCCCGCGCGGAGCGCGGCCGGGCCGGCCGGGCCCGGCGCACCGCCGGACCACCGCACTCCCGAACTCCTGCGCGGGGTCCGGGACGCCACCGACCGGGCCACCCGCAACCTGCTGGAACGTCAGGACCCGGCGGGCTGGTGGAAGGGCGACCTGGAGACCAACGTCACCATGGACGCCGAGGACCTGCTGCTGCGGCAGTTCCTCGGCATCCGGGACGAGGCCACCACCCGGGCGGCGGCCCTCTTCATCCGCGGCGAGCAGCGGGACGACGGCACCTGGGCCACGTTCCACGGCGGCCCCCCCGAACTCTCCGCCACCATCGAGGCGTACGTCGCCCTGCGCCTCGCCGGGGACGCGCCCGACGCCCCCCACATGTCGCGCGCCTCGGCCTGGATCCGCGCCCACGGCGGGATCGCCGCCGCCCGGGTCTTCACCCGGATCTGGCTGGCGCTCTTCGGCTGGTGGCAATGGGAGAACCTGCCCGAACTCCCGCCCGAACTGCTGTTCCTGCCCTCCTGGGTGCCGCTCAACATCTACGACTTCGGCTGCTGGGCCCGCCAGACCATCGTCCCGCTCACCGTGGTCTCGGCGCTGCGTCCCGTCCGCCCGGCCCCCTTCGTCCTGGACGAACTCCACGCCGACGCCCGCAACCCCTGCCCCACCGCCCCCACGGCCCCGCTGACCAGCTGGGACGGGATCTTCCAGCGGATGGACAAGGCCCTCCACGTCTACCGCCGGTTCGCCCCGAGGGCCGTGCGCGGGGCCGCGATGGCCAGCGCCGGCCGGTGGATCGTCGAACGGCAGGAGAACGACGGCTGCTGGGGCGGGATCCAACCGCCCGCCGTGTACTCCGTCATCGCCCTGCACCTGCTCGGCTACGACCTCGGCCACCCGGTGATGCGGGCCGGCCTGGAGTCGCTCGACCGGTTCGCCGTATGGCGCGAGGACGGCGCCCGCATGATCGAGGCCTGCCAGTCCCCGGTCTGGGACACCTGCCTGGCCGCCATCGCCCTCGCCGACGCGGGCGTCCCCCCGGACCACCCGGCGCTCGTCAAGGCCGCGGACTGGATGGTCGGCGAGGAGATCCGGCGCCCCGGCGACTGGGCCGTCCGCAGGCCCGGACTGGCCCCCGGCGGTTGGGCGTTCGAGTTCCACAACGACAACTACCCCGACATCGACGACACCGCCGAGGTGGTCCTCGCGCTGCGCCGGATCGACCACCCCAACCCGATGAAGGTCGAGGCCGCCATCGCCCGCGGGGTGTCCTGGAACCTCGGCATGCAGTCGAGGAACGGGGCCTGGGGCGCCTTCGACGCCGACAACACCCGCACCCTCCCCAACCGGCTGCCGTTCTGCGACTTCGGCGAGGTCATCGACCCGCCGTCCGCCGACGTCACCGCCCACGTGGTGGAGATGCTGGCCGTCGAGGGCCGGGCCGGCGACCCCCGCACCCGGCGCGGCATCGCCTGGCTGCTCGCCGAACAGGAGCCGGACGGCGGCTGGTTCGGCCGCTGGGGCACCAACTACGTCTACGGCACCGGCTCGGTCCTGCCCGCCCTCACCGCCGCCGGCATCGCCCCCTCCCACCCCGCCGTCCGACGGGCCGTGCGCTGGCTGGAGTCCGTACAGAACGAGGACGGCGGCTGGGGCGAGGACCAGCGTTCCTACCAGGACCGCTCCTGGGCGGGGAAGGGGGCGTCCACCCCCTCGCAGACCGCCTGGGCGCTGATGGCCCTGCTGTCGGCGGGGGAACGCGACGGCAAGGCCGTCGAACGCGGCCTCGCCCACCTCGTCGACACCCAGCGCCCCGACGGCACCTGGGACGAGCCGTACTTCACGGGCACCGGCTTCCCCTGGGACTTCTCCATCAACTACCACCTGTACCGACAGGTGTTCCCCCTGACCGCCCTCGGCCGCTACCTCCACGGGGAACCCTTCGGGCCCGACGGACGCCGACCCACCGCCGCCCCGGCCCTCGCCGAGGACTCCTGATGACCGGCCCCCGGGCGCAGCCCCCGCCCCCGCCGCTGCTGATCGCCTGCGCGCTGCGCATCGAGCGGATGGCGCTGCGCAGCGCCGGCCGGCCGGCCGGCGGGCCGAGCACGGTGCTGCGTACGGGCATGGGGCCGCGCGCCGCCGAACGGGCCCTCGCCCGTGCGCTGGAGCGGCCGGGGATGGCGGGGGCCGCCGTACTGGCCACCGGGTTCTGCGCCGGGCTGGTTCCCGGCATGCACCCCGGCGACCTGGTCGTCGCCGACGAGACCCGGGACCCGCGCGGGACCGTCCCGTGCACCGGCACCCGACTGCTCGTCGAGGCCCTGGCCCGGGCCCTCCCGGACCGGACCGTGCACACCGGCGCGCTGACCGGGTCCGACCACGTCGTACGCGGCCAGGAGCGGGCCCGGCTGCGCGCCGGCGGCGCCGTGGCGGTCGACATGGAGTCGGCGGCCACCCTGTGGACCGCCACCCGGGGCGCCCCCGACCGGTCGGAGGGGGAACGTCCCGTTGCGGCCGTCCGGGTGATCGTGGACGCTCCTGAGCACGAGCTCGTCCGCATCGGCACCGTCCGCGGTGGAATATCGGCGTTCCGTGTACTGCGTGCCCTACTGCCCGCGTTCCATGAATGGCACCGTTCTTCGCTGCTCCCCAGGAGGTGAGCCAGATGGCCATGCCACTGCGCCAGTCCATCAGGGTCGGGACCTATCTTCTCGAACAGAAGCTCCGCAAGCGGGAGAAGTTCCCGCTGATCGTGGAACTGGAACCGCTCTACGCCTGCAACCTGGCCTGCGAGGGATGCGGAAAGATCCAGCACCCGGCCGGGGTCCTCAAGCAGCGCATGCCGGTGGCCCAGGCCGTCGGCGCCGTGCTGGAGTCCGGTGCGCCGATGGTGTCCATCGCGGGCGGTGAGCCCCTGATGCACCCGCAGATCGACGAGATCGTCCGGCAGCTGGTGGCGAAGCGGAAGTACGTCTTCCTCTGCACCAACGCGATGCTGCTCCGCAAGAAGATCGAAAAATTCACCCCGTCCCCCTATTTCGCCTTCGCCGTCCACATCGACGGGTTGCGCGAACGCCACGACGAATCGGTGGCCAAGGAGGGCGTCTTCGACGAGGCCGTCGCGGCCATCAAGGAGGCGAAGCGGCGCGGTTTCCGGGTGACGACGAACTCCACCTTCTTCAACACCGACACCCCGCAGACCATCATCGAGGTGCTCAACTACCTCAATGACGACCTCCGCGTCGACGAAATGATGATCTCGCCCGCCTACGCCTACGAAAAGGCCCCCGACCAGGAACACTTCCTGGGCGTCGAACAGACCCGCGAACTCTTCAAGAAGGCCTTCGCGGGCGGGAACCGGCGGCGCTGGCGGCTCAACCACTCCCCGCTCTTCCTCGACTTCCTGGAAGGCAAGGCGGATTTCCCCTGCACCGCCTGGGCCATTCCCAATTACTCCCTCTTCGGCTGGCAGCGCCCCTGCTACCTGATGAGCGACGGCTACGTACCCACGTACCGCGAACTCATCGAGGACACCGACTGGAACAAGTACGGCCGCGGCAAGGACCCGCGCTGCGCCAACTGCATGGCGCACTGCGGATACGAACCCACCGCCGTCCTCGCCACCATGGGCTCCCTCAAGGAATCCCTGCGAGCGGCCCGGGAGACCATCGGCAGCAACCGGGCCGGCTCGGCATGACCGCCGGCCAGGAGGGCGGCAAAGGCTTCGACCTCGCCGCCCTGCTCGCCGAGCGCGGGGACGAGCGCTACGAGCTCCACTCCCGCCACCTCAACCACCAGCTGCCCCGCATGCTCCACACCATCGGCTTCGACAAGGTCTACGTACGCGCCGAGGGCGCCCACTTCTGGGACGCCGAGGGCAACGACCACCTCGACATGCTCGCCGGCTTCGGGGTGATGGCCCTGGGCCGACACCACCCCGTCGTCCGCAAGGCGCTGCACGACGTCCTGGACGCCCAGCTCGCCGACCTGACCCGCTTCGACTGCCAGCCGCTGCCGGGACTGCTCGCCGAGAAGCTGCTCTCGTACAGCCCCCACCTGGACCGGGTCTTCTTCGGCAACAGCGGCACCGAGGCGGTCGAGACGGCCCTGAAGTTCGCCCGCTACGCCACCGGCCGGCCCAGGATCCTCTACTGCGACCACGCCTTTCACGGACTCACCACCGGCTCGCTGTCGGTCAACGGTGAAGCCGGCTTCCGGGACGGCTTCGCGCCGCTGCTCCCCGACACCCGGATCGCCCTCGGTGACCTGGACGCCCTGGAACGCGAACTGCGCCGGGGCGACGTCGCCGCCCTGATCGTGGAGCCGATCCAGGGCAAGGGGGTGCTCGCCGCGCCCCCCGGATTCCTGCGCGCGGCCCAGGAGCTCCTGCACCGGCACAAGGCCCTGCTGATCGCCGACGAGGTGCAGACCGGCCTCGGACGCACCGGCGATTTCTACGCGTACCAGCACGAACCCGGCGTCGAGCCGGACCTGGTGTGCGTGGCCAAGGCCCTGTCGGGCGGCTACGTGCCGGTCGGCGCGACCCTGGGCAAGGACTGGATCTTCCAGCGCGTGTACTCGTCCATGGACCGGGTGCTGGTCCACTCGGCGAGCTTCGGCTCCAACGCGCAGGCGATGGCCGCCGGCCTGGCGGTGCTGAGCGTCATGGAGGACGAGGAGGTCACGGCCAACGCCCGCGCCGTGGGCGACCTGCTGCGCGGCCGACTCGCCGCGCTCGTGGACGAGTACGAGCTGCTGCACGAGGTGCGGGGGCGCGGGCTGATGATCGGCATCGAGTTCGGCCGGCCGTCCTCGCTGGGCCTGCGCAGCCGCTGGGCGATGCTCCAGGCCGCCCGCAAGGGGCTGTTCGCCCAGATGGTCGTGGTGCCGCTGCTGCGCAAGCACCGGATCCTCACCCAGGTGTCCGGGGACCACCTGGAGGTCATCAAGCTGATCCCGCCGCTGATCGTGGACGAACACGACGTGGACCGGTTCGTCGGCGCCTTCCGGGAGGTCATGGACGAAGCGCACGGCGGTGGCTCGTTGATGTGGGACTTCGGCCGGACGCTGGTGAAGCAGGCCGTCGGCAACCGCTGACGGCCTGCCGGCCGGGGGAGGCCCGGCTCCTACGGTTCCAGCAGTCTCTCCCGTAGCCGGACCAGGGTCTCGGGCGCGAGCCCGAGGCCTTCGGCGAGGTAGCGGTCCACCCCGCCCCACTCCTCGTCGATCGTCTCGTACGCCGCCCGCAGGTACTCGGCGCGCGCGTCGAAGAGCGGGGCCAGCAGCTCCGCCACCTCGGCCGGGCGGGACTCGACCGCGTCCGCGCCGCGCCGCATCCGGTAGCGGCGGTGCGGGGCGTTCGACTCCAGGTAGTCCGCCGCGATCACGTCCCGTTCGACGCCGAGCGCGAGCAGCGTGACGGCGATCGACAGACCGGCCCGGTCCTTGCCCGCCGCGCAGTGCATCAGCGCCGGCACGCTGTCCTCGGCCAGCGCGTGCACGACCCGGCTGTGTTCGGCGGTCCGGGTGCGGATCATCGTGCGGTACGAGGTGGTCATGCGCTCGGCCGCCCGGCCCTCCCCGAGGAGGGTGCGCAGCTGGGCCAGGTCGCCCTCGCGGACCATCGTCCAGAACTCCTTCCCGGCGGCCGGGTCGGACAGCGGGATGTTCACGTAGCGCACGCCCGGCAGTTCCACGTCCGGCCCTTCCACGGCGTGGTCGGCGCGGTTGCGGAAGTCGAACACCGTGTGCAGACCGAGCGAGGTGAGGAACTGTGTTCCTGTTTCGGTGGCATGCGCCAGATGTCCGCTTCGGAAGAGTCGTCCCGACCTGACCCGTCGTCCGTCGGCGGTCGGCAGACCGCCCACGTCACGGAAATTGCGCACTCCCGTCAGCTCCGGTTCGGGTTCGGGGATCGCCGGAAGGGGTGGCGGTATCTGCTGGGTCACGAGTGGTCCTCCGCATCGTCCTGAGGTGTCCGAATTACGCCGGTTGGGAGCAACTTGCCATGGGGAGAGGCGAGATCGCGCCAGGCTCCGTGAGCCAGATCATACGGTGACCGTGTGTGCCCGATCGCGAAATCCGAATTCCCACGCCAGGGCGGTTGTTGATGGTGCGGAATGGACACAGGGTGACCGGAATTCCCTCACACCCTCATACCTGTGATTGCGTCAGGGAATGTGCGGCTTGTTGCCCGTGGACCCGCTCGATTACCTTCACGACCGATCCGGGTGGACAGCCTAATCCTGCCGCCGCCCGGGAACCGCACCCGACTATCGACGCGCGCGGCAGGAGCGGGGGAACCAGGTAGGCCGCCGGACCGGAACGTTCTCCGGGCCGGCTCGGGGTGAAGCCGTACGCGTCCTCGACGTGCGCGGCCGGACATCTCCAGTCCGAACCCGACAGCTCACCTCGCAGGCGACGGAGAGGAATTCGCCATGCCCGGTAAGGGTAAGCACCGCCGCCCGAAGTCCCGTTCCATATCCCGCGGTCTCACCGCGGCCGGCACCGGCGGCGCCGCGCTCGCGCTGCCGCTGATCGGTGCCACCGGCGCCCACGCAGCCCCCGCGGCCGCCCCGGCCACCGCACCCGCGCAGGCCCGGCAGGCCCCGGCGGCCCCCCAGGCGGCCGCCACGGTGACGCCCACCGCGACGCCGACCGCCGCTGCCGCCGCGGTCTACACCGTCGTCGCCGGCGACCACCTCTCGAAGATCGCCGCCGAGCGCCGGCTCACCGGCGGCTGGGAGCAGCTCTACGCCGACAACCGCGACGCCGTCGGCAGCGACCCCTCGCTGATCCACCCGGGCCTCAAGCTCACCCTCGGCGCTCCGGGTTCGGCCGGGGCCGCCCCCGCACCCGCCGCTCCGGCCCCGGCCAAGAAGCAGTCGGCGCCCTCCGCCTCGACCCCGGACTCCGCCTCCGAGTCGGGCTCCGGCAACCGCTCCGAGCGCTCCTCCAGCCGCCCTGAGGCGTCCGGTGAGCGCTCCTCCGCCCCGAAGGCGGCGCCCAAGAAGGCCGCGCCCGCGCAGAAGCCCGCCGGGTCGGGTCAGGCGGCGCCCTCCACCCCGTCGGCCTCCGGCGGATTCGTGGCCCCGGTCGCGGGCGGCGTCTCCACCGCGTACCGCATGGGCGGCAGCATGTGGTCCTCCGGTTACCACACCGGCGTGGACTTCATGGCCGGCACCGGCACCACCGTCAAGGCCGTCGGCGCGGGCACCGTCGTCTCCGCCGGCTGGGGCGGCTCGTACGGCAACGAGGTCGTCATCAAGCACGCGGACGGCAAGTACTCCCAGTACGCGCACCTCTCCTCGCTGTCCGTCTCGGCCGGCCAGAGCGTCACCGGCGGCCAGCGCGTCGGCCTGTCCGGCGCCACCGGCAACGTGACCGGTCCGCACCTCCACTTCGAGATCCGCACGGGCCCGTCCTACGGCTCGGACATCGACCCGCTGGGCTACCTCCGCTCCAAGGGCGTCAGCCTCTGACGGCACCGTCCGTCGGACACACGCGCGCGTGAGGCCGGGACCCGAGGGGGTCCCGGCCCCACGCGTACTTATTCCTTATCCCCCGCGTGGTACAGATCACGGTCCGTCAACCCCTCATTACGTTGGCGTAGGTTGGTTGCGACGGTGAAGGATGTCGTTTCGTGGCAGCGACGACGACGACACTCAAGACCATCGGCTCGTACGCGGCGATCGGGGACAGCTTCACCGAAGGCGTGGGAGACCCGGGACCCGGGGGTTCCCATCTCGGCTGGGCGGACCGCCTCGCCGTGCTCCTCGCCGATCAGCGCGAAGAACACGACTTCCGGTACGCGAACCTGGCCGTGCGGGGGAAGCTCCTCGACCAGATCGTGGCCGACCAGGTCCCGAGGGCCCGCGCCCTCGCACCGGACCTGGTGACCTTTTGCGCGGGCGGGAACGACATCATCCGTCCCGGCAGCGACCCGGACGACGTGGCGGAGCGGTTCGAGGCGGCCGTCGCCGACCTCACCGAAGCCGTCGGCCTCGTCATGATCACCACCGGCTTCGACACGCGGGGCGTGCCGGTCCTGAGGCACCTGAGGGGCAAGGTCGCCACGTACAGCGCGCACGTCCGCTCCATCGCCGACCGCTACGACTGCCCGGTGCTCGACCTGTGGTCGCTGCGCTCGGTGCAGGACCGGCGGGCCTGGGACGGAGACCGACTGCACCTCTCGCCCGAGGGCCACACCCGCGTCGCGTTGCGCGCCGCACAGGTGCTGGGCTACGGGATCCCGACCGACCCCGACCAGCCGTGGCCGCCGACGCCGCCGCGCGGCTCGGTGGACGTGACCCGCGACAACATCCAGTGGGCGCGCGAACACCTCGTGCCGTGGATCGGGCGCCGGCTGCGGGGCGAGTCCTCCGGCGACCACGTCGCGGCGAAGCGCCCCGACCTGCTGCCCCTGTAGGACGCGCGGGGAACCGGACGCGCCTCGATTCCGTCCGGCGGGTTCCCGCCGGGCGGAATCCTCACGGGCCGGTACGCGTTGGGACGGTCGTGCATGTACTACCGTGCCACCTCGAACCGCACCCTCTTGAGGAGGCGCCTTGACCGGCTCCCTTCCCCTGCGTCCCAGGCTGCGCGCCCTGCGCGCCGAAGCCTTCGGGGCGGACGCCTCCGGCGCCCGGCTGGAGCGGATCCGACGCTCGCCGAACTTCGCCGACGGCGCCTTCCAGAACCCGGTGAAGGGCAGGACCAGGCCCTCCGGGTCGATGGCCGAGTTCGCCCGGGTCTACTTCCACAAGGAACAACGGATCCGGCGCAGCCCCGCCGCGCCGATCCCGGTCTACCCGACCACCCTGGCCGAACTGGCGAAAGCCCCGGTCAGCGGCCTGCGGGTGACCTGGATGGGCCATTCCAGCGTGCTCGTGGAGATCGACGGCCGCCGAGTCCTCTTCGACCCCGTGTGGGGACAGCGCTGCTCTCCCTACTCCTTCGCCGGGCCCAAGCGCCTGCACCCGGTCCCGGTGCCGCTGGCCTCCCTGGGCGAGGTCGACGTCGTGGTGATCTCCCACGACCACTACGACCACCTCGACCTGCCCACGATCAAGGCGCTGGCCGGCACGAACACCGTCTTCGCCGTCCCGCTGGGCGTCGGCGCGCACCTGGAACGCTGGGGCGTACCGGCCGGCCGGCTGCGGGAGCTCGACTGGAACGAGGCCACCGAGGTCGCGGGGCTGACCCTCACCGCCACCCCGGCACAGCACTTCTGCGGGCGCGGCCTGCGCAACCAGCAGACCACCCTGTGGGCCTCCTGGGTCGTCGCCGGCGAGGAGCACCGGGTGTTTCACAGCGGTGATACGGGATATTTCCCGGGCTTCAAGGACATCGGCGCCGCGCACGGACCCTTCGACGCCACGATGATCCAGATCGGCGCCTACTCGGAGTACTGGCCGAAGGACCACGAGGACCGCACCCCGGACCCCGGCCCGTGGCCCGACATCCACATGACCCCGGACGAGGGCATCCGAGCCCAGCTCGACCTCCAGGGCGGCGCCGCGCACGGTGTGCTCCTGCCCATCCACTGGGGCACGTTCAACCTCGCCCCGCACCCGTGGTCCGACCCGGCCGAGCGCACCATGATCGCCGCCCGCAACGTGGGGCAGGCCGTGGCCGTGCCCAAGCCGGGCGAGCCCTTCGAGCCCGCCGGCAAGGTCCCCGTCGACCCGTGGTGGCGGCCCATCGCGGCCCCCGGATTCGCGTGGGAGCGCTGGGTGAACTACCGCGAAGAGCCGGTCGGGCCCGGCGAGCGCGGGACGGTCGAACCCGACGCGGGGCTCGACCTGGTCGGGGAGGCCTGACCGGGCTGCTCGGGCTGCTCGGGCAGCCGGCGGTCCCGGGGCTCGGCTACGTGCGGGGGTTCGGGACGGCGTGCCGGTCCCCCCGCGGCCGGCGCGTCCCTGGTGAACACCTGCTCGGCGCGCCAGTCGCGTCAGGTCGCCAGGATCCGGCTCTGCCGTCCGGCGCGCGACAGCACTTTCACCACGTCCGCCGCGTCGATCCGGGAATCACCGAGGACTGCGGCGGGAGTGCGGAGGGGGACGGTGGGTAGGCGCCCCACGGGCGGCCCCGACGGGCGCGCCCCGCATCCGTCCCCGACGGGCGCCCCCGCGTCCGTCCTCAGGAGGTGGGCATGAACCGGGCTGCCCTGTTCGATGTCGACGGAACCCTCGTCGACACCAATCACCTGCACGTCGTCTGCTGGTGGGAGGCCCTGCGGCAGGCGGGCCACGATGTGCCGACGCACGCCATCCACCGGGCCGTCGGGCTGCCGGGTGAGGACCTGCTCGCCCGCCTGCTGGGCGAGGGACGCGACCCGTCGCGGGACGAAGCGCTCAGCGCCGCTCACGCCACCCTGTACGCCACGTACTTCGACCGGCTGCCCGCCTTCGACTCGGCCGCGGAACTGCTGCGCGAACTGGACCGGCGGGGCCGCCGGGTCGTGCTCGTCACCTCCGCGAAGGACAACGAACTGGACGCGCTCCGGCGGGCGCTGGCCGCCGACGACGCCATCTCCGCGACCGCGAGCTCCGACGACGTGAGCGAGGGCAAACCCGCACCCGAACCGGTCCGACACGCCCTCTCCCTCGTCGGGGCGCCCGCCCAGGGCTCCGTGTTCGTCGGGGACACCGTCTGGGACATGAAGGCCGGTACGCGGGCCGGCGTCACCTGCGTGGGCCTGCTGTGCGGCGGCATCCCGCGCGCCGACCTGGAGGATGCGGGCGCCCACGCCGTCTACCGCGACCCCGCCGACCTGCTGGCCCACCTCGACACCAGCCCGTTCGCCGACACGGCCTGACGCCGACGGCCCGCGCACGCCCCTCGGGTGCACCCGAGTACGCGCCACCGCGCATTCGGGCTGTCGTGCGAGCGCTCCACCGGAAGCGGGAAGCACCCCGGTGAAGTTGCCCAACTCGGCGTCCCGGGTGGGAGCGTGCGGTCTAGCGTGGGTATCCGGTGATCAACACCGGCCCCGGGAACCGACTGGGGGCCGGGCCCCACGTACCGAGGACGCCGATGTCCGGACTCCGCGCCGCCCGCCACTCCCCGTCGAGACACGCCGCCACCGGTCCCCGCCGGCAGACCCGCCCCCAGCTGATCCGCGCCGCCGTGCTGCCCACCCTCGCCGCCGCGCTCAGCGGCGCCGCGGCCGTGCTGTTCACCCTCCAGCTCGGTGGTGGCGCCGGCGAACGGGACCCCCGGCTGTGGCCGGTGCTGGCGGGCTGCGCCCTGCTCGCCGTCGGGGCCCTGGCCGCCGCCCTGCTCGGGGCCCAGCGCGCCGCGAAGGCCGTACGGGACCGCTGCGAGGCACTGCGGCGCTCCAGCGTGCGCGGCCGCCAGGAACTGCGGGCGGACGCCGAGCGCCTGGAACGGGGGGAGACCCCGCCCCGCCCCGTGCGCGGCGGCCCGAGCGGACCGCCCGCGGCCCCCGATCCCGCCGGCGTCGACGAGTTCTGGCTCCTCGCCCAGGAGCTGCGCGGCGCCCGGGAGCAGGCCCGCACCACCCTCGTACGGCTCGCCACCCCGCCCGCACCGACCGACAGCGACCGCAAGGTCGAGGTCTTCGTCAACCTCGCGCGACGGCTCCAGTCGCTGGTGCACCGCGAGATCTCCCTGCTCGACGGCCTGGAGGACACCGTCGAGGACCCGGACCTGCTGCGGGAGCTCTTCCACGTCGACCACCTCGCCACCCGGATCCGCCGGCACGCCGAAAACCTCGCCGTACTCGGCGGGGCCGCCTCCCGGCGCCAATGGACCCGGCCGATCGACCTGAGCGAGGTGCTGCGCTCCTCCGTCGCGGAGGTCGAGCAGTACACCCGGGTCAAGGTGGTGCCCCCGGCGGGCGGCACCGTGCGCGGCCACGCCGTCGCCGACGTGGTCCACCTGCTGGCCGAACTCGTCGAGAACGCCACGGTGTTCTCCCCGCCCGACACCGACGTGGTCGTCCGGGCCGAGCGGGTCACCTCCGGGATCGCGGTCGAGGTCGAGGACCGCGGACTGGGCATGCCCCCCGAGGAACAGCACCGGATGAACGCCCTGCTGGGCGACCCCGATCAGATCAGCGTCCAACACCTGCTGGCCGACGGACGGATCGGCCTGTTCGTGGTCTCGGCGCTGGCCCGGCGGCACGGGATCGCCGTGGAGCTCAAGTCCAACATCTACGGCGGCGTGCTCGCCGTGCTCGTCCTGCCCCAGGGCCTGCTGGGCGCGCAGGCGCCGAGCGCCGCCGACCTCGGGGCCGGCTCGCGGGCCGGCTCGTGGGGCACCGGTGCGAGCGGCGTCCCGCCCCTGGAACCCGTACGGGTCACCGTGCCCGACCCCTGGCAGCCGGAGCGCGCACCGGACGAAGCCGAGCGGACCCGGACCCGGACGCCCCCGCGACGGGTGCCGGCGGAGGGGCCGGGCCACGTACCGGATCCCCGGTACCGCGCCGATCGCGGCGCGGCCCCCGAGTTCGCGGAGCCCGTGGCCGAGCCCCTCGTGCCCGCCGCCCGCGCGGGGACGGACCGGCCGTCCCTGCCCCGGCGCCGCGCCCAGCAGCACCTGGTACCCGAGCTGCGCGAAGCCCCTGCCCCCCGGCCGGCGCCGACGGAGCAGCCCCTGCACGATCCGGGCCTGATGGCCGCCTTCCAACGGGGCTTCGGCCTCGCCCAGTCGGAGCCGGCGGAGCGGCAGGCATGAGCCCCGCCCCGTCCCGGACCCCCCACCACAGCGAGGAGCGCACCCCCATGGGCGGCGAACCGGCGATGAAGACCAGCAGCAGCCTCTCGGACCTCGACTGGTTGCTCGGCGGCCTCGTGCAACGGGTCCCGTACACCCGCAGCGCGGTCCTGCTCACCGCGGACGGGCTCGCCACCTGCGCGCACGGCTTCGACGCCGACAGCGCCGATCAGATGGCCGCGCTGGCCTCCGGCCTGTACTCGCTGGGCCGCAGCGCCGGATCCCGCTTCGCGGAGGGGGCGGAGGTCCGTCAGGTGGTGGTCGAACTCGACTCCGCCCTGCTCTTCGTCTCGGCGGCCGGATCCGGCACCTGCCTGGCCGTCCTCGCGGACCGCGAGGCCGACGCGGGCGTCCTCGGCTACGAGATGGCGATGCTGGTCAAGAGCGTACGACCGTACCTGGACGCCCCGCCGCGCCGGCCCGTCGCCGAGCCGGAGCGATGAGGGCCGCGTACGCGGGGGGAACACCCCGGGACACCCCCTGGCTGGACGATTCCGCGGGCCGGGTGACGCGCCCGTACACGGCGAGCGGGGGCCGCACCCGGCCCGCCGTGCCGCTCGACCTGCTGTCGCTGGTCACCGCGACCGGGGTACGGCCGAGGGCGCCGCTGGGTCCCGAGCACGCCCTCGCCCTGCGGATCTGCGCGGGCGCGGCGGCGGTGACGGTCGCCGAGGTGGCGGGGCAACTGCGGCTGCCGGCCGTGGTGGTGAAGGTGCTGCTGGCCGACCTGGTGGAACAGGGGGCCGTGAGCACGCGGGCGCCGCGCTTCCCGGGCGCGGATCCCGTGTGGGCGGCCGACGACCGGACCCTGCTGAGGGCGGTGCTCGATGGCCTGCGCCGACGCCTCTGACCACCGGGACGGAGCCCGACCGGCGACCCTGAAGATCCTGGTCGCCGGCGGGTTCGGCGCGGGCAAGACCACCTTCGTGGGCGCGGTCAGCGAGATCGAACCGCTGCGTACGGAGGAACTGCTGAGCGGGCTCGACGAGGCGGCCGACCCGGCCGCGACGGCGGCGGGAACCGCGACGAAGGAGTCGACGACGGTCGCCCTCGACTTCGGACGGATCACCCTGGACGACGGCCCCGTCCTCTACCTCTTCGGCACGCCCGGCCAGCAACGGTTCTGGTTCCTCTGGGAGGAGTTGTGCGCGGGAGCCCTGGGGGCGGTGGTGATCGCCGACACCCGCCGGCTCGCGGACTGCTTCCCCGCCGTGGACTTCTTCGAGAAGCGCGGCATCCGCTTCGTCGTCGCCGTCAACGAGTTCGACGGGACCCGTCCCTACCCGGTGGCGGAGGTCCGCGACGCGCTGGGGCTCGCGCCGGAGGTGCCGGTCGTCCGGTGCGACGCACGACTGACCGGCTCGGCGACCGCGGTACTGGCCGGGCTCGTCCACCACCTGCTGACCACGGCGAGGACGGTCGGCCGGGAACCCGCGCCGGCCCCGCCGGCCACGTGACCGCACTCGGGGGGAACCGCCATGACGTACCACGAATCGACCGGCCACCTGCTGCTCACCCCGGTGGACCGGGAGGCACCCGCGCGCGCCGTCCGGCTGCGGGAGATGGGTTGGGGGGAGCGGGCCGACCCGGAGCTCGACGCCTTCGCCCGACACGTCGCGCAGACCCTGGAGACCCCGCACGCCGGGGTCAACTTCGTAGGAGAGGAACGACAGTTCTTCGCCGGACTCCACCACGACCCGGACGCCGCCGGTGACGGCTACCCGGCGCGGGTGCTCGCCCGGGACCACGGCTACTGCCCGCACGTGGTGGTGCGGCGCAGGGCGCTGGTCCTGGAGGACGTACGGGACTTCGCCCGCTTCGCGGGCAACGCCGTGGTGGACGGGAGCGGGGTGCGGTCCTACGTCGGCGCGCCCCTCACGGACCGGCAGGGCATCGTGCTGGGAACGGTCTGCGCGGTGGACCGGGTGCCGCGCCGGTGGGGCACCCAGGGCCTGGCCACGGTGAAGGCCCTGGCCGCGGAACTGCTGGACGTGCTGCACGCCCGGGAGGACCGTCGGGCGTGACGCGCGCCGACGCGGATGGTGGGGAACGAGGACCGTCACCGGCCCCTTGGCACGGGGAGCGAACCCGGTACACCCGAAGGAAAGGGGCGCCGTCATGGCCACGACCGCGCAGGACGTCAGGACGATCGCGCTGTCGCTGCCCGACAGCAGCGAGAAGCTCGCCTGGGGCATGCCGACCTTCCGGGTGGGCGGGAAGATCTTCGTCTCCCTCGCGGACGACGACACCTCGATCGGGGTGAAGTGCCCCCAGCAGGACCGGGCCGAGCTCATCGCCGCCGAGCCGGAGAAGTTCTTCCTGCGCGAGGGCCACGACGACCACTACGCCTGGCTGCGGGTCCGGCTCGCCGCCGTGGCGGACGCCGGGGAGCTGCGCCGGATCCTGGTCGACTCCTGGCGGCAGGCGGCCCCGAAGGGACTCGCCGCCGCCCACCCCGAACTGGGCGGCGGCTGACCGGACGCCCATCCCGGGCGCCCACTCCCGGCGCTCAGCGGAGGAAGCCGGTGATCCGCTGCCGCAGCGAGCCGGCGTCGAGTCCGTGCGCGGCGACGTGCTCGTCCATCGTCCCGTACCGACGGAGCTCGGCGCGCCCGACCCCGAGGGGCAGGACGCGGTGCGGGACGTCGATGAGGGCGGCCCCGGCCGCCGTCGCCGAGGTGCCCGCCAAGTACGGCTCGACGAGGACCACGTCCGACCCGGCACGCCCGACGGCGGCGCGCAGGGCCGCGTCGTCGAACGGCCGGACCGTGGCGGCGTACAGCACGGTGACGTCGAGCCCCTCGGTCGCGGCGAGGACGTTGTCCAGGAGCGGCCCGACTGCGACGACGACCCCGGACCGCCCCTCGCGCACGGTCGCGAAGCGCAGGCCGGCCGGCCTGCGCGGGACCTTGTTCGACTGCTGGGACAGCCGGACGTACACCTTGTCGTCCCCGGCGGCGCTCGCGTGCCGCAGCAACGCCTCGGCCTCGTCCGGATGACCGGGCACGTGCACGGTCCAGCCGTCGAGGGTGTCCAACAGGGCCACGTCCCCCGGCGCCATGTGGGTGAACCCGCCGGCCGGCCAGTCGTAGCTGCCGGAGGAGCTGACGAGGACGCCGCCCGTGCCCTGGTGCCCGAAGTCCAGCTTGACCTGCTCGAAGGGCCGCTCCACGAGGAAACTGGCGAAGGTGTGCACGACCGGCCGCAGCCCCGTCAGGGCCAGCCCGCCGCCCACCCCGATCAACAACTGCTCCCGGATCCCGACGTTGATCACCCGGTCGGGGTGGCGCCGCTGCGCCGGCCGGAACCCGTCCATGGTGATCTCGGCGAGCACGAGCGCGAGCCGGGGGTCCTCCTCCAGCAGCTTCGACGTGACCGAGATGAACCGTTCCCGCATGGTGTCCATGACGTCCCCTCCCTCAGAACTTCTTCTCGACGCGGGCGACGACCGCGTGCGGCCGGCCCGGGTGCGGTGCGGTGAAGGCGGCGTGCAGCGCCGCGTGGTCGCGTCCGTCGACGGTCACCGCGGACCAGCCCGCCGCCTCGAAGCGGGAGGCGATCCCGCCGCGCCAGCCGTGGGTCGCCGAGTCGTTGTCGATCACCACCGTGTGCAGCCGCTCCAGCCCGGCCGAGCCGGCGTACGCGAGGGCCTCGTGATTGCTGCCCTCGTCGAGCTCGGCGTCCCCGATCAACACCCACACCGCCGGGTCGTCCAGCCCCTGCGCCCGCAGGCCGAGCGCGCTGCCCACGGCCAGCGGCAGCCCGTGCCCCAGTGAGCCGCTGCCGATCTCCACACCGGGTACCAGGGTGCGGTCCGGGTGGTGTCCCAGCGGCGAGTCGTACGACCCGAAGCCGCTCAGCCACTCGACGGGGAAGAACCCCTTGGCGGCGAGCACGGCGTAGTAGGCCATCGGTCCGTGCCCCTTGGAGAGCAGGAACCGGTCCCGCCCCGGCTCCTCGGCCCGGTCGGGTCGGACGCGCAGCACCCGGTCGTAGAGCACCCACAACACGTCGAGCGTGGAGGTGGCGGCGGGGCCGTGCTTCTCGGCCCCCGTCATGAGGGCGATGAGCGCGCCCAGGTCTTCGTGGCGGAACCCCGTGTCCGCGGTTGCCCGTGTCATGCAGGAAACCTCTTACCTCAACTATGGTTGAGGTCAAACCCGCCCGGTTCGATCCGTCGGATCCGGCGCCGTCGGACAAGGTGCGCGCGAGCACCCCGAGAAGTGCGGTATTGTTCTCCTGCCAGTTCAACCCGGGGAAACCCCCAGGTCAACGGGCATCGGGACGTGGCGCAGCTTGGTAGCGCACTTGACTGGGGGTCAAGGGGTCGCAGGTTCAAATCCTGTCGTCCCGACAGTGATGTCGGACATGTTGAAGCTCAGGGCCATCTCGCGATGGTCCTGACGCATTTCCGGGACCGGCGGGTCGACCGGTGTGCGCGGGGGAGCGATCCGCTCCCAAGTCGCCGTCGTGGGTGGTTCGGTGCTCCGGTGGTCCGGCGGATCACGTCGGTCGCACGGGTGGCCGCAGGCTAAGCTTTCGCCACATGACCAGCACGGACGCAGTCACCGGATTCCTTGAGAATCCGTACATTTTGGACCTTTTCGCCGGTCCGGGTGGCCTCGACGTGGCCGCGCACCTGCTGGACGTGCCCTCGCTCGGGATCGAGTGGGACAAGGACGCCTGCGAGACGCGGTACCGCGCCGGGCTCCGGACCTGGCACGCGGACGTCGGCGCGGTGCGTCGGGAGCGGTTCGAGGACCTCCCCGCAGGGCTGAACGTGCTGGCCGGCGGGCCGCCGTGCCAGACCTACTCGGTGGCCGGCAGCGGCGCGGGTCGCAAGGCGCTGGACGAGGTCAAGCAGGTCATTCACGCGCTGGTGCGGGGCGTTCCCGAGGAGGAGATCGACGGCCGGCTGACGGAGCTGGGCGACGACCCGAGGACCGCGCTGGTCCTGGAGCCCCTCCGGTACGCGATCGCTGCCCTCGGTTCCCCGAACCGGGCGGGGCGACCGTTCGACGTGATCGTCCTGGAGCAGGTCCCGGCGGTCGAAGCCCTGTGGCAGGTCTACCGGGAAGCCCTGGAAACGGGCCTGCCCCACCCGGACGGGACGAAGGTCCTCTACGAGGTCGCCGAGGTCGAGACCCTGCGCACCGAGGCGTACGGCGTTCCGCAGACCCGCCGCCGCACCATTCTGATCGCCCGGCTCGGACGGCACGGGACCCCTCCGCTGCCCGGGGCCACCCACCACACCTACAACCCGCAGAAGCCGCAGCGCGGTGGCCCCGACGACGTGACGACTGCGGGCCCCCTCCCGGGCGAACCGTCGGCGGCGGCGATCGCGGGAGCCGGGAACCCGCTGCGCCCCTGGGTGCCGATGGGGGAGGTCCTGGGGCCGGGCAAGGGGAGCGCCGCGGGCCGCAGGCCGCCCTTCGAGGTCGTGTCCAACTACGGCAGCGGCGGAGACCCGAAGAAGCGCGGCATCCGCACCGACCGGCAGCCCTCGTTCACCGTGACGGGGAAGGTCTCCCGCAACGCCGTGCGCCACCCGGACGGCACCCCGCACGCGCCGGACCGGCTGCGCATCGCCGAGGCCGGCATCCTTCAGACCTTCCCGCCGAACTACCCCTGGTCGGGCGGCGACAAGTCGCAGCAGGTCGGCAACGCCGTGCCGCCGCTCTTCGGCATGCACGTGCTCGCCGCCGCCCTGGCGCTGCCGCTCCCGCCGGAGGAGAAGCTGCGGGAGGACTGGCCGGAGGCGGCCGACGAGGACCGGGCGACCCTCCGCAAGGAGGGCTGCGGAGCTCCGGACGGCTGCGGTCCCACCTGCCCGAACCCGTAGGCCGTCCTCCCGCGCGACGACCTCGGGCGCTCCGGTTGATCGTCCGGGGGCTACGGCGACGGCCGTGGGAACGGGGGGCGCGGCCGGCCCGTGGACCGGCCGCGCCCGCCGTCGCCCGAGCCGGTCAGCCGGTGCCGAGGAGCGCCTTCATCCGGGCGATCTCGGCGCTCTGGGAGGCGACGATGGCCCCGGCCATCTCCTTGGCCGGTCCGTACGCGCCGCCGGCCTGTTCCGTCCGGGCCATGGCCACGGCGCCCTCGTGGTGCTTGACCATCAGCTCCAGGAACGCCTTGTCGAAGGCGGCTCCGGAACTCTTCGTCAGGCCGGCCATCTCCTCGGCCGTCATCATCCCGGCCATGTCGTGACCGCCGTGCCCGGCGTCCTCGGCGGGCACGGGCTCGCCCCAGGCGACGAGCCACCCCGACAGGGTCGCGATCTCGGGGTCCTGGGCCTTCTCGATCTCTTCGGCGAGCTTCTTCACCTCGGCCGAACCGGCGCGGGTCGGAGCGAGGCGGGCCATCTCCAGGGCCTGCCGGTGGTGGGGGATCATCCCGAGGGCGAAGGCCGTATCGGCGGCGTTGTTCCCGCCCTTGCGGGTGGCGGAGCCGGCGTCGGCGGAGGGCTTCGCGGACGCGGAAGGCTTCGCGGACGCGGAGGCGGTGGGGGTGGAGTCGTGGCCGCCGTGGGCCGCGCCGCCGTCCTCGCCACTGCCGCAGGCGGTGAGGACGAGGGCCGCGGCCGAGGCCGCGACGACGGTGGAGGTACGGCGGACCAAGGAACGCTGAACGGTCATGGTGGTGCTGCTCCTGTGCTGCGGCACGCGCGAGGGCGTGCGGGGGATGGGGGCTCGCGGGCGGCGGCGCCGGCCACCGGGCGTCGTCATGGGCGACGGGGTCGTCGCGGGACGACACGGCCCGGGGCCGGGCATGCCGGAGCAGCCCTATACGCGCAGGAGTTGGAGTTCGCTCAGTGAGGGAGGCGCCCGCCCGCAGGCCGTCGCGCCCGTGAGGACGCCGTACGGGCCCGCCGGGGCCGGGGTGACCGTGCCCGGCGCCCTCGCGGGCTCGGACAGGACCGGCGGCCCGCTGGTGCCGGGGGCGGCGCAGGTGGCGTCCGCGTGCTCGGTGTGACCGCCGGAGCCGCCCTGCGGATCGGCGTGGACGCAGGCGCACGGGTCCGCCGCCGGGGTGTCGTGCCCGGCAGCCCCCAGGGCTCCGTGGGCTCCGTGGGCCGGGGCGTGGGCGGCCGGCGCGAGCGGGGCCGGCCCGAGGCCGTGCATGGCGACGAGGCCGGTCAGCACCGCGAGGACGAGCAGCAGGCGGGCGCGCGGGCCGAAGGCCCTTGCCGCTCGCCCCGCCCACGTACGCATGTCGGCATCGTAAGCGCCGGCCCGGGGCGGAGCGACCCCGGGGCGGGGCGCCGACCGCCCGTCAGCGCGGGTGCACGCACCGGCCGTCGTGGAGTTCCAGCGGCCCGGCGTCCTCCGCGAGGGCGTCGAGGCAGGCCTTGATCTGGCGGCGCAGGGAGCCCTTGACCAGGCCGCGCAGCTCCTTGCGCCGTGCGGTCCGCCACCTGACGAGCTCGTCCGGCGGCAGCCGGATCGCGGCCAGTTCGGCGGGGCCGAGGACGCCGCCGTCGTAGAGGAACCGGATCCGGGCGGGGTAGCCGGGGCGGTGGGACCAGTTGACGCCGAGGAGCCGGCCGGGGGCGCGGTCCAGGCCGATCTCCTCGCGGACCTCCCGCGCGGCGGCCTCTCTCGGGGTTTCGCCGAGGTCGCTGTCGACGCCGCCGCCGGGCAGCAGCCAGCGACCGGGGGCCCCGTAGCCGGGCTGGACGAGGACGATGCCGCCCCGGCCGTCGGTGAACAGGACGTTCGCCGCGGTGAGGGCCTTGGGGCGGGACGCGCGGTGCCCGGCCGCGTCGAAGCGGCCCGCGTGCTCCAGGGCGGCGCGGTCGGCCGGGTCGAGTCCGGCGGGGGAGCCCGGTTGGGGAACGCCGTCGGCGAGGTGCGCGAAGGAACCGGAGTACAGGGCGGCCAGCGCGGCGCGCAGCCGGGGCGCGGTCCGGGCGGGGAGCCGGGCGGCTGCCTCCTCGGGGGTGAGCCAGTCGGCCCCGGTGACCTCGCCGTCCGGGAGGGCGAGGCCGTCGGCCTCGGAATCGGTGAGGGGGCCGACGAGGTGCACGTGCGCCACGAGGGAGCGGCCCAGCGCGCCCGGCGGACAGGAATCGACGGCCAGCAGCCGCCCGACCGGGGCCGTCAGCCCCAGTTCCTCCTCCAGTGCCCGCGCCAGCCCCTGCTCCGGGGTCTCGGTGTCCGCGACGGCGCCGCCCGGCAGTTCCGGGTCGTCCCGGTGGGAGGTGGTCAGGACGAGGACCCTCCCGAGGCCGTCCAGCACGATGCCGGTGGCGGCCAGCAGGGGGGAGGGGAAGGTCGAGAAGGAGGCTCGGACGGACACGGGTGAGCGCCGGGGCGCCGGGGAGGGGACCGGGGTCTCGGGTGGACGCTCGGGCACGGCGGTTGCTCCTGGGTCGCTTGGGGCGCGGCGGGTCCGCGCACCGGTACGGCACCAGACCTACCGCATCCGTGGCGTGCGACCGCCCGCGGCATGCCACGATCCGCGCATCGACCCGCGCCGACTCGGCCCGCGCCCACCGCGGGGACGATGGTCCTGGTCAGGCCCGGACGAGCAGCATCCCGCCCATCGTGACCATCGTCGCGGCGACCAGTCCGTCCAGCACCCGCCAGGCCTTGGGCCGCGAGAGCGTACGGCTGAGCAGGCGCGCGCCGTAGCCGAGCGCCCCGAACCAGGTCAGGCTGGCCAGCACGGCGCCCGTGCCGAAGGCCCAGCGCAGGTCGCCGCGTTCGGCGGCCAGGGAGCCGACCAGCAGGACGGTGTCCAGGTAGACGTGCGGGTTGAGCCAGGTCATGGCCAGGCAGGTCAGCACGGCCGCGCGGACCGACCCGGTGGTGGCGCCGCCGGCCGTGCCCAGGGCCGCTTCCGGGTCCGGGCGCAGCACCCGGCGCGCGGCGAGCAGTCCGTAGCAGATCAGGAAGGCACCGCCGGCGATGCCGACGGCCGTCAGGGCGGCCGGCCACGCGGTGACGAACGCCCCGACCCCGGCCACGCCCAGGGTGATCAGGAGGGCGTCGGACACGGCGCAGATGGCGACGACGGGGAACACGGCCTGTCGGCGCGCGCCTTGGCGCAGGACGAAGGCGTTCTGCGCGCCGATGGCGACGATGAGGGAGAGGCCGGTGCCGAAGCCGGCCAGAGCTGCTGTGGTGATGCCGTGGTTCATGTGATCGACGGTAGGCAGCGGCGTGGCGCCAGTACAGCTAAAGATTTTTACGTACCCTTAGCGTTCGTGATGGACGAACTTCCCCTCGAACAGGTACGGACGCTCCTCGCGGTGGTCGACGAGGGCACTTTCGACGCGGCGGCCACGGCCCTGCACGTCACGCCGTCCGCCGTCAGCCAGCGCGTGAAGGCCCTGGAACAGCGCACCGGCCGGGTCCTGCTCATGCGGACGAAGCCCGTGCGACCCACCGAGTCCGGGGAGGTGGTCATCCGTTTCGCCCGGCAGCTGGCTCGGCTGGAACGGGACGCCCGCGTCGAGCTGGGGATGGGGATGGTCGACGGGCTGGGGCCGGTCCGGCTGCCGATCGCCGTCAACGCGGACTCGCTGGCGACCTGGTTCCTGCCGGCGCTGACCCGGGTGCCGCAGGATCCGCCGGTCTGCTTCGAGCTCTACCGGGAGGACGAGGGGCACACGACGGCGCTGCTGCGGGAGGGGCAGGTGATGGCCGCCGTCACCTCCTCGCCCGACCCGGTCGCGGGCTGCACCGTGCGGGCACTGGGCCTGGCCCGCTACCTGCCCGTGGCGAGCCCCGACTTCGTCGCCCGCCACCTGACGGGACCCCGGGCGCGGGACCTGAGGGAGGCGCCGGTGATCGTCTTCGACCGGCGCGACGAGCTCCAGGACGGCTACGTGCGCGCCCTGACCGGAGGCGTCGCCGGAGCGGCGGTCGCCCGGCACCAGGTCCCGACCTCGGAGGGGTTCCGCGACGCGGTCGCCGCCGGCCTCGGCTGGGGCCTGGTCCCCGAACCGCAGGCCCTGCCGCTGCTGGAGACGGGCGCGCTGGTGCCGCTGGAGCCCGCGCCGCCCCTGGACGTCCCGCTGTACTGGCAGCAGTGGAAGCTGGACTCCCCGGCGCTGGCCACGGTCGCGGGGGTCGTCGCCCAGGCCGCCATGGAAGCCCTGCTGCCGCCGGACGTCCTCCCGGGCCGCCGGACGGTCGCCATCGGCCGCTCCCGGCTCGGGCCCGGGCCCGCCTGAGCGCCCGCGCCTCGGGCCGGTCCGCCGCAGCACCGGGGCCGGTCAGGACCCTGAACGACCGGCTCGCCGCAGCCGTTCCGGCGACACCGCCTACGCTTCCGGCATGGAGTCCTACACGATCGGCCAGGCAGCCCGGCTGCTGGGCGTCAGCGTCGACACCGCGCGACGGTGGGCCGACGCCGACCGCTTCCCCACCCGCCGTGAGGGAACCCGGCGCATGGTGGACGGGCCGGACCTGGCCGCGTTCTGCGTGGAAGCCGCGCAGGACGGCACGGACGCGGAGGAGGCGGCCTCCACCTCGGTGCGCAATTCCTTCCCCGGCATCGTCACCGGTGTCCTGCTCGGTACCGTCGACGCCCAGGTCGAGATCCAGGCCGGCCCGCACCGGATCGTGTCCCTCCTCACCCGCGAGGCGGTTGAGGAACTGGGCCTGGAGGTGGGCGCGCGGGCCACCGCGCGGGTGAAGTCCACCAGCGTCTTCGTGGACCGCGGCTGACGGCCGGGCCCACGGGTCGGTGGGACGCACCGGAAGCCGGTTCCGAAGCGGGGCGTCCGGAGCGGGGCGTCCGAAGTCGGGCGTCCGGAGCCGGGCGCCGGACGCGGGGCGGCGGTGCGGCCGGCCGTGACGGTGGCAGACTGGCCGCTGATCCGCCGAAGGGGAGTACGCCGTTGTCCATGTTCAGCAGCCTGCGCCGGGCCGTGCGCCGCGGCTACCGGCGGGCCGTCGACCTCAGTCACCCCGCCCGCTCCCCGCTCGGCAGCGCCGTCGTCAACTGCGTGGTCTACCTCGACGGCATCCGTCAGGACGGCTGCGGGGAGGCGGAGGAAGCCCTGCGGCGGGTCCGCAAGGCCGGCGACGGCTTCGTGTGGATCGGCCTGCACGAGCCCTCGCAGGAGGAGCTCGCCGGGCTGGCCTCCCTCTTCGGCCTGCACCCGCTCGCCGTCGAGGACGCCGTCAACGCACACCAGCGGCCCAAGGTGGAGCGCTACGACGACACCCTCTTCGCCGTCTTCAAGACGGTCCGCTACGTCGAGCACGAGGAGCTGACCGCGACCAGTGAGGTCGTCGAGACCGGCGAGATGATGGCCTTCGTCGGAGCGGACTTCGTCATCACCATCCGGCACGGCGGCCGCGGCACCCTCGGCCCCGTCCGCGAGGCGCTCGAAGCCGAGCCCGTTCAATTGGCGAAGGGGCCGGCGGCGGTCCTGCACGCCATGGCGGACCACGTCGTCGACGACTACGTGGCCGTGACGGACGCCGTGCAGAGCGACATGGACGCCGTGGAGACGGCCGTGTTCAGCGAGCACGGCGGCCGGGGCGACGCGGGCCGGATCTACCAGCTCAAGCGCGAACTCCTCGAACTGCGCCGCGCGGTGGCCCCGTTGGGCCGGCCACTCGAACAGCTGGCCACGCAGCCGATACCGGTCATCCCGCCGGATATCCGCGCGTACTTCCGCGACGTGGCCGACCACCTGACGCGCGCCACCGAACAGATCGGCGCCTACGACGGCCTCCTGGACTCCATCCTGCAGGCACACCTCGCCCAGGTGACGGTCGCCCAGAACGAGGACATGCGCAAGATCACCGCGTGGGCGGCGATCGTCGCCGTCCCCACCATGGTCTGCGGGGTCTACGGCATGAACTTCGACCACATGCCCGAGCTGCGCTGGACCTACGGCTACCCGCTCGTCCTCGGCGTCATGGCGGTCGCCTGCTTCGTCATCCACCGCGGTTTCCGGCGCAACGGCTGGCTCTGACGGACCCCGCCCGACCCGGAGCCGCCCGACCCGGGGGCCGGCCACGGGTCGCTGTCCCGGGCCGGCCCCCCGGCCTCGTACGGTTCAGCCACCCAGGGCCAGCAGCATCAGCGGCTCGCCGGTCGGCTGCCGCGAGCCGCCCGACGGCTCCAGGGTCAGACCGACCGCCGTCGCCTGCCCCACGGAGCCCGTCAGTACGGTCGCGCCGTCGGCGCGGACCAGCCCGGCCGGCCGCATCGCCGACCCGTCGGCGAACCACAGCTGGTACGTCCGACCCGCCGGAGCGGCGGGCAGCCCGGAACTGACGAAGGCCGCCCGGTCGCGCGACGCGGACACCACCACCTTGCCCGTCGCGCCGGAGCCCGGCCGGGTGGTGACCGTACGGGCGTCCGGGGCGGAGAGCACCGCCGTCAGGTCCTGGAGGGCGATCGCCGTCCGCTGCGCCTGTTCGTGTTCGCGCAGCGCCGCCCCACCGAGGGCCAGCGCCCCCGCCAGGCAGGCCGCGAGGGCCAGCGGCAGGGCCCGGCGCCGCAGCGCCACGATGCCCCGTCGCGCCGGGGGTTGCTGGCGCACCCCGTCGATCCGGGCGAGGACCGTGCGCCGCATCCCGGGCGGGGCGGGCAGGGCGACGGCGGAACCAAGCCGGGCCGCCGTCGCGGAGAACTCCCGTACGTCCTGGGTGCACAGGGCGCAGCGCTCCAAGTGCCGTTCGAAGGCGTCCCGTTCGCCGGGGTCGAGCGCGTTCAGGGCGTAGGCCCCGGAGAGCGCGTGGAGTTGGTCGGTGTCGGTGCCGGCGCGGCTCATGCCGTGACCCCCATGCAGTCGCGCAGCCGGATCAGTCCGTCGCGCAGCCGCGTCTTGACCGTGGGCAGCGGGGTGTTCAGCGTTTCGGCGACCTCGCGGTAGGTCAGGCCGCCGTAGTAGGCGAGGTTGACGGCCTGGCGCTGGAGGTCGGTCAGCCCGCGCACGCAGCGACGTACCTGCTCGCTCTCGAGGCGGGTCTCCACCTGCTCGCTCACCTCGTCGTACGGGCGGGCGTGCTCGCGCGAGGCGGTGTCCTGTTCGCGGGCGGTCGCGGCCTGCGCGGAACGCACCCGGTCCACGGCGCGGCGGTGCGCGATGGTCAGCACCCAGGTCATGACGCCGCCCTTGTCCGGCCGGTAGCGCGGGGCCTGCCGCCAGACCTCGATCAACACCTCCTGGGCGACCTCCTCGGACTGCGCCCGATCCCGCAGCACCTTGACGACGATGCCGTGCACCGGGCCCGCGATCACGTCGTACAGCGAGGCGAAGGCGTCCTGGTCACCGCGCGCGACGAGCTCCATCAGGGCCGGGAGCTCGGGGGCGGACCGTTCCTGCGGGGCGCCGAAGGGGATCGACTGCCTCACGCGCGTCGCCTCCGCCCGTGCCGTGCGGGGCGCGGTCGCGTACGGGTCATGGCGGGTCCTCCGGGTGGGTGACGGCGGCGGTCATGGAGGACTTCGGAGCCGGGGCGCGTGCGGATTGGTTTCTTCCGCGGATGCCTCGCGAGGGGTGTTCCCGCCCCGCGATGTCTGGTAGGAAAGTTTCCTAACGGAATCGGGAAGCCTCAACCACCTTACGGAGGCCTTGTGTTCACCCCTCACCGCAAGACGATGACGATCGGCGCCCTGCTCGGCGCGGCCCTGCTCGCCGCCCCGCTCGCGGCGCACGCCACGGCGGCCCCGGCCCCGGCGCCCGCTCCCGCGGCGACCGTCGCGGCCGCCCCCACGGGGCTGGACGACCCGGCGAAGAAGGACATCGCCATGCGGATCGTCTCCAGCGCGGAGAACTCCTCGCTGGACTGGAAGGCGCAGTACAAGTACATCGAGGACATAGGCGACGGCCGCGGCTACACCGCCGGGATCATCGGCTTCTGTTCCGGCACCGGCGACATGCTCGACCTCGTCGAGTACTACACGCAGGTCAAGCCGGGCAATGTGCTCGCCAGGTACCTGCCGGCCCTGCGCGCCGTCGACGGCAGCGACTCGCACGCGGGCCTCGACCCGAACTTCACCGGGGACTGGGCCAAGGCGGCCCAGGACGCCGAGTTCAAGAAGGCCCAGGACCACGAGCGGGACCGGGTCTACTTCAACCCGTCCGTCAAACAAGGCAAGACGGACGGTGTGGGCACCCTCGGCCAGTTCATCTACTACGACGCCATCGTCATGCACGGCGACGGGACCGACTCCACCAGCTTCCGCAACATCCGCAAGCGCGCCCTGACCAAGGCCAAGCCCCCGGCCCAGGGCGGCAACGAGACGACCTGGCTCAACGCCTTCCTCGACGCCCGCGTCTGGGCCATGAAGCAGGAGGAGGCGCACAGCGACACCAGCCGCGTCGACACCGCCCAGCGGGTCTTCCTGAAGAAGGGCAACCTGAACCTCAACACCCCGCTCGACTGGAAGGTTTACGGGGACCCCTTCCACATCGGCTGACCGGCACCGCGGTCACCCCCGCATCAACGGCCCCGGCCGTCGGCCGACGTCCCAACTCCCCTCAGGATTCGGGGTGGTGGCCCGTTCTTGGCCCCCGAAAATGGCTTGGGCGCGGCGGGTCGAAGGCGTGAATCCGGCCCGACCCCTTCCGGTGGGCCGGGCCGTCGATGCCGTCCTTAGGGGGGACTCGTGAACTACTACGTCGACGTCATCAAGCGCTACGCGGACTTCAACGGCCGATCGCGCCGCCAGGAATACTGGATGTTCGTCCTGTGCACCATCCCCGTCGTGATCGTCCTGACGGTCATCGACTTCGCGCTGGGGAGCTACCCGGTCATCACCTGGATCTACACCCTGGCCGTATTCCCTTCCGACCCTCCCGGCGCCGCCGCCGACCGGACACGGTCGACGGCGGCGCCTTCGTCGTTCGTCCGAAGGTGACACGCGTCTCGTCCGACTTGGGGCAGGGGGCTGTCCAGGTCGACCCGATCACGAGATATCTTGATGTCGAGCAATGTTGCAGACGAGAGACGCAGACTGTGGAGCGGAGCATCCGGTGACTGACTCGACCATCATCTACACGCACACTGACGAGGCCCCGGCCCTCGCGACGTATTCGTTCCTGCCTGTGATCCAGGCGTACGCGTCGACGGCCGGTGTGAATGTCGAGACCCGTGACATCTCCCTGGCCGGTCGGATCATCGCCAGCTTCCCCGAGTACCTCGAGGAGAGCCAGCGGATCGCCGACGCCCTCGCCGAGCTCGGCGAACTGGCGAAGACCCCCGAAGCCAACATCATCAAGCTTCCCAACATCTCGGCCTCGATCCCGCAGCTGAAGGCCGCGGTCGCCGAGCTCCAGGCCCAGGGCTACGCCCTCCCGGCCTACCCGGACGACCCGAAGACCGACGAGGAGCGCGAGATCCGCGCCCGCTACGACAAGGTCAAGGGCAGCGCCGTCAACCCGGTCCTGCGCGAGGGCAACTCCGACCGCCGCGCCCCCGCCTCCGTGAAGAACTACGCCAAGGCGCACCCGCACCGCATGGGCGCCTGGACCTCCGAGTCGAAGACGAACGTCGCCACGATGGGCGAGAACGACTTCCGCTCCACCGAGAAGTCCACCGTGATCGCCGAGAACGGCACCCTGCGCATCGAGCACGTCGCCGCCGACGGCACCACCACCGTGCTGCGCGAGTCCGTACCGGTCCTCGCCGGTGAGGTCGTGGACGCCTCCGTCCTGCACGTCGACGCCCTGCGCACCTTCCTCAACGACCAGATCGAGCGGGCCAAGGCCGAGGACGTCCTGTTCTCCGTGCACCTCAAGGCCACGATGATGAAGGTCTCCGACCCGATCATCTTCGGTCACGTGGTCCGCGCCTTCCTCCCGAAGACCTTCGCGCGCTACGGCGAGACCCTCGCCGCCGCCGGCCTCTCCCCGAACGACGGCCTCGGCGCCGTCCTCAACGGCCTGGCGGCGCTGCCCGACGGTGACGCGATCAAGGCCTCGATCGACGCCGAGATCGCCGAGGGCCCGGCCCTCGCCATGGTCGACTCCGACAAGGGCATCACCAACCTGCACGTCCCGTCCGACGTCATCGTCGACGCCTCGATGCCGGCGATGATCCGCACCTCCGGCCACATGTGGGGCCCCGACGGTGCCGAGGCCGACACCCTCGCGGTCCTCCCGGACAGCAGCTACGCCGGTGTCTACCAGGCCGTCGTCGACGACTGCCGCGCCCACGGCGCCTACGACCCGTCCACGATGGGTTCGGTGCCGAACGTCGGCCTCATGGCCCAGAAGGCCGAGGAGTACGGCAGCCACGACAAGACCTTCGAGCTCGCCGCCGCGGGCACCGTCCGTCTCGTCGACGCCGCCGGCAACACGGTCCTGGAGCAGGAGGTCGCCAAGGGCGACATCTTCCGCGCCTGCCAGACCAAGGACGCGCCGATCCAGGACTGGGTCAAGCTCGCCGTCACCCGCGCCCGCGCCACCGGCGTCCCGGCCGTGTTCTGGCTGGACGAGGGCCGCGCGCACGACGCGCAGCTGATCACCAAGGTCAAGACGTACCTCGCCGACCACGACACCGACGGTCTCACCATCGAGATCCTCTCCCCGGTCGAGGCCACCGCGTACTCCCTGGAGCGCATCCGCCGCGGCGAGGACACCATCTCCGTCACCGGCAACGTGCTGCGCGACTACCTGACCGACCTCTTCCCGATCCTGGAGCTGGGCACCAGCGCCAAGATGCTGTCGGTCGTCCCGCTGATGAACGGCGGCGGCCTCTTCGAGACCGGCGCCGGCGGCTCCGCGCCGAAGCACGTCCAGCAGCTCGTCAAGGAGAACTACCTGCGCTGGGACTCCCTGGGTGAGTTCCTCGCGCTGGCCGTCTCCTTCGAGCACCTCGCGACCACCACCGGCAACGCCCGCGCCCAGGTGCTGGCCGACACCCTGGACCGCGCCACCGGCACGTTCCTCAACGAGGACAAGTCGCCGAGCCGCAAGCTGGGCGGCATCGACAACCGCGGCAGCCACTTCTACCTCGCCCTGTACTGGGCGCAGGAGCTGGCCAAGCAGACCGACGACGCCGAGCTGGCCGCCGCGTTCGGCGCCCTCGCCAAGACGCTGGCCGAGCAGGAGCAGACCATCGTCGACGAGCTCATCGCCGTCCAGGGCTCCCCGGCCGACATCGGCGGGTACTTCCAGCCCGACGCGGCCAAGGCCGCCGCGATCATGCGGCCGTCCGAGACCCTGAAGCAGGCGCTCGCGATCCTGGGCTGAGCCAGGACCCCGGCTCACCCCGGGACCACCGCAGACGGGTCCGCCCCGGCCGGCAGCACGCCCGGCCGGGGCGGGCCCGTACCCGCGTACCTCCGCGGAAACCCGGTTGTGGGCGGGCGGGCGCTACGGCTAGGAAGGCCGGGTGATCCGAGGAAAGCTGACCGGGCTGCGCGCCCGGCTCCCCGAAGACGTACCCGTGCTCCACTCCGAGCTCTACGAGGACGTCGCCACCCGCTCGCGCGCCGACTCCCGACCCTGGCGTCCACTGAGCGCCGGCGGCGGCCACTCCCCGTACGAACCGGCCGCGCCCGCCGACGACGCGGTGGTGTTCTCCGCAGTCGACCTGGCCTCCGGGGAACTGGCGGGCGAGGCCCTCCTGTGGGGCATCGACACCCACAACCGCGGCGCCCACCTCGGCATCTCGCTGCGCCCGGGCAGCCGCGGCCGGGGCTTCGGCGCAGAGGTCGTGCAGTTGCTCTGCCAGTACGGGTTCACCGTGCGCGGTCTGCACCGGCTCCAGGTGGACACCCTCGCCGACAACGCGGCGATGATCGGCGCCGCCCGACGGGCCGGTTTCGCCCTGGAGGGGACGCTACGCCGCTCCGCCTGGGTGAGCGGTGCCTTCGTCGACGAGGTGATCCTCGGACTGCCCGCTGAGGAATGGCAGCCCGCACCCTGGCAACGCTGACCCCGCACCCCGCACCCCGCACCCCGCACCCTGGCAACGCGGCCTCCGGGCGAGCGCGTCGGTGCGCCCGCGCCCCGGGCCGGGCGCCCGCCCCACCTGCCGGGGCCCCCGGCACAGGCCGGGCGCCCGCCCCACCTGCCGGGCCCCCGGCACATCAGCCCGTGCCCGCGCCGGCTGACACGTCGGCCACGACGGACCAGTCCCGCTCCAGGGGTATGAGGTGACCGGTCGTCGAGCGAAGGTCCTCCGGGAGCCCGGCACGGGCGTGGAGGGCCGGGAAGTGCTCCGTGCGGTACCGGTCGTGAGCGGCACGGCTCGACCAGAGGGTGGTGACCAGGTAGCGGTCCGGGGCGAGCCGGATGACCACCCCCGCCCGCATGCCGCCCGCCGCCGCCATACCGGGCCCCCACACGCGGCGTTGTACGGCGAGGAAGTGCTCCGCGCGACCCGGCAGCACTCGGCAATCCGCGACCCGCAGCAGCTCCGCGCCCGCCAAGGCCCCGGGCAGGTCCGCCGTCTCGCCGGCCAGGTCGAGGACGTTCTCACCAGCGGCGGTTTCCACCGCGGTGAAGGAGCCCTCCTGGCCGGTCAGGGCGAACACCTCGTCGTGCCGCTCACGCATGAAGCGGCCGTAGGACTCGGATCCGCTCCACAGTCCCATGATCCTGGCGTGCCCTCTCTCCCCGTCCCAGCCGCCCACCTGCCCCACCAGGCCCTCGGCGTCACCGATCGCCGCCCAGGCACGCTGACCGGACCCGAACCGCTCCCGCGACGCCACCGGCACCCTGCAACCGATCCATTTCCCCCACATGCGCAACCGCCCCCGTCCATGGTCGAGCCGACCCCACGATCATGGCGTTCGACCCCTGGTAGGCGTCAATCGGTCCGAGGTATCAAGGCACCCCCTACCTGCGGCTTAGGCCGTCGGGGCGGCCGCCACCCGGAAGCCGATGTTGCCCGAGGAACTGTCGGGGGTGTTGCGGGTGCGGGCCGCGACGCGGTAGCGGTTGCAGTACGAGTCGTGGCACATGTGGGAACCGCCGCGCATCGACCGCTCGGGGCCGGCCGGGGCGAACCGGTCGGCGCACCACTCCCACACGTTGCCGACCGTGTTGTAGAGCCCGTAGCCGTTGGGCCGGAAGGACTTGGCCGGCGCGGTGCCCGCCCAGCCGTCCGCCCGGGTGTTGTGTCGGGGGAAGTCGCCGTTCCAGATGTTGCACATGTACCGGCCGTCCGGGCGGAGTTCGTCGCCCCACGGATAGCGCCGCCGCTCCAGACCGCCGCGTGCCGCGTACTCCCACTCGGTCTCGGTGGGCAGCCGGGTACCGGACCAGGCGCAGTACGCCTGCGCGTCGTTCCAGGACACGTGGGTCACGGGGTGGTCCTGCCGCGCGGCGAACGACGTGCCGGGCCCTTCCGGGCGGCGCCAGTCGGCCCCGGCCACCGCTCGCCACCAGGGGGTTCCCGCCACCGCCGGGGACGCCGAGGCGAGTTCGGCGGCGAGGAAGCCCGCGAAGACGAAGCTGAAGCCGAACGACTCGGCCTCGGTGACGTGCCCGGTGGCCTGCACGAACGCGGCGAACTGCGCGTTGGTGACGGTGGTCGGGGCGATGCGGAACGCCCCGACCACCGCCTCCCGGACGGGCCCCTCGCCGTCCGCCGGGAACCCGTCCGGGTCCTCGGTCCCCATCAGGAAGCGGCCGCCCCGGAGGTCGAGGAGACCGCGCGCGGCCCGTCCGGCCACCGGATCCGCGCGCGGCCGGGGCGGGGGCGGTACCGGCGCCGGGACGGTGACGGCGGCTTCCCGGGCGGGGGTGCAGCAGGGCTTCGGCGGCATGGGTCCGGTCTCTCCTGGGTGGGGCGTACGGGAATCAGCGGGGGCCGGGCGGCGCTCGCACCGGCGTCACCGGCGTCACCGGCGTCACCGGCGTCACCGGCGTCACCGGCGTCACCGGCGTCCGGACACCGGTGACGCCCGGCCCGCCCTCAGCTCGCGCGGTCGGCGGCCAGCCGGGCCGCCAACGCTGGTATCCCGAGGGCCTGTTCCTGCTGCGGGGTGGCCTGGTGGAGCAGGTTCCGCAGCTGGTGGGGGTCGGCGGCCAGGTCGTAGTACTCGCGGAAGGTGACCTGGCCGGTGCCGGACACCGCGCCGGTGGAGTCGGTGTGCAGGTCGTAGTACTCGGTGTACTGCTTGTCCTTCGCCACGTACGACGCCCAGGTCTTGGGCCCGGTCCCGCCAGCGCCCTGCTTCCACCACTGGACCAGCAGGTGGTCGCGGGAGGCGGTACCGAGCAGGGACTGGCCGTCCTGGTCGGCCGGCCGCGCGATCCCCGCGGCGTCCAGGATCGTCGGCGCGATGTCGATGTTGGCGACGATCCGGCCGTCGGTGGTCCCGGAGTCCAGGCCCCCGGCCGGCCACGACAGGTAGAACGGCACCTCGTGGGCGGGGGAGTAGGGCACGGACTTCTTCAGCCAGCCGTGATCGGCCCAGGTGTAGCCGTTGTCCCCGGTGAAGATGACGAGCGTGTTCGCCAACTGCCCGGTCGCCGCCAGCCGGTCACGGATCGCCCGCACGGCGTCGTCCACGGACAGCAGGCTGCGCAGCTGGCGCGTGCGCAGCTCCCTCGCGTCGTCGAGGGTGCCGGTGGCGTCGCGGATGTACGGCGGTTTGTCGGAGCGGTCCGCCTCCGGGACGGAGGGGCGACCGTTCCACGTGGGTACCGGCGTCTGCGCGTACTTGGGCGCCGGGACGTTCGGCGCGTGGGAGGCGTAGGGGGTCACGTACGCGAACCACGGGCGGTTGTCGGTGGCGGCCTTGTCGATGAAGTCGAGGGTCTTGTCGCGGACGATGTTGGTGGTGTAGCCGTCGATCTGTCGCACGGCGCCGTCGACGTTCCAGCGCGCGTCGTTGTAGCCGGGCTGCAGCAGGGCCCACTCCTCGAAGTGCGGCGGGTTGTCCGCCAGCGCCCAGGAGTTGAGGTATTTGCCGAACAATCCCGTGCGGTATCCCGCCTGTTTCAGGTGGCGCTGCACGGTGGTGGACTGGTCCAGACCGTGCGAGGCCGCGTTGTTGCGGACGCCGTGGTGGTGGGCGTGCTTGCCGGAGAACACGGACGAGCGCGACGGCGCGCACAGCGGGGTCGCCGAGTGGCCGTGGGTGAAGGTGACGCCCTGCCCGCCGAGCCAGGCGATGGTGTTCGGGAGCGCCCACTCGGTGTGCTTGGGATGGTCGTCGGTGACGATCAGCAGGATGTTCGGCCGGGCGGCGGACGTCCCGGAAGCGACCGGGGCGGCCTGCGCGAGGCCGATCGGGGCCGCTGCCGAGGCGGCGACGGCAGCCGCGCCGGCGATGAAGCCGCGCCGTGCGACCGCGCCGGCGCGGGGCGTGCTGGGGTGCTCGCTCACGAGGGTCTCCTGTACGTGCGGGGCAGGGTGACGTACGTACCGGGCTCGGGGCAGGCCGCAGCCGCCCCCGAAACCCGCAGGTCAGACCCTAGGAGCCGAAGTCGCCGCACTCAATGGACCCGGCATGTCAGTGCCGTGGCAGTGCTGTGGCGGCCGCGTGGCACGGGTGTACCGCTCGTGTGACACGGGTGTACCGCGCGTGTGACACGGGTGTACCGCGCGTGTGGCGCGGACGCGCCGAGGGTCGGCCGGGCGCCGGATACGACGCCTCCACCGCACGCCCCCGACACAGCCGGCGGGCAGGCCGCCCGGCTGAACGTGGCCGGCCCGTCAGAGCCGGTGCACCCGGCCCTGGCCGACGGCGAGCGGGCTGCGTCCGGCGGCCAGTACGCGCAGCCCGGGCGCGACGATGAGGAGGGCCCGCAGCCACTCCAGCGTCCGCGGGGCCAGTCGGTCGCAGTCGTCCAGGACGAGGAGCATGTCGCGCTCCGCGAGCCACGAGGCGGCGTTCGCCGTGCCGCAGGGGAGGAAGGGCATGCCGGGCAGGCAGCCCAGGGCGTCCACCAGTTCGCGGACGCTCCCGTCGCGGCGGACGGCGATGACGGCGGATCCGTCACAGAAGTTCGAGGCGAGCCTGCGGGCGATGTCCCGGACCAGCAGGCTCCGCGGTTCGCGGAACCGGCCAGTGACGGTGAGGACCCGGCCCCGTCGCACGGCGGTGAGCAGGACGGACAGCTCGGCGGACGTGGTCAGCAGTGTTCCGGCTGGTCCGGCCGCGCCGGACGCCCTGGATTCCCCCATCGGCACGATGCCCCCCATTGCATGCGTGACCAGGCGCGGCAACAGGGATGCTTCGAGCCGCATGTCGACGATTATGCGCCAATTCCCTTGCATCACCAGGGGAATTGCGCATTCCGTCGAAGGTGTGTGCGGGCGTGCCGAGGTCTGCGGGGGCCGTGCGGACGACTCCCCCCCGAGGTGGGGGTCGGGGCCCCGCCCTCCGGCCCCGGCCACCCCGATCGCCGCGCCGCCCTCCGTCCCGCCGTACGTGCCGCCGGTCGGCCGGATGGTGGAGGGTCCGTAGACGCGCGCCGGCGGCCCTACCGACGCCGTGCGGACAGTGCGTCCGGAAGGTCCGGACCACCCGGCCGACCACGCGCGGGACCGCCGCCCGGTCGGCCGGGCGACCGGGCTGCAAAGCGTTGCGGATGCGTGCGCGTGCCCCCGCGCACACGCCACCGCTCCGGCGCGCCAAGGCCACCCTGGCCGGGCGGGCATGAGCCACGGCAAAGCGGTCGGCGTAGTTCCTGTGGTCCCGGTGACGTACGTACCGGGCCCGGGCTCGTGGGGAACGGTTGTCCGGACGACGGGAATCGGCTCTACTGCTGTGCAGCCCCCTCGGCGGGGCATATTCCAGGGAGGGGCCCACCATGAGAGCGGACCGGCGAGCGGACCGGCGCACGGACGGGCGGGCGAGACCCTTGGGACACCGACGGCGCCACGGTCGGCGGGGCCTCAAGGCCCTGCTGGCCCTCCTGCTGTCCGCCTTCTTCCTGGTCGGTGTCTGCGCCGCCACCGGCATCGCCTGGGACCCCTTCGCGGCGGGCGCCACCGAGCGCAATGCGGCGCCCGACATCAACGTGCCCCGGTCCACCGGCCCCGGCGGCCCGGCCGCCCCCGGGACCTCCGCCGCGCCCGAGCCCGAACCGAGCGCGCCCCTGGACGACGGCGCCGGCGGCGACGGCAGCGCCGGGGCGAGCACACCGCCCGGCAGCGCCGCGGGACAGGCCGGCGCCGGAGCGGCGCGCCCCCCCGGCGCCCTCCCCTTCGACCTGCCGCAGCCCGCCGCCCTGCGCACCGGAGCCGCCGGCCGCAAGCTGGTGTTCGCCCACTACTTCACCCCGTACCCGCTCTCCCTGGACAACGCGAGCGCCGACGTCGACTACTACACCCGCAACTACCTGAACCCGGACGGCGAGAGCGGCAAGCACGAGCGCTACGGCGGCCTGTTGCGCGACCGCCCGCTCCCCGTCCAACCCAAGGACGGCAACTGGGAGCTGGTGAACCTCCGGCAGGAGGTGCGCACCGCCCGGGACGCCGGCATCGACGGGTTCACCCTCGACATGCTCTCCCTCAGCGGAAAGAACTGGGAGCGGTCCAACCTCCTGATGGAGGCAGCCCGTTCGGTGGACCCCGCCTTCAAGATCATGCTGATGCCGGACATGACCTCGCTGAAGACCGACGACCCCGCTGTGCTCGCCGACGCCGTCGCCGCCCTCGGCAAATCCCCCGCCGCGCACCGCCTCGGCGACGGCCGGCTCGTCGTCTCCCCGTTCAAGGCGGAGGCCAAGGACGTGGGTTGGTGGACCCGGGTCATCGACACCCTCCGCACCAAGCACGGCATCCGGACCGCCTTCGTCCCGCTCTTCCTCGACTTCGGCGCGCACAACGGCGAGTTCGCCCCGATCAGCTACGGCTTCTCCGAGTGGGGCAGTCGCTCGTACGTCGGCCAGGAGAGCTCCACCCGGGACGTCGACCGGGCCCACGGCTTGGGCAAGATCTGGATGCAGCCCGTGTCGGTGCAGGACGCCCGCCCCAACCAGGGCATCTACGACGAGGCCGGCAACACGGCGACCCTGCGCTCCACCTGGACCCGCGCCATCGACGACGGCGCCGACTGGGTGCAGCTCACCACCTGGAACGACTACTCCGAGGGCAGCCAGTTCGCCCCGTCCCTGCACAACGGCCACACCTACCTGGACCTGACCTCCTACTACCTGACCCGGTTCAAGACGGGCAGTTGGCCCCACGTGGTCCGCGACACCCTGTACATGACCTCCCGCATCCAGTTCGCCTCCGCCGACCCGACCGGTGACCAGTCCCTCGTGATGAACCTGCGCAAGGGCAGCGCCACCCCCCGGGACACGGTGGAGGTGCTCAGCTTCCTCAAGGAGCCGGCGACGGTCCGCACCAGCGTCGGCTCCGTCCGCGACGAGCACCAGGCCCCGGCCGGCGTCCACGCGGAGCTGCTGCCGCTGAAGCCGGGCATCAGCTCGGCGGAGGTCACCCGCGGCGGCCGGGCCGTGACGGAGGTCGATCTGCCCTACCCGGTCGAGCACAAGGTGGACGTCCAGGACCTCCAGTACTACGCGGCGACCAGCGGCCGGTGACGTAGCCGGGGAGTGCGGCCGGGCGGCCCGCCCCCCGCCCACACCCCCACCCCGCCCGGGACAACCACCCCCGGCCGGGGGCGGCGCAGGCCACCTTGCCGGTATTGGCCTTTCGCCGGCGGGCGGATGCCCTGCATGATCCGGATGCCGCGCACGCCTCGCGCGCCGCACCCGACCGGAGGTAACCGTGACCGAGCCGTCCGCCCCGCCCGCCTTCCCCGACGGTCCGGCCCTCTTCCGGCTGGACCCCGCCGTCGCCCACCTCAACCACGGCTCGTACGGCGCGGTCCCGATCCCCGTCCTGGACGCCCAGCAGGCCCTGCGCGCCGAGGCGCACGCCGACCCCGACGCGTTCTTCGCCTCCGTCCCCGACCGGCTGGACGCGGCCCGGGCCCGGATCGCCGTGCACCTGGGGGCGGACCCGGCCGGCATCGCCTTCATCTCCAACGCCACCGAGGGCGCCAACCTCGCCCTCGACGCGATCCCGCTCGCCGACGGCGACGAGATCCTGGTCACCGACCACGGCTACGGCACCGTCGTCGCGGCCGCCGCCCGCCGGGCCCCCGTCACCACCGTGACCCTGGACCCGTTCCTGCCCGACGAGGACGCCGTCCGCGAGACCGTACTGGCCGCCCTGACGCCCCGTACGAAGGTCGCCCTGCTCGACCACGTCAGCTCGCCCACCGCCCGCCTGATCGCCGGCCCCCGGCTGCTCGCCGACCTCGCCGCCCGCGGCGTCACCACCGTCGTCGACGGCGCACACACCCCGGGCATGCTGGCCCGGCCGATCGCCGCCGGCGCCGACTTCTGGTTCGGGAACCTGCACAAGTGGGGGTACGCGCCCTCGGGCAGCGCGATTCTCGCCGTCGCCCCGGCCCACCGGGCCCGGGTACGCTCCCTCACCCCGTCATGGGAGGACCACCGGGGCTTCCCGCTGTCCGTCGAGTACCGGGCCACCGCCGACTACACCGGCTGGCTCGCCGCCCCCGAGGGCCTCGACCTGCTGGAACGCCTCGGCGCGGCCCGCGTCCGGGCCCACAACCACGCCCTGGCCGGCTACGGGGCCGCGCTCCTCGCCGAGGTCCCCGGGCTCACCCCGCTCCCGTGGACCGAGGGCCTGCCGCTGCGCTCGCTGCTGCTGCCCCCCGGCACCGCCGAGACCCAGGACGACGCCCGGGCGATGCGCGAGGAACTCGCCGCGAAGCTCCGTACGCGGGTCCTGGTCTGGCCCCGCCCGGGCGGCGGGGGGCTGCGCGTCTGCGGCCAGATCTACAACCGCGCCGAGGAGTACGAGCGCCTCGCCCGGGCCCTGCCCGGCTACCTCAGGGGCGCCTGAGCAGGTAGGTGTCCATGATCCAGCCCTTGCGGGCACGGGCCTCGGTCCGCAGCTCCTCGATCCGCCCGGCCACGTCGGCCAGCTTCCCCGAGACCAGGATCTCGTCCGGGGTGCCCACGTAGGCACCCCAGTAGATGAACAGGTCCTGGTCGAGGTGGGCGGTGAACGCGTGCCGGGCGTCCAGCATCACCACCACGTCGTCCACGTCCTGCGGCCAGCCCTCCGCGAGCCGCCGGCCCGTGGTGATCTGCACCGGGCGCCCGACCCGGTTCAGGTTCGTCCGGTGCCGGGCCAGCAGCGCCGACACGCTGCTGATGCCGGGCACCACCTCGTGCTCGAACGCCACCCGGCCGTGCTCCAGCACCTCGTCGAGGATCGCGAGGGTGGAGTCGTAGAGCGAGGGGTCGCCCCACACGAGGAAGGCCCCCGTCTCGCCCTCCGCCAGATCCTCGGCGATGAACCGCTCGAAGATCGCGGCCCGCGCGCTGCGCCAGCCGTCCACGGTCGGGGTGTAGTCGGAGGGGGTCCGGTCGCGGTCCGGGTCGCGACCCTCGACGAGCCGGTGCCCCGGACGGGCGTGCGCGTCGAGCATCGCGCGCCGCAGCCCCGTCAGGTCCGACTTCTCCTCCCCCTTCTCCAGGATGAGGAACGCGTCCGCCGCGCCGATCGCCCGGACCGCCTGGAGGGTCAGGTGGTCCGGGTCGCCCGCGCCGATGCCGATCACTGAGAACTTCTTCACCGGGCTATTCTGCCCGTCATGCGTGCCGCTCTGTTCGTCACCTGCGTCAACGACGCCCTGTACCCCCGGACCGGCATCGCCGTCGTCCGTCTCCTGGAGCGTCTCGGCGTCGAGGTGGACTTCCCCGCGGCCCAGAGCTGCTGCGGGCAACCGCAGTACAACACCGGCTACCGGCGGGAGAGCGAACCGCTCCTGCGCCGCACCGCCGAGGCCTTCGCAGGCTACGAGTACGTGGTCACCCCCTCCGGTTCCTGCGCCGCGATGATCCGCGAGCACTACCCGCGCATCGGCCGCAAAGCGGCCCAGGAGGGCCGGGGGAGCGCGTTGGCCGAACTCGCCGCCGGCCTCGTACCGCACGTGTACGAACTCACCGAGTTCCTGGTGGACGTCCTCGGCGTCATCGACGTCGGCGCCCACTTCCCGCACAAGGTCACCTATCACCCCTCCTGTCACGGGCTGCGGACCCTCGGCCTGGGCGAGCGCCCCCGCCGGCTGCTGGCCGCCGTCAAGGGCCTGCAACTCGTCGAACTGCCCGGAGCCGAGGAATGCTGCGGCTTCGGCGGCACCTTCGCCGTCAAGAACGCGGACGTCTCCGCCGCCATGGGCGCCGACAAGATCCGCAACGCCCGCGCCACCGGGGCCGAGGTGCTGTGCGGCGCCGACAACTCCTGCCTCGCCCACCTCGACGGCACCCTGCGCCGCGCCGGAGCCCCGCTGCGCGCCCTGCACCTGGCTGAGATCCTGGCCTCGACCGAGGAGGAACCGCCGCGATGACCCGCCCCGCCGCCACCGGCCCCGCCACCTCCCGCCCCCCGGTCACCCACCTCGGCATGCCCGCCTTCCCAGCCCCCGCCCCCGCCCCCTTCCCCGCCTTCCCCACGGCCGCCCGCGAGGCCGTACGGGACGAGGTGCTGCGCGGCAACCTCCGGCACGCCACCCACACCATCCGCGACAAACGCGCCCGCGCCGTCGCCGAACTGCCCGATTGGGACCGGCTGCGCGCCGCCGGGAAGGCCGTCAAGGACCACACCCTGCGCCGGCTCGACCAGTACCTGCTGCAACTGGAGGCCGCCGTCACCGCCGCCGGCGGCACCGTCCACTGGGCGGTCGACGCCGACGAGGCGAACCGGATCGTGACCGACCTCGTCCTCGCCACCGGCGAACGCGAGGTCGTCAAGGTCAAGTCGATGGCCACCCAGGAGATCGGCCTCAACGAAGCGCTGGAAGCCGCCGGGATCGCCGCCTACGAGACGGACCTCGCCGAACTCATCGTCCAGCTCGGCCACGACCGGCCCTCCCACATCCTGGTCCCCGCCATCCACCGCAACCGGGGCGAGATCCGCGACATCTTCCGCACCGAGATGGGCCGTTGGGGACGCCCGGCACCGCAGGACCTCGGCGACGACCCGCGCGAACTCGCCGAAGCCGCCCGCCTGCACCTGCGCGAGAAGTTCCTGCGCGCCAAGGTGGCGGTCTCCGGGGCCAACTTCATGGTCGCCGAGACCGGGACGATGGTCGTCCTCGAATCGGAGGGCAACGGCCGCATGTGCCTCACCCTCCCCGACACCCTCATCTCGGTCGTCGGCATCGAGAAGGTCGTCCCCACCTTCCGTGACCTGGAGATCTTCCTCCAGACCCTGCCGCGTTCCTCCACCGCCGAACGCATGAACCCGTACACCACCATGTGGACCGGCACGGGGCCCTCGAAAGGAGCCGACGGCGACGGCCCCTCCACCTTCCACCTCGTCCTCCTCGACAACGGCCGCACCGACACCCTCGCCGACGAAACCGGCCGCCAGGCCCTGCGCTGCATCCGCTGCTCCGCCTGCCTCAACGTCTGCCCGGTCTACGAACGCGCCGGCGGCCACGCCTACGGCTCCGTATACCCCGGCCCGATCGGCGCCATCCTCAGCCCCCAACTGCGGGGCACCGGCAGCGACATCGACGCCAGCCTGCCGTACGCCTCCACCCTGTGCGGTGCCTGCTACGAGGTCTGCCCCGTCGCCATCGACATCCCCGAGGTCCTCCTCCACCTCCGCGAACGCGTCGTCCAGGGCGGCCCCGTCACCCGGGACGGCGTGCGGGTACGCATCCGCCCCGTCCGCGGCCACACCACCGAACGGGCCGCGATGCGCGCCGCCCGCCTCCTCCTCGACCGGCCCGGCGCCCTGCGCGCGGGGGAGCGGCTGCTGTCCCGGGCCCGCCGGCTGCGCCCGCGCCGGCTCCCCGGACCCGGCCGCGCCTGGACCGACACCCGCGAACTGCCCGACGTCCCCGCGGAGTCCTTCCGCGACTGGTGGACCCGCGAACGGGAGGCCCCGAAGCCATGAGCAGCAAGGACCGCATCCTCGCCCGCATCCGCCGGGCCGCCTCCGGCCCCGACCCCACCGTCCCCCGGGACTACCTGCGTACCCACGGGATCCGCACTCCCGCCGAATCCGCCGACCTGCTCGCCGCGAACCTCACCGAGTACCGGGCGACGGTCCACCGCGCCGACGCGGCCGGCCTGCCGCCGCTGCTGACCCGGCTCCTCGCCGGAGCCCGTACGGTCCTCGTACCACCGGCCCTGCCCCCGCACTGGCTCCCCGTCGGGCCGGAGCCGATCGCCGACCGCGCCGGGTCCACGCCCCGGGAACTGGACCGCGTCGACGCCGTCGTCACCGGCTGCGCCCTGGCCATCGCCGAGACCGGCACGATCGTCCTCGACGGCGGCCCCGACCAGGGCCGGCGCCGCATCAGCCTGATCCCCGACCACCACGTCTGCGTGGTCCGCGTCCCCGACCAGGTCGTGGACTCCGTCCCCCGAGCCCTCGAACTCCTCGACCCCACCCGACCGCTGACCTGGATCTCCGGCCCCTCCGCCACCAGCGACATCGAACTCGATCGGGTGGAGGGCGTGCACGGCCCCCGCACCCTGGACGTCGTCCTCCTCGGCGCACAATAGGGCCCATGCCCTCGCACATCGCCCTCACCGCCCTCGTGGTCCACGACTACGACGAGGCCATCGACTTCTACACCCGAGCCCTCGGCTTCGACCTGGTCGAGGACACGGCGCGCCCCGACGGCTCCCGCTGGGTCGTCGTCCGTCCGCCGGGCGCCGAGGAGAGCGCGCTCCTGCTGGCCCGCGCCAAGGACGACGCGCAGCGTTCCCGCGTCGGGGACCAGACCGGCGGCCGTGTCGGCTTCTTCCTGTACACCGACGACTTCGCGCGCGACCACGTCCGGATGACCGCGGAGGGCGTCCACTTCCTGGAGGAGCCGCGGCACGAGGCGTACGGCTCCGTCGCGGTCTTCGAGGACCTCTACGGCAACCGCTGGGACCTACTCCAGCCCGCCGCCGCGTAGCCGCGGCGCCTCCCGCGCCGCGTCCACGACGGCCCCGCCGTCCACCCGGTGGGCCAGCTCCCCGGCCCACCGGACCAGCCCCGGCAGGTCCAACCCGTACTCCTGCGTCACCCCGTCGAGGGACGCCGCTCCCCGCCGCAGCAACCTGGCCCCGCCGAGCGCGTTGCCCCGGGCCGCGTGCGTCAGTCCCACCGCCAACTGCGCCATCGCCCGCCACAACGGGGCCGCGTCGGCGGGACCCGACTTCCAGGCGTCCTCGAACACCTCGTGCGCGTGGAACGGCATTCCGGCGTCCAACAGCCGCTGCGCCTCGGCCACCGTCGCCGCGGGGGAGCGCACCACCCCCTCCGGTTGCCGCTCCACCCCGGCCGCTCCGTAGGGCAGCGGCCGCCCCAGCCCGTCCCTCGGCCGCGCACTGCGCGCGCGCCCCTCGCCATCCCGGTCCCTTGCGTTCACCCGGCCATCCTCTCCCTCGCCGATTACCCGTGCGCGCACACCCCTCAGCGTGGGGTAATGTTCTGCATGTGCCCGCCGCACAGGGGAAAACCCCAGGTGGAAGGCACAGTGGAAACTGGAAGTCGCAGTGGAAACAACGGGACGTGGCGCAGCTTGGTAGCGCACTTGACTGGGGGTCAAGGGGTCGCAGGTTCAAATCCTGTCGTCCCGACTCGAAAGAGTCGCAGGTCAGGGGCCGTTTTGGAGCAATCCAAAACGGCCCCTTGATCGTTTTTGGGGACCAGTTGGGGACCAGGGCGGTCAGTGCGGGTCAGATTGCGGTGACGGCCGTGACTGGCAGCGAACGAGGTGCACGGAGCACCATGAGGTGCGCAGACAGCGCGGCACCAGCTGCGGTGATCTGGCCGGCGTCGGGGTGCAGGTACCGCTGAGTGGTGGTCAGCGAGCCGTGTCCGGCGATCTTGCGGAGGACATGCAGGGGGACGCCTGCGTCGGCAAACCAGGTCAATCCGGTGTGGCGCAGGTCGTGCCGTCGTAGGTGTTCGAAGCCGAGTTCCGTGACGACGTCGTCCCAGTGAGTGGCGTCACGCAGGACCGCGGTGGAGATGCGACCGCCACGCGGTCCGAAGAAGATCCGGGCATCGGGGTCATTGCCGACGACCAGCAGTCGCTGGGCAACCATCGGCCGTACTTCCTCGATTAGGGGTACCTTGCGGGCGCGCTTTCCCTTGGTGGCCTTGTCGACGAGCCCGCCTTGGGCGGGGGTGGTCTGCCGTCGTACGGTCCAGATCCAGTTGTCGGTGTCAATGTCCTTGACGCGGACTCCGGAGACCTCGCCGATGCGGGCTGCTGTGGATGCGGCGAAGGTGACGACGTCGCCCCAGCCCTGGTATTGGCCGTATGAGCGAGCGACCAGGGCTTTGGCGAGGGCCTGGAGGGTCTCCCAGTCGGGCAGAGCGAGCGCACGTGGGTCGTTCAGCTCGTCCTCGACCTGCTGGTACTGGCGCTGCCAGCCGCTGACCCGGGCAGGGTTGACCTTGATGAGCCCATCGCGAACGGCCTGTTCCATGACACGCACGAGGACGGCGATGGTGTTCTTCACGGTGGAGCGGCTGAGCTCGTCTGCGATCCACCGGTAGACGGTGCGGTCCACGGCACCGTTGGTGATCATCCGAACCGGCAGGTGCCCGAGGGAGGGCACTACGCGCAGGCGCCAACCGGCCATATAGGGATCGAGCGTCTTGAGTTCCAGCCCTCGAAGCGCGAGGTCCATGTTCGCGGTGCCGTAGTCGGCCAGCGGCATGGTGGCAAGCGATGGGTTGATGCCGGCCTGGGCGGCCTCGACCAGGGCAGAGATCCACTCCTGGGCTTCATCCTCGGTGTCCTTGGCCTCAGAGATGGACTTGCGAGACTTGGTCTCGGGGTCCCACCAGCGCACGCGTGCTCGGTAGGGCGAAGGGCGATTGGGCCGGTACTCAACATCAGCGGTGAGACGGACCCCGATCGGAACGGCTTCGACAGCGGCGGTGGGTGTCGCTATCACCATGTCAGGCCGCCTGTTCAGGGTCGACGCGGCGACTGCGCAGCCAGTGCTCGACGTCAATCGCGCTGTAGAGGGTGACGCGATCGGACACAGGGACGAACGGCGGCCCTTGTAGGGGTCGGGACGTGCGCCAGCGACGGAGCGTGGAGGGATCGACGTTCAAGATGCGCGCGAGCTCATCGGTCGTGAGCCATTGGCCGGTGACCAGAGCGGGGGAAACGTTTCGTCCGCTCTTCGCGGATTCCTGGGGTGACATGAGGTCCTTGCTATGGCGCAGAGCGCCGATCGGGCGAGTCGGTGCAAGAAGCAGGTCGGTCACGCTCCCCTGGGCGGAGGAATGGTGGGACGACGACCATAGGGGGAACGGTTGAAAAGTCCAGCGAAAAGCCACCGGATTCGCGCACGGAGAACAACTCCTCCGGCGGTGCGGTCGGCTAGGGCCCATCCGAGGCGTCGGTTGCTCTCGAGGCTCCGCGCCTCACTGAGTGGTCACTGCGCCTAACCGGGACGAGTGGGAGGCGCGTCGCACCCCTTTGGGCTGTGGCGCGGTGGTTGGCTTGCTCAAAAGAGTCTTGGGTGCTGCGGCGCTCCCGTAACAGGGCGGCGCTAGGGATTTCGAGATCGAAGCTGTGCCATCGGACGACAGGTACCTTTCGAGTAGGGGCAGGGAAAGCAGCGGTGGAGTTTCGATCATCTACGCGATCCCCGGTTTCGGAAACCGGGGATCTCCAGCTATATTCCGCCGTGCATCGGCCGCACAGGCGGGTAAATTAACCAACCGTCAGTCTTGGCGTTGGCCGCAGGCTCCTGGTGCTGACGGTGAGGGGACCTCAGGTTCCGCTTCGGGAGCCGGCGCAGGAACAGACCATCTCGAGACGGGGGAGGCGCGCACCGAGGCGGGCATGTCTCCCCAGCCGGGGGGCGCAGGTTGGGGCCGATCTGGCTGGTCGGCTTGGACCAGTTGCGGTCCGATTCCAACCAGCGCTCAAGCGGGCGCGATTGCGGTACCTATCGTGTCCCCGGAGGCATTCTGTACCGGCGGGACGATGACGGGAGACGGCGAGGGCAACGGCGCGGCGCTGGACGGCTCGGCGGCCGTGGGTCCCTGGAAGTGCGAGGGAAGCCCTGGCCGAGAATGAGACGGGGACTGTGCTTGTCTGGACCGGTTTGACCCGTAGCAGGTGCGCGCGGCCGGAGCGGCCGGCCGGGTCAAGCGCCCATGTGGATGTGGGCTGACCAGAGGGTGGGGAAGCGGGGAAAGCGGTCGCGGAAGGCGCGGGTCGTTCGGTGGAGCTGGAGCGCCGTGCGGTCGGCATCGAAGGCGGCCCCGGGGAACTGCCCGTAGAAATGGATGGCGATCTCGGCGGCGACGGTGTCGTCGACCTGCCACAGGGTGCCCACGACATGGGGGAAGCCGGCGAGCTGGAAGGCCGAGACCACGTGTATGGCCTCGTCTGCCAGTTCGGGGGTGGTCACGGCGGTGTTACAGGCCGACAGATAGGCGAATTCCGATTTCTCCAGGCGCAGGCGCGAGATTTCCAGCACCGTGAGGGGCTTGGACAGATGGTCGTGGACCAGTAACCGGCTGCGGGACGGGTCCTCGGAGTCGGTGTCGGCATGGCATGCGAAGTGCGCCCATGGGGTCGCGGCGAGGGCCGCAAGGACAGAGTCCCGGGTGGCCTGCGGGCCGACCAAGGGGTGTGCCGAGGGAAACAGGGTGCTCAGGTAGCGGTTCTCGGCCAGAGCCGCCGGCAGTTCCGTCTCCCCGGGCGTTTGGGGCATCGCAATGGCGAGCAGGTGCGGCGGCTCGCCGCGGCGGGCCGGGAGCCTGCGGGACCGGTCCTGCCGGGCGCGCTGCGTGCGGGCATGTGCCAGCGCGCGCACGGTGGGGGTGTACGAGGACACCACCCGGTCGAGCACCGTACGCCTCGGCCCCCGCGTGGGGTCGTCATGGTGGTGGCCTGCCGCATGCAGGGGAAAGAAGGCCAGCGGACCGCAGGGGATCCACCACAGCCGCGCAGGCTCCCGGTCGTGGACCGGACCGGTGAGGCCGAGACGGTCGAGGACCGGTCCGGCCAGCTGGTCCCAGAGCCAGGGCAGGATCTCCCCGGCCACGGCCCGCTCCACGGCGAGGCGCGCGTAGCCCGACGAGGAGAGGGAGCCCAGGTGTTCGTGCAGGGCGGCCAGCCGGGTGTGGAGTTCCTCATACGAGACGCCGGGCAGCTCGCAGACCTGGACACCGGCGCCGGTCAGCAGCAGTGCGTCGCTCCGGTAGCGGCTGACGTTGACCATCACGATCGGTCCGTCGTGCGCCTCGGCGACCAGCTCGTCGGCCCGGGCCGGCCGCAGGAAGTTGTCCAGGCCGGGCAGGTCCCGGATCCTCCGCAGGACGGTCTCCAGCTCGTGGGCCAGCCGGCGGCGCAGGTCTGGGGCGTCCTCGTGCGCGTCCATCTCGTCCTCGGGGCCGGGTTCGGGGTCGCCGTCCAGCCGGGCGCACAGCAGTTCGAAGCGGTCGGCGAGGTCGGGGTCGCGCTCGTGCAGCAGGGTGAGGTCGCTGCGGGACTCCAATGCCTGGGCGGCGAGCACGCCACGGCCTGTCTCGAGCAGTTCGGCGGCGGTGGAGGAGGGGCGCCCTGCGATCAGGGCGCAGGCGGCCGCGTCCGCCGTGAGACGGGCGTATGCGACGAGTTGGCCCGCCGCGTCCCGGCGGCCCAGGCCCCGGGCGGCGAGGCGGGGCAACAGGGCGACGCCGAGGGCGAAGATCCGGGCGGCCCGGACCGGCAGGCCCGCGGTCATGGCGAGCTCCCCGCCCTGCCGGGCCATCTCCACCCGGTCAGGGGTGGGAGCGGTCTCCCTGGCCACAGCGGTCTCCAACAGCCCGAGTGCCTCTGCCACGGCCTCCCGGTCGCCGGTGCCCAATCCGTGGGCGGAGAGTGCGGAAGCCAGGTTCGCCTCGATACGTGAGCGGCTTCCGTCGTCCTGCCTGATCTCGGCGACGGCCCTGCGGCCCACGCGTATCGCCTCGGCGAGCGGCGCCGGGTCACCGGTGCGGTCGTACAGGGCGCCCAGAGAGCTCGTCAGGTTCGCCAGCAGTCCGGCCCGAATGGAGGACGACACGGGGCCAGCGAGGGATGCGGCGACGGCCTGGCGTTGGAGGTCGACGGCCTCGCGCAGGAGGTCGAGGTCAGGGGCACGGCCGGGGTCCGCCTCGGCGGTGCGTTTGAGGGACACGGCGAGGTTCGTCAGGTGTGCCCACCGTGTGGGTGCCCCGGAGGGGAGCAAGGCAAGGCCGACTCGACCCGCGGTGACGGCCTCGTCGAGCAGGGCCGGGTCCGCGGTGCGCTCGTAGCGGTCGTTGAGCAGCGAGACGAGCGTGGCGTAGTGCTCGGCGGCTTCCGGATCGTCGTCGGGTGTCTCGCGGACGAGGGCCGCCATGGTGTCCGAGGCTTCGTCGAGGGCCCTGGGGTCGCCGGTGTGGCGCGCGGTCTCCTGGAGCAGGATGGCGAGGTGGTGTCGGCAGAGCCGGTGGCGCTGCGTACCGGGCCAGGAGGCGCCGAGCGCCCGGCGCAGGGCGGCGATCCCGAAGTGGGCGGCCCGGGCATCGCCGGTTTGCGCGTACTGCCGGCGCAGCATGGTGGCGGCGCGTTCGAGTTGATCGGTCGATGCCTCGCGGGGGTTCGCCATGACGCGCACGACGAGGCCGGCGACACCGAGGGCCTCGGACAGCAGGAGCGGATCGTCGATGTCGGCGGAGAGCGCTTCGTGCAGGTCCTCCGGGACGGTGAGGGTGCCGCGGTGTCCGAGTGCCAGGGCCTCCTCGCGTGCGGCCGGGTCACCCGTGTGTTCGGACAGGATGTACAGGGCCGTGGCGAGGATGCCGCGGCGGTGCTCCAGCATGTCGGGACGGGAAGCGGTGGCCGTCGCGTTGCGTGCGGCGCTGATCGTGAGCCGGGCGGTATGCGCATCGCAGCCGTTGGCGAGCCGGGTGCCCAGTGCCGCCAGCAGGTCGTCCCAGGAGGCGCTGCTGGGCGGCCCGTCCAGCGGTTGCCGCTCACCGAGCCGTTCGAGCAGCGCCTGCGGGACTGGCAGTGCGGCGCCGGAGTTACGTACGAGTTGGAGGAGTACGCCCGCCGTCCGTAGATCGCCAACGGTGCGCTCGTCGGCGGCGGCCATGGCACGGTGCCAGAGCGCGAGCCCGACGAGGTGGCTGGTCTCCACGATGTCCTGGGCCTCAGTCGTCTCGGTGAACAGGGCGACCGTCTCGGTCAGGACCTCCTCACCGAGGAATCCGTACGGGCCGCCGTCGGCGAGCCGCGAGCGCAGAGCCGTCACCCGTCGATCCCTCACGTGTCCCCGCCCCCTGTGGTCCCGATGTCCCCGTGAATGTCAACGTGTGGTGGCGCACGCTAGATTGACGATATGTCAGAGTATTCCGAAGTCGTTCGATCCACGATCCTCGACGCTGCCGAGCAAACGCTTCGCCGGACGAGCTTCTATATCAAGCCCCAGGTCTGGATGCTGTGCGAGGACATGGAGCAGCCGGTGGCCGGCTATCTGACCTGCCGGGACTTCCGGCGTGGAGCGGACGCGGCGAAGGCGATCGGGGATCTCGGGCTCTTCCCCTCGCAACTCGCGGCGACACGCCTCATCGTCGCCTGGGAGGACGCCGATCTGCGCACCGCGCTCGAACTGCCCGGCGAGCCGTACGCTCACGCCTACGTAACGCTGGAGGCGAGCTTCACCGACCATGTCCTGCACTGGCACCCCTTCGAGCAGGAGGAGACGGACATACCGAACGAGTTCCGGTTCCCCACCGTCATACCGCACTGGGGCACACCCGCTCGCTACGAGAACGTGCCGCTCCTTCCGCCGGTTCAGCACCTGCTCGACGTGTGGCGTGAGCTCCGGGGCGGAGACATGTGGGAGACGGCCCGGGCGCAGGAAGGATCCGGATACCGGCTCGTCATGTTCGAGCGGTAGCCGGTGGAGAGCCGTCCGCCGCCGGGGGTGCGACGGGTTTCGAGGCACCCGCGGGGCCGGGCGGCGGGGGCGGGGGCTCCTCCGGGTCGTCCGACGACCCGAGCGGCTGATGGCCGCGAGGAGTGCTGCCCCGCTCCATGAACTCTCGCTCCGCGTCCGTCAGTCCGTCATCCACCGTCGACATCCGCGCCCCTTTCCGGAGACTTGACCATTTCCAGAATGTCAACGTCCGACAGCCGCAGATAGATCCCGTCCGTCCCCTCAACCCGGGCACCGAACGAGCCGTCCTGAGCCATCTGGTACGACCACTGCAGGTAGAGGTCCGGATCGCGCGGATAGCCCGACGCGTACGACCGCGAACCGAACCAGCCCCCGACCCACGTGCCGTCCTTCAGTCGGGCCCGGACGAAGCATGGCCCGGCGTCCCGCGCCCCGAGCGCGTAGTCCCAGGCCGTCGGCACGGGCCGGTACGCCGTACGGGCCTTGCGCCGCTCGGCGTGGGAGACGGCTGCGGCGGCCGCGGCCGGGACACCGAGGAACAGCACTAGCGCCCACATCCCGGCCGCACGCGGATGTGTGGCGACCAGCTGGGTCAGCGCCGATACTCCGGACTTTCCGGGTCCCTTCGCCTGCCGCCAGGCCGCCACCAGGGCGGGCCCGGCGGCAATTGCGTAGAGCCCGTTCAGGGCCACACTCGCGGTGACCGCGCGGAGCATCCGCTCACCGAGCTGGGCCTCCGAGGGCACCGGCCCGCGCCATCGCTCCCGCAAGAACTGGTAGGTGAGCCCTGGCAGGAGCAGCAGCACCAGGGCCGCCAATTGGGCAACTGTGGACGGTGGTTGCATAAGTCTTCTCCCCCGGGGTCAGCGGCCCTCATGGTAGTGGCGCCGCGGGTGGACGGAGTCCTCCACGGCGTGGCCAGCACCCTGTGCCATCCCAGGAGTCGCGTCGTCGCATCGGCGCTGCGCGAGGAACTGGCAACCTCCGCGACGGCGCCAATCTGTGCTGGGACACGGTCTACGACGATGCCGAAGGTAGGGCTGGGCAGCCGGGGAGTGGGCGGTGAGCGCCCTGGTCCACGCCTGGGAATTATCCGATCGTTCATGGGGCCTAGCGCCATGGTTTCTCGTAGCCGCCTTGGGTGTACCAGTCATTACTCGCCAGGGCGGTGTACAGGGCGGTCTGCCAGGAGTTGGGGTTTTCGGCTGCCGCGTCCTCGGCGAGTTCGAGTAGATGCTGGGGCACCTGTGAGGAGGGGAGCTTCCACCGGCGCAAGTTCAGGCTCAGGGTGCGTACGGCAGGTCCCGCCTGGGGGTTGTAGAGGCGGGCGATCTTGAGCGTGGTGAAGTGGAGGCGTACCCGGGCGGCGAGGGTGGGCGGCATGTCGGGTGGTGGTTCGACGTGGAAGGTGATTGAGGGCTTGGGGGGTTCGATGATGCGGGCGACGAGCCACGTGTAGTCGTGCACATTGTGGTCGTAGTAGGGATGGAGGGTCTGGTCCTCGGCGGCGCCCGGGGCCTGATCGCCCTTGTGGAAGTTGCAGTCGCGGCACGCCGGGACGAGGTTGACGGGGACAACGGCCAGCAGGGGGTAGACGGCCTTGGGTAGCTGGTGGTCCAGGGTGTCCGCCACGCCCTGGCTGCACAGGGGACAGCGGCCGTCGGGAGCTTCCTCCATGAGCTGTTTGTAGAAGCCGTGGCCGGGGCTTTTCTCGGGAACCAGCCGGTTGGTGTAGGCGGCCTCCAGGTGCGTGTTGAGTCCGCCAGCCTTGGGCTTGGGCTTCTTGATGCCGGGCTGTTTGTCCGGCTTGCCGTCGGGCTGGTGCTGGAGGTCGCCGAGGGTGTGCAGGCCTTCACCGGCGGCGGCCGTGTCGTAGCGGGCGACGGCGTCGTTGAGATCCGCGGTCAGTTGCTGCAGGTGGGGGCGGACAGATTTGGGGCGCGCGGTGGCGGTGCAAGTGGTGTAGACGGTCTCGGCGTCGAGAGCGGGTTTGCGCATGGGCAGCATCACTGCACGCCCCCGTCGAATTCGCCGAGGTCACGGGCGGCGACCAGGGACCGGGCGATGATGCGGCCCTCGCCGCCGAGCTGCCGGCCGAGGGCGTTGAGGATGTCCTGGTATGACATGCCCTCAGCGACCATGGTGGCGAGATACCGGTGATACCCAGTGTCGGTGACTTCGAGCCCGAACACCTCATGGGTGAGGACCCCTACGTTCTCCCCGAAGGTCTCGATCGTGGGCCGGGACGCCTTCATTCCGTCGCCGTACCGGCGCAGCTTGTACACGCAGCCGGCGGGGACTTCCTGGAGGACGACTGGGGAGTGGGTCGCAATGATCGCCAGGCCGTTGCGGTCGGTGAGGAGGTCGGACAGGACGCGAACGAACGCGGCCAGCAGCGGGGGGTGGAGGTGGGTCTCGGGCTCGTCGATGATCACTAGGGTGCGTTCGCCGACATACTCGACCAGCCGGGTCGCAGTCAGGAGCACTGCCTTGTGGCCGGCGCTGAGAGAGGCGAACAGCCTGCGCGCCTCACGGCGGCGCCGTCGGGTGCTCTCGATGGTGCTGAAGTCCTCTATCCAGTTGTCCTCCAGCAGGTCCGCTGCCTGAGTACGACAGGGTGAGCACCGCGTCGATCCAACGCTCGCGTTGGCGGCCCGTCAGGCAGGCTTCGATGCTGTCGGCGAAGTCCTTCTTCACGGGGCAGGTCGTCGAACGCGCTGAAGGAGATGCTCACGAGGTTGGCGAACGAGCGGCGGCCACCGCGGCCAGCCTCGATGATCCGCCCGACCTGTGCTGGGTCCGCGTCCGGGTCGGCGACCGCCTGCGCGAGCCGGTTGACGAGTACGGACTTGCCGACCCCGTTGCGGCCCGTCAATACGTGGATGTTGTGGGACGGCATCCTGTGTGGCCGAATGCTGAACGACAGCTTCACGCCCTTTCCGCCCGCACCATTCGGCGGTGCCTGGTAGACGACGTCGTACGAGTCCACCCTCGCGCCGCCGCGGGCGATGCGCCGGTACTGTTCCTCCACCGCGGCCGGCCTGATGAACCGCAACAAGGATTCTCGGGTGACTTCTTCGTCCTGGGCGAGGGCGTAGACATGCTCGGAATAGGCCATGTCCAGCAGGCCTTCGAGCACGGCCACCCGGGTCCGGTCGCCCAGGAGGCTCAGCCGCTCGTAGTAGGTGTCGTCCTGCCCGAGCGAGAAGTACTCCCCGGGGATGGTGGTGAATTCCTCAGGCGGCTGCACGACTGTCTCGGCACGTCGGCTCATGCCGAGCGCGCCGATCTTCACCTCGCCGATCTCGTGCTGCCCGTCCTCATCCACGACCGTCAGCACGAACATGGTTCGCCAGCCGAAGTCATCCCACCCGTCGCGCTCCAGGACCGCGACAGGCAGAGGTCCCTCGGGTACTCCGGCGAACCGGTCGATCACCACAAACCGCAATGTACGATTCCCACCCTTGTTTTCATCCCCGCCCGCGGCGTGTGGGCAGCAAATCCGATCCTATGGTGACGGAATCGCTAGCCTCTGCCCCCCTGCTGTGGCTGGCCGCACGCAGTGCACCGTGCGCGGAGCGGGCCTCTGCCCTCCAGGCAGGGCCGGGAGCGCTCCCCTGGCAGCCTCTCCGCGGGTGATCTTGGCCGAGAACCCGTCTGCCAGGAGCTTCGTCGCTCCGTACAGCCCACACCCGCCAGCACCCCAACACCGCCGTCAGGTTGGAAAAGGAATCAGTGTTTCGTGTCAGGGTTAAGGCCCCGTTCCTCTGATGACGGCGTGCCATCCGGGTCTAGACCGTACGGCCACATCGCGCGGAGGAGGTGTCTGGGTCCGGCGTGCACAACCACGGAAAACGCCCCCCAGGAGGAGCGGAGGCCGACGTTGGCAGCTTGTTGAGCCAGGTTCTCGGCACTGGCGCGGTCCCCAGCCTTCAGCCGCAGCTCGGCCAGGCGTCGAAGTACGAAGGCATCTCCGCTGTTGGCTGCTCGGTGGGCGAGTCTTTCGGCGCCTGCCCGGTCTCCGGCTTGTTCCCGCATCTGCGCTAGTTCACGGAGGGCACGAGTGCTTCCGAACTCGACTGCTTGGCAGGCGAGTTTCTGAGCGCTGGCATGGTCGTCTGCCTCCACCCGCATCAGGCTCAGTGCCAGGAGAACCTCGGGCTTCCCGCTGTTGGCTGCTCGGTAGGCGAGTCTTTCGGCGCCTGCCCGGTCACCGGCTTGTTCCCGCATCTGCACCAATTTATGGGCGGCACGAGCATTTGTGCTGTCGACTGCTTGGCAGGCGACTTCCTCTGTAAGGGATTGGTCTCCAGCTCGCACCCACATCATAACCAGGTCCCCTAGCGCTTCAGCGTCTCCGGCATCGGCGGCCTGTTTGTAGAGACGTTCGGCCCCCGCATAGTCTCTGTCCCTTTCGTGATTCTTGGCCAGGCCCTTGAAGGCGTGAGTATTCCCTTGGCTAGCTGCTTGGAGGGCGATTTCTTCAGCCCCCGCTTGGTCTCCTGTCTCCTGCAGCATCCAGGCCAAATTACGCAGGGCGAGAGGGTCTCCTGCATCGGCCGCCTGGCGGTGCAGTTTCTCGGCGTCCGATTGATCTCCTGCTTTCTGCCGCATCCAGGCCAGTCTCACCAGGGCTTCAGCGTCTCCGGTATCGGCAGCCCGCTGGTAATTACGTTCGGCCCCCGCACGGTCTCCATCTCTTTCGCGCTTCTGGCCCAGCTCGATGAGGGTGCGCGTGTATCCCTGGTTCGCTGCTTGGAGGGCGATGGCCTCGGCCTCCGCATAGTCTCCAGCTTGCAACCGTCTACGGGCCAGCTCCTCGAGTGCGAAAAGGCTTCCTATAGCGGCTGCTTGACGGATGAGTTCTTCAGCGCCTGCGGAATCGTCGGCCTTATCCCGCAGCAGAGCCAGCTCCAGGATGGCGGTGGCGCTGCCAGAGGCGGCCGCGCGGTGGCGGAGGCGGTGAGCCCACTGGAGGCGAAAGCGGACCTCGGCCTCCTGAGAAAGCGCGCTGAGGTCGTCGGGGAGGGTAAGGCAGGTGCAGGCAGCGTGCCAGAAGGAGGCGGGCGGGCACAGGCGTCGGCGGGTAGCACGACCGTGTTGTTCTAGATAATCGGCGAGCCGGTACACAGGAACCGCCGGACCGGTGTACTGCACCCCTGCTTTCGGCGGGTGGCGCGGAGGACGGTTCAGTACACGGCGCAGGGCTGCCTGTTTCCCATGCACAGGGCGGGCGAGTTCGGCAAAGGCGGCTTCCGCCCAGTCGTCTCCGAGACTATGGAGGTCACTGTCATCGAGGTAGTCGAGGGCCGCTTCGGCAAGGAAGGTGATGGGCAGGTGGAGGCCGACGCCGAGGCGGCGGGCGTCCATCGCGGCTTCAAGCAAGGCCCGGGCGGCTGGGCTGCCGTGCTCGTAGGCGCGCAGGAGTTCGGGGGCGCCGGCGAGGTCCTGTGTGACCCGTCCGCTGTCGGCGGCCCGGGTGAGGGCCTCGGCCAGCAGTTGGTCGCCGTTCATCGCGAGTTGAGCGGCGGCCGTCAGCGCTGGGGCGTTGAAGATCTCGGGCATGGTCAGTGTGCGTCCGGCCAGCAGTTCCCGCACGCGGCTGTGCGGATCTGCGTTGCCGGGTGTCGGAAGGGCGCTGTATTGCCGTGCGTATTCGGGCCAGAGCGTGCCGAGCACAAGGACGGGACGTCGCCCGGAATCGGTAAGTAGGGCGTGGACCGCGGCGGCGATCTGCTCGCCCGCTCTCGCGTCTCCAAGGTAGTGCTGGGCCTCGTTCAGCCACACCACCGTCCGGGGCCGCACCTGTTGAAGGTCTGCGAGCGCGGCGTCGGCGCGAGTGGGATCGAAGGGGTGCCACAACCGCCACCCCGCTTTCGCAAGGGGCTGGATAGCCTCCCAGCACGCTCTCGTCTTGCCCGTCGATGATGAACCGACTAGCACCACCATCCGGCTCTGCCCCTCAAGGGCCGCGTCGACCGCTTCCGCGATGGTCTGATCGTGCTCCCGCCGGACGTAGCCGGGCAGCATCCATCGCTGCGGACCGGACCGGGCACTTGACGTGGTGGGGCCAGCGGGATGGACTTCCAAGTCGTACGGCGTCCACTGGCCGATCAGTGTTCCCGGACCCGACTGGTTCTCGGCTGCCGCCGGGGCAGCGTGAGGGCCCATGACCTTCCGCTGCAGTCCCGGCAATTCTTCCTCCGACAGACCTGATGATGCCGGGGGGAGAAGTGTCACGGTCCTACCGATCGGCACGGGGCCGCCCTGCCGGAACGCCTCCGACACGTTGGTAGATGCGGCAGGTGCTGTGAAGGGTTCGTAGTAGGCACGACGTACCTGGTCGCCTTCGGGGCTCTGCAGCTTTTTCACAAGCTTGGTCTCGTCCCAAAGCTCGATGATGATGTTGTGAGCCTTTTCCTGCCGCTTCTTCCAGCCGTCCCACCAGTGGGCTGCTGGCCCGTCCATGCTGGAGGGGATGCACAGGATCCATAGCTCGATGGTGTGACCATTGGCAGCCGCGGCCTTCAGCCCGTTGGCGAGTGACTCGCGGATCTGCTGCGATTGGTTGGTCGTGGTGATCGGCATGAAGTACTTGGACTGCCACACGGTGATGGCGCCTGCGAGGTCACCGGCGAAAGCGTCGATGCCCCAGTCACCCGGATTGGCGGCGATCATCCGGACGTTTGGATTGGTCGCACTGGCGAGCTGCGCAAGCATCTTCTCGAAGTCGGCTCGCGCGCCGTCCGCGCTGCCGGTCCGGATTTCGTGCACTCCAAAATGGATGGGCGGAACACCAGCCGCCACCGTAATGGAGCTATCCAACCTGACCACCCCCGCATCCCCTAGGCAGCCCGAACCATCCGCATTTAGCAGGCTGTTCCACCTGCGCCACACATAGTGAGGGTCGTCAGCATACTTGTCACGGAATCCATCGATCAAGGAGCCCTTTCCAATCTGACGGTGGCACCGTCGAGGTGGGCTGCTGTACAACGCGAAGAAGCTCCTGGTAGACGGGTTCGCGACCAAGATCATCCGTGTCCACCAGGAGCATCGCGTGCTTGTCTACCGTCGTCGATCGCTCAGTCCAGCCGCACCCTGCGCTATCTGGTAGAACACCTCCGCGCTTGGCAGCGCGAGAGCGGAACGCGGTGGCGAAGGTTACCGGTGGGCCGACAGGCATTGCTCGCCGTGGCCCACCTGCGATGCGGTGACACCCACGCGCAGCTCGCGGCCGGGTTCCGCATCGGTGTCGCCACGGCCTACCGCTACATACGCGAAGCCGTCGACGTCCTGACCGCCGCACACACTCACGGAATCATCCAGGCCTTCGCCGACGCGGACGTGAAGTGTTGGGCAGGCAAGGCATACCAAGGCGCCGGCCGCCCGGTCCGAGCCCCCCTTCTGCGCCGAGGCTCAAGCGATGGAAGCAACGGCACAACACACGGGTCAAGATCCGCTGCCTCGGCGAGCAAGCCACGGCCGCCCTGAAGAGCTTGCGCCTGCTGCCCAAACTCCGCTGCAGCGCCAACTGGATCACCCATATCGTGAAGGTCATCGTCGCCCTTCATCACGCCTCAACCTAGGTTGAAAGGCTCCGCGACTTCGTAGGTCATGCGAGTGCCGGCCGACAGGGGAGATTTCTTCCGCCCCTGCTCCGTGTTTTCTCTGCAATGACACGCTGCCGGGGGAGTGACCGGCGAGCAGGAATGGCTGGTCAGCACGGGAGATGGCGCCCGGCCGCTGCCAGTTCCGGAGCCAAGGCTCGCTTGCACACCGTGCATCGCAGGGCGCCCGGCGGCAGGCGAGGTGCTGGAAGTGGCTTCGGGTGCCGGTCGGCCTTCTCGCGCCGCTGCTGTGCCTCGCGCAGCTGGCGGGCGTACCGCACCGCGCTCTCCCGCCGTTCCGCAGCCTCTTCGCGGGCTTCCCGCTGGGAGTCGCTCAGCTTCTGTTGCAGGCTCGGAGGCAGCACGGCGCCACGCTGGTCCAGGTTCAGCTCGCCGAGGGGTAGAGCCTGCCGTTCCAGGTCGTCGAGCGGGCACGGCGGATGGTGCAGACCGAACACGGCCGGGTCCTTCACCTCCCACCATCGGTGCACCTTCTGGTGCGCTCGGCCGAAGGCCGTCCACGCCGTGCCCTTCGACGGGACGTAGAACCACACCGGCAGACCCTCGGAGAGGACGACGTGCGGGAAGTGGACACGGGGTCGCCAGAACCAGACGTCGACGATGCCCTGCCGTTGATAGTCACGGTGTCTGGCGCGCCACGCGTCATCGGTCATAAGCATCCGCTGCGCCTCCAGCGCGAGGCGTGTGCCGTCCCCCAGCCGCACGGCAACGTCTGCGCGGCGGTCCTGGTCCGGGGTCCACTGCTCCAGTCGTACCGCGGTGACGCCTGGGCGGCTGCGCGCCCACCGGGCCAGTGTGTGCTTGGTAGTGATGTGCCAGACCGTCTCTGGATGGTGACCGCCCTCCGGAGCTTGTCCGGAGGGATGCGCGAAGTGCGTACGCACTTTTCCGCCCAGGCGCCCGCGGGTCAGCAACGGCACGTACGTACCTACGGGTGCCTCGAACCCGTGAAGGCAGTAGAAGCACACCAGTTGTCGTGTGCCGCCATAACCGCGCTGCCTCCAGTACTCCGGAGGTTGCTCGGCCACGTGTACTTCGCGCTCTGTTTCCAGGTCGAAGCCGACCACCAGTAAGTCGTCCTGCACGCTCCACCCCTCCCGTATCGCGGCCAGGATCCAACTCCCGGGCGCCTATGACCAGGGGGCATCAGAACGGAAAGGCGGAAGGGTTGGACTCGGGAACGGGCTCGAGGCCGAAGGCGGAGAAGCGCGACGTCGGAGAGGCGGCCGGCGGTGGGCTCTTGCGGGGGTGGGGCTGCGGTTGTCGCTGAGGGCTGGCGGGCCGCGTGCTTGGTTGGTCAGGCGCCCCATTCCACCCGTACGGGCTCGCGGGCCGCGGCGAGGGCGCCGTCGAAGTCGGCTAGACGTTCGGCGAGGGTGGTGGTGGCGATGCGGGGAGGGAGAGCCGCCGAGAACTTCAGGCCCCGGACGGCGCGCGGGTCAACGGACGGGAGGGTGAGGGAGTCCGGGAGTTCGACACGAGCGGCTTTCCAGTCGGCGGGGGAGAGGTCCTGGCGGAGCCGGATATGGGCGTCGGTTGGGCGCTGTACGGGGTCGGCGAGGTTGCCGAGGGAGGCTGCGAGGGTGGCGTTGGCTCGGTAACCGGCCCAGGTCCACCAGCGGGCAGCGTCGGCATCGCGGACCAGCAGGGTGCCGGCCGGGTGTACTTCGTGCGGTGCGCGGTCCATGCGGAGTTCGGCGAGAGCTGTGGTGGCCCGGCGGGTGAGACGGACGTCGGGGTCGGTGCCGAGGAGGACGTCGCGCATGGCGCGGGTCAGCGCGTACGACAGACCACGGGCTTCGCTGCCCTGCCATTTGGCGATGCCGCCGTTCTCGACGGGTTCGACGAAGGCGCGGCGTCGTGCCCAGTCGATGAAGGTGACCTGCCAGCTGCGGCCTGCCAGGAGCAGGCGGCGCGGGCCCTGGCGTTCCTCGGTGAGGACAGTGGGGTCGGTGGTGCCGATCTCGGTGCGTCCGGCGAGCACAGTGAACTCGGGGGGCGCGGTGAAGGAGGCAGTCAACTCCATGAAGTGCCGGCGGCCGAAGTGCTTCTCGGCCTCGGGGCCGATGAACAGCATGCCGCCGTCGCTGTCGAGGAAGCCGCCTTCGACCAAGTGGGACAGGAGGGGAGTCGCGGAGCGGTCGAAAGGGGCGAGGCCGTTCCACTGCTCGGGCCACAGGCGGTCGCCGATGCGGTGTTCCTGCAGGGTGACGGCGAGGAGTTGCTGTGCAACGAGGTGGCGGGGCGAGGGCGGCGGAGTGACGGGTTCCACCCACCCGCGGGCCCACAGGGTGAGCAGGCCCGCGGCTTGGAGCAGGGTGTCGGGCCGGGTGGTGAGGAACAGGCAGTTGCGGGACGTTCCGGTGCGGCGTCCGGTGCGGCCGATCCGCTGCAGGAAGGAGGCCACGCTGCTGGGCGAGTCGATCTGGATGACGCGGTCGAGGTCGCCGACGTCGATGCCGAGTTCCAGGGTGGAGGTGGAGACGATGACGCAGTCGCGGGCTTCTGCGAACGCCTGCTCGGAGCGTGCGCGTTCGGCGGTGGCGAGGGAGGCGTGCGAGAGGAACACGGTGACGTCGCGGGCTCGCAGTGCCGCACCGAGCTCTTCCACCTGTTTGCGGGAGTCGCAGAAGACGAGCCGCTTCTCGCCTCGGTGCAGGGTGGAGATCACCTTGGCGGCGTTGGCGAGCGATGCAACATAGTCGAGCTCCACCTCTCCTGCGGGGCGTGGCAGTTCGGTGGTGCTGGTGGTGCCGGTAGTGGCGGGCAGCGTGACGCCGGGGGCGACGACCCGGCCGGGCCGGTCGGCGGGGCGTGCGCCTTGGAGCCAGGTGAGCAGGGTGTCGGGGTTGCCGACGGTGGCGGAGAGGCCGATCCGCTGGATGCGATGGCCGGCCAGTCGCTCCAGGCGCTCGAGTACGGCGAGCAGGTGCCAGCCGCGGTCGTCCCCGGCGAAGGCGTGCACCTCGTCGACGACGACGGCACGCACCTGGCCCAGCATGTGCGCGTGGTCGGTTTTGACGCTGATGAGCATCGCTTCGAGAGACTCGGGCGTGGTGAGCAGGAAGTCGGGGGACTCGGTGCGGATGCGGCGGCGTACGGACTCGGGGGTGTCCCCGTGCCAGAGGACAGCGCGGCGTCCCAGCCATTGGGCGTAGCTGTCGACGCGGTAAACCAGGTTGTTCAGGAGCGCCTTGAGCGGGGCCAGGTAGAGGACGGAGGTGCCGGTCCAGCGCTTCTCGCGCATTGCGGACAACAGCGGGAAGGTGGCGGCCTCCGTTTTTCCACCTGCCGTCGGTGCGAGAAGGATCGCGTCCTCGCCGTCCATCAGCGGATGCACGGCGTCCTTCTGCAGGGGACGCAGATCGGGCCACCCGAGCGTGTTGACGATGTGGTGCAGGACCACCGGGTCGAGGCGGTCCACCGGGTCGCTGCCGCGGGGCTGCTCCTGCACGTCTGTGACTCCTGCGCTAATCGTCAGAGTTCGGGACTTCGGAGAACGGGTCTTCAGACGTCGAGGTCTAGGTCGTCCGCCGAGGTGGCCAGCGCGGGCGCGGCGAAGTTCCGTTCGGTGGCGGTGAGGTCACCGCTGCCCACCGTCAGCTTGTAGTGCGTGCGCGGGTCGAAGTCGGGGAACTGGTCGATCCGGTCAAGTACGTCTCCGACCAGCTTCTTCAGGTACAGCCGAGGTGCTACTCCGACCTTTCCGCCGAGAGCCCCACCCACGGCCCGTGCCAGGTCAGTGAGGTATGCGTCGTCTGCGAGCTGCTTGATCCGGTCGGGGGACTTGGAGCCTTCGGCGTACAGGTCACGGATGGTGGCGCCCAGGCCAGTCAGTGATTCCTCGGTGAATCCGGGCAATCTGATCTGGACAGCCCGGGGGTTGTCGAAGCGAGGATCCGTGGTGAAGTCGGTGGCCAGGCGCTGGGCGAGCGGTGCGAGTCGCTGGACGCCCTGCTGTCCGTCGTAGAAGGCGGGCGTGCCGGTGATCACGAGGTACAGGCCCGGGAAGCGGCCGGAGTGGACCTCGTCGATGAGCTGCCGCAGTGCATTGAGTGCCTTGTCGCGGGCGTCGGAGCGGACCCGTTGCAGGGTCTCCACCTCGTCCAACACGAGGACGAGTCCGGCGTGCCCGGCGTCCCGGAGCACGGTGAGCAGGCCCTGCAGAAAGCCGAAGGCGCCGAAGTGGTCGAGGTCACCGCGGACGCCCGCGCTGCGCCGGGCAGCTGCGGCGACGTGCGGCTGGCCGCCGAGCCAGGCCATGACCGCAGCGGCGGTGGCCTCGTCGCCGGCGTCCAGGGACTGCTTGTATCCGCGCAGGGCAGCGGCGAACGCGGGGGCGTGGCGGGATACCTCGGCCAGGCGGGCGGTGAGCAGCCGTTCCACGGCCTGCGGCAGTTCGCTCTCGCGGGCGCCGTCGGCGAGTGCGTCCTCCTCCAGTGCGTAGAACCAGGCGTCGGCGACCGGCCGCAGGGCGCTGGGCGGGAAGCTAGGGGTGGTCAGGCGTTCGGTGAGTCGCCGGTAGACGGTTTCCAGCTTGTGCAGAGGGGTCTCGGTCTCCGACACCTGTACTTCAGCTACGGCGAAGGTGCGTCGTTTGGCGCGTTCGCCGAGCCAGCGGGTGAAGAAGGTCTTGCCGGAGCCGTACTCGCCGCGCACGGCCTTGAACACCGAGCCGCCGGCGGCGACGGTGTCCAGCTCCTCGTCGACTGCTTGCTCGAAGCGGCCGAGTCCGGTGGCGAGCAGGTCGAGGCCGCTCTCGGGGACGGCGCCACGCCGCAGTGCGTCCATCACTGAGCGCCGTCGCACGGCACCGACCGGGATGACGACCCCAGATGCTGAAGATCCAAACGCGTTCACCCGAACAGTCTCCCATCCGGCCGCGCATACGAGTTGCAGTGCGAGGACGAACGGGACCGGCTGCGGCACGTGAGCGCGAGCCGTTGTGGACCGGCTGCGAGCCGTACGACCCAGTTGTCAAGAGGAACGCGGCGACCAACCACGTTCGAAACAGGCTGATGCTCCAGCGTGAAGAGCGTGGTTTCGTCCTGTCTTGGATCGCACCGCCTTGATGAAGCGGGCGGACGACCTGCCCGACGCCGAGACGAGCTGGACCCGGCCGGGTGGTGGGAATAGCCGGCCAGCCCAACCCATGCGTCTATTTACCTACTACCTACAGAAATGCGATTCACAATATCCCGATGCTCCTTCGGTGATCGCGTCCTCGGTGACCTCTAGGAACGGGGCCCAGGCGGGCCTGACGTGGCATCACCTAGGCTTTCCCTCGGCGTGAAACATCCGAGGGGGGACCTTGAGTATCGATTCGAGCACGGCGCGGCCGACCACTCGGCGACCGGCGTCACCGGCGCCGGATTTCGGGCAGGCCTTGCTGCCTGGCACCGAGACCGGTACCGAGGGCATGCGTCAGCGGCTGATGATCCTGCAAGGCAGGCTGGAGCGCTGTGCCACGGTGTTGCGGGCTCACCAGGAGACCGTCACCCGCGCCCCCCGGACCGATGCCCTCGCTCTCGGCCTGGTTCAGGCTGATCACCGCCTCCTGCGTGACGTGCAGCAGTGTGACGACGAAGCTGGGGAAGTCGATGACGCGCTCATCGAATTCTTCCAGGAGCTCATGGCGGCCGACCTGAAGTCGGTTCGGCGCAGGCAGGAAGCCGAGCGTCTTTCCGGTCGGATCGGGGTCTCACCCCCGTACTCCCCCGTTTGGAACTCGGCGGACGAGATCTCGGAGACCTTCGCTCACGCCTCGTCGCCGCTGCTGAGGGTGGAGGGCGGGAGCCTCTTCGGGCCGACCGCCCTGTTCGTCAAGCGCTACACGGAGCACGCAACGTTTACCCGCACCATGCACAAGGACGTCACCTCGTGGTTGGCGGCGCTCCGGCGGGTGACCATGGAGGCCCTCGACGGCCCCCTTCTCCAGGAGCCCACGTTGATGGCCTTGGAGGAGATCGATGAGCTGCACCACAGCCAGTTCGAGCAGCTGATCGCCGAACTCCTCGACCGCGACGGATACCGGATCATCCGCTCCGGCGGCGGTGCTGGCGACATGGGCGCCGATGTCCTTGGGGCCGACCCCCTCGGGCGGTTCGTGATGGTGCAGGCGAAACACTTCACCCGCGGCAGTGGCTCGGTGGGCCAGCCCGTCGTGCAGCACCTGTACGGCGGGGCCATGGCCACGCACCCCTCGACGCTGCCCGTCGTCGTGACCAATGGAAGGCTCACCGGCGGGGCGAAGGGGTGGGCGGCGGAACACTTCAGGGCGCGGCTGATCGGCCGCGAGGAGTTGCGGCGGTGGGCGGAGAACGGGGAAAGCCTGGAGTCGGTCCTCAAGGGCACGGGGCCCGCATAGTGATTCCGCCCCCGCTTCAACATGCGGGTGCCCCGCCCCCGATGTTGCTGGGGCGGGGGACGGGGGTGCAGATCAGCGAGCGTTGTACCAGGTCCTGGCGGCCTGGAGCATCTCCAGCACCCATTGCTCCGGCTCGCCCTCGGCGATCTCCTCCCACACGCCGACGGTGGCCTTGGCGAAGGCGGTGACGGCGGCGGGCGGGGCGGTGTTCCAGGCGGGGACCCGGGCGGCCCACCGCGCGGCCTCCTCCGGCGTGTGGCCGCTCTTGATGAGCCAGACCACCCACAGCGCCGGGTCGATCCACGCAGCCCCTCGCGAGGCCCAAGCCCAGTCCACCAGGACGGCGCGCTCCCCGGCGACGAGGACGTTGGTCGGGAACCAGTCGGTGTGAAGCAGTGCCGCGCCGGCGAACAGCTCCGGAGTTTTACTTCGCGCCTTCATCCTGTCCGCCATCGACCGCATCACGATGTCCGGCGCGGTGATGGAGGAGAGCCGGGTCATGGCGTCGGCGACGAGGGAGAGATCGGGCGAGCCCGGGGCGTAGTCGGCGTGGCGGCCGTGTATGTCCTGGAACCCCAACAGGTCCCAGCCGGACGCCTGGATGTGCCACAGGACGGCGGGGGCGAGGTGCTTGATGCTGGGGTTGATGTCGGCCTCGCGCTGCTGCGTCCGAACGCGTCGGTGGTCGCTGCGCAGGCCCTTCACGAACACTGTGGTGTCGGCGGAGCGGATGCGGACGGCGATCTCGCTGTTCAGTCCGCCGCCGACGGTTTCGTACGCGAGGACGGCCCCAGTGCGGGCTTCGACCAGGGCCAGGACGTCGGCGGGGACCTCAGCGAGGCGGGCGATCGGCATGGTTCAGGCTCGAGGCTTTCGGTGACGTCCGGTTCCGGGGGCCATGGGGCTACGTCTGGTGACGGGGCCGGTCCTATCGGCCTGGTCGGCTGCCGCGGCTTCGGGCGCCGGGCTGAGGGCGCGGCAGGCCGCGGCGTAGTCCTCGACCGTCATCAACGGCTGCCAGGCGAAGCCGTCCCACTCCAAGATCATGCGTGGCGCACCAGGATCCAGGTGGGCGGCGCGCTGCAGGCCGGCGCCGAGGGTGATGGCTTTCATGTCGCCTGGCTTGCGCAGGCGGCCTTGTCGGCGTGCGGCCCAGCGATCGAGGGGTTCGTCTTCCATGGTCGTACCTCCCTGGAGCAGGGCAGCACCCTACTGCTGACGGTGACCAGTGCACCTCCATTCCGCATGCTGGAGAGTGGGTGCTGTGTTGACGGTGGGGCCGTGGACGAGAGCTCTTCTTGCTACCGTCGTTCGTCCCCGAGGAGGTCTCATGGCAATGTCCGCCGCTGTCCACGTGGATCTACGACGCATGCCGATCGACGACGTCCTGGACCGCGTAGACCAGTGTCTTCAGCTGCGATTGGACCGGGACACCGTAGTGCGCAAGCGGCGGTCCCTCGGAGCACCTACGGACCGGGGTACGTGGGTCCGGATCGAGCGGCGACGGTTCGAGCCGATCGGCGAACAGGGGTGGAACGGCACCGAGGCTGCCGCGGTGCTGCGGGACGTTGTGATGCCGGAGTGGTACCAGGGACTGGCTTGGCGGGCGCCGGGCGAGCCAGTGATGTGGCGGGCGGACGAGCTGGAGCTGATCACCGCCGCGCCAGTCGGGAAGGGTGCCCTGATGCTCGAAGCCCCGGGCCTCCCAGGAGCCTGGTGGGCGGCGTTGAACACGTCCCTCGATGCCCTCGCAGCCCAGCAGACGCCCCGGGTTGCGACCCCGGACACCGAGCTGATCAACCAGGAGCTGGTCACCGCGAAGCTGGGCGCCGTCTTTCCGGAGCTCATCGACACCACCGTCGAGCGCTGGGTGCCTGCACATGCGGATCTGACGTGGGCAAACGTGATGGGCGCGGAGTTCTGCATCATCGACTGGGAGGACTGGGGCATGGCGCCCCGGGGGCTGGACGCGGCGACCCTGTGGGGCAACGCCCTTGTCGTCCCGGAGCTCGCGGACCGTGTATACCGCGAGCGGCGCGTGGACCTTGAGAGCCGGGACGGCAAGCTGATGGCGCTGTTCTTCCTGTCGAAGATCATCGGCCCCCACGCGTACGAGGAGGATCCGCTGCTGGTGCCGGCGGCGCGGAAGGAAGCGGCCCGGCTGGTGGCCGAGCTCCAGCCCTGACGCTGTTCCCGTCAGAAGCCGGAAGTACCTGCCGGTGACCTCGTCGTCCACTCGGAGTGCAGCGACTCGGGCAGTTCCCGGAGATGATCGGGATTGTTCGTGCCGACGGCCACGGCGTTTACGGCGGGGAGGTGGCAGGCGGCCCGGAACGCCGCCTGCATCCTCATGTTTTCCCGTCGAGGCCGCGCAGGGAACGGGCGCGCGGGTCGAACCTTTCCCAGGCCGGCACTGGTGGTGGCGACCGATGTGATGCCCAGGGCCGGACACCCATGTTGAGACCGGGCGGCCGGCGTGGGCCGGGCGGGGTGGTGCCCCCCGCCCGTTGCAGCCGCAGAGCTCCGGTTCACAGCCCGAACTGCTCGATCAACTGAGCTCGATGCAGGCGAAGGGTGCGGTTGTCGGGGAGGATCTCCAGGATCTGGGCGCCGTCGTAGTTGAGGAGTTGGGCCAGGGTCGCGGCAAAGCCGGGAGCGCGGGTGGCGGGCTGGTCCGCTCGTTCGGCCAGAGCGGTCATCGGCAGGGTGCCGGCCTTGACGAGCGCCACCAGCGCCTTCGGGAGGACGGTCTTGTCACGTGGCTTACGGGCGAGCAGCTCCAGCTGTGCCAGGTACAGCTCGGTGGCCATGAGGCGCTCGACCAGGGCGACAGCAGGGTCTTCAGGCTGGTTGGAGGAGGGGGCGGTCTCAGGCTCGGCCGCAGAGTCGGCGGGTTCCTGCGGTGCGGGGGGCACCACCTCGTCCTCGCCGAACAAGCTGATGGCGCCCTCGGGCGCGGGCGGGGCTGCCTTCCTGGTCTGTTTGCGGCGCGGGCTCGTCACGGAGGCGTCCGGCACGGCACCAGCGTCAGCTTCGGTCTTGGCGCTGGCCTCGACTGAGGCTCCGCTCTCGGCGTCCTCCGTCCACCAGGAGGGTGTCGGGTCGCCCAGCTCCCGCCATCCGGTGGGCGGCTGGGCGCCGAAGGGCAGTAGGGCGAGCAGCGGGATGGTGAACTCGGCGAGGGTCGCCCCGCCGTGGTAGCCCGCCTTGAGCGCGGTGTACCGGGTGTCGTGGTCGCGCAGCGCGACGATCCGCGATCCGGGCTCCGGCCAGACCACCCGTGGTCCGGACAGCTCGATCTCAGCCGGTGCGACGGGTCCGCCGGGGGTCCGGTGGCGGGCCGAGTCGATGGTGCCACCGGCTGCGTCGAGCTTGCTGCCGCGCCGCTCGACCACGTGGCCGTGGTCGGAGGTGAGGAGCACGGTCATGCCGTACGCGCGGGCTGCCCGCAGCAGCGGTTCCAGACCGCCGATCTCCTTGGTCTGCCACGCGCCGTCGCCGAGTTTCTGCTCCTTGCCGAGGCGATCGTCAACGGTGTTGAGAACGACCGCGACATGGGTGTGCTCGTCGGCGAGGGCTTCGGTAAGGGCGGTGGAGAAAGGCGATCCGGTGTCGGGGCCGCGCAGGTCATCCTTGTGGAAAACAGCCGCCGGGGCGCCGTTCCAGCAGGGGTGCTGGGGGAAGAGCCGCTTCTCGTCGCTCTGGTCGCCCTTCATTAGGACGCCCGCGAACAACGAGGTACGGGAGACGGCCGTGAGAGTGGGCAGGGCGGCAGCCACGGCGCGCCGGACGGGCGCTCCGGTCGCGTCGGGCAGTGGGTCGAACTCGGCCCACTGTCCGCGCAGTTCTTCGCCAAGCTCGGCTGCTATCGCCGCGCTCATCCCGTCGACGAGGAGGAGCAGGACCCGTCGGCCGGGGCAGGCCACGACGGGTGTGACGACGCGGTTCAGGAAGCTCTCCACGGTCAACATGGCGCCCGGTGAAGTGCCGTCCGCGGTCCACACCGCGAGCCGCTCGGAGAACGCCCTGTCCAGTTCGCGGCGCTTGTCCCGCGCCTGTGCGCCGATTCGGCTGTACGCGTCGGCGAGTACGTCGTCCGTGTCGCCGCCCGCTTCCAGGTGCTCCAAGGCCCGGTCCACCCAGCCGAGTTCCCGGATCTGGCGGGCGGTGCCGCTGTCCACAGAGGCGATATCGGCCTCAGGCTGGCCGGCGAGCCACTGCCGCAGCCGTGCCGCCATCCTCACACGCTCGATACGGGCCCGGGTGGCGCCGTCGGCAGCCAGGGCGTGCTCAGCCAGCGCGATCAGCGCGGCCGTGACCATCTCGGTGTTGCCGTCGGCGAGGGCCCGGCCCACGGCGGTGAAGCGGGCGTCGAGTCCGGCCGAGAGTAGCGGGCTGGCAGCGGCGGCGGACTGTGCCCCGAACTGGGAGACGAGCTGTGCGGCTCGGGCCAGGACCGGGTCGGCGAGCCGGTGTTCGCCTCGGTCGACGAGGCCGCGGACGTACGCCTCGCCGCTGTGTCCGAAGGAGGCCAGGAGTCTGTCGAGGTCGTCGCCGTGGGCGGGCGGTTGGTCGCCGAGCCACCGCTCGGCGCGCCCGCGTGACCGGTACAGGTCGTGGTCGGCCTCGGCGTGCCCCCACAGGGCGGCGCAGACGACCGCGTACGCGGCTGCGTCGGCCCCATGCTCGGCGTCCACCAGAGCGGTGATGATCTTGCCGGTGGAGCCGCCTTGCTCAGGTTCGGCGAGGAAGCGGGCCACGCCGGCCTGCTCGGGTCCGCGCAGGTCGCGCAGGAGGTCGGGGCCGCCGGGGGTGAGGGCCCACCGGAACAGTGCGACGGGGTCGATACGGTCTCCGTCGTCATGTGCGGCCGGCCCGCCCAGCGCGTCCATGTCGTGACGGCCGAGCCTGAGCCGGCGCCTGGCCAGCCGGGTGAGGGCCTCGTCTCGGGAGAGCAGTCCCTTGCCGAGCGAGGGCCAACCGCGGGTGGCCGCCGCGTCCAGGAGTGCTTCGGCCGCCCAGGCCTCGCCGCGCAGCCGCCCGTCGAGGCCTCGCGCGTCGAAAGCCTCCTGCACAACCTCCCAGTTGTCGACGGACCGGATCCTCCCGCCGTATACGCGGGCGAGCAGCCCGGGGTCGAGGTCGGTGTCCTCGCGATCGGTGAGGACGACCAGGACCCTGGGGTCGGGGGGAGTCGCCGTGTCTAGGTGGCCCAGGATCTGCTCGTGCACGGCGAGCACCGAGGGCGCGACGGCCACCCGCGCCCGCAGCCCGCCCGCTGTCTGCTGCACAGCGGGCCCGTCCCAGGTGGGAGCGGCCCGCAGGAGCAGTACGCGAGCCGTGCCGTCGCCGAGCCGGCTGCGGGCGGCGAGGTACTGGCGGACGGTTCCCGCTGGCAGCCGGGCGGGGCCAGCCGCGGGGGCTGTGGTGACCGTGTCGGACATCAGTCGACGACCTTCCAGACGACCTCGACAGTGGCGTTGGGGTGCTCGGCCGCGAGCGCCGAGATCTCCGCCTGAAGTTCGGCGGCGGCCCGTGCGGCCGTGGTCCGCCCCCCGCCGGAGCGGGCCACGGACCGCGACGGTGTGCGAGGCCCCGGCTGCTCCACCGGCTCCGGCAGCACCTGGGGGTGGGCGGAGCCGCCGTTCAGGTCTACGTCGTCGGAGCTCGGCATCGGGGTGGTGGGCGGTTGGGGCCGCTCGGCCGGGGTCTGCCGGGACCGCAGCAGGGACAGCACCTCCCGGCCGCCGGCGTTCAGCACTCCAGGCAGGTCGGGGTAGTCACCCGGGTCGCCGGCGGCGGCATCACGCACCCGCTCCAGGACGGCCGCGCCGTCCACACCGAGGGTGTCGGCCAAGCCCAGCTGGTCCCAGCTGGTGTTCTGGAGTGCGGTGGCGACCTTCCCGGCGCTCTTCAGGGACATCCCGTACCGGTGTGCGGTGAAGTCGCCGAGGTCGAAGCGGGCGAGCCGGTCCACGACGGTCTTGGCCTCGATGCCGGCTTCCGTCACCTCCTTGACCAGCTCCTGCGCCCGCCTGGCGAGGACGAGCCGGGGCGAGTCGTCGTCGAGGTGAAGGAAGTCGCGGTGCTTCTCCAGCTCCCCGACGAGCCGTCCGGCGTCCTGAGCGAGAGCGACGGCGGCCTGCTTAATCTGTCCGGCGAACTGGTTGACGATCCGCCCGCGTCGCAGTTGCGGCGCCCGGTCTCCGAGCACGGTCTCGAACCGTTTGCGCGCCTCCGCCCAGTCACTCTCGCCGGGGAGCTGCTGCTCGCGCAGGGCGTAGTCCCGCTTCAGCTCGTGCGGTGCGGGCGCGGGTTCGACGGGGACACCGCCGCGCACCCACACTCGGTCGGTCGTCTCCGCGTAGGCGGCGGCGATCAGCCGACGCAGCGGCTCGGGCAGTCCGCGCGGTTCGGGAAGGTCGCTCCAGTCGGAGAGCTTGACCAGGGTCGGTTCGGCAGTCCCGTCCCGGCGGGCCTGGTTGTTGAAGTGGTCGGGCCAAGCGGTGGACTGCCGGTAGTACGCCTCCCGCATCGCGCCGAGGCCGAGGCCGCCTGCGATCCGCGCCATGGTCTTGCGGTCCTTGGAATCGACCTCGACCTGCCCGTCGCGATCCTCGGCGGCCTTGCGCACGTACTCGAAGACAGTCCTGATCTCGGCAGGCCTTACGGGTTTGCCGGTTCCATCGGAGTCCAGGTCGGGGTGGGCGGGGTACTGGTGGGCGAACAGCTTGCCGGCCAGCTCACGGGCTGCGGCATCCAACTGCGCACCTAGCGGAAGCCGCAGCTCGGGCACGTCCTGCTGCGCAACCAGGTGGGTGTCGAAGCTGAGGTCGACGACCCCTTCCTGCTTCTGCGCGAGCCCGTACGCCTGGCGCAGCGCCTGGATGACGCGCTCGGTGAGGATGGAGAGCTGCGACTGGAGCATGCCCTTGGCGCGCGCCTTGTCGTCGGCGTTCAGGCTGCGCGCGAAGTCGGAGTCGAAGCGGGCCTCGTCGGCGAGGGCCTTGTCGATGACGACGAGACGCTCGAAGTCGCCGCGGGAGGCGTCGGTCAGGTGGGTGGGCAGCCAGGCCAGGGTGCGCGAGTCGCCGCCCGGCTTCTCCCGCAGGGCGCGCAGCCGCTGCAGGTCGTCCATCGGGCCGAACTCGCCCTCGTCGTAAGGGAAGTCGACGACGAGCCGCCAGGCGTCGTTCTGGCTGGGCCGCAAGGTCGCCTCGGGAAGCGAGTCGACCTCGGCGACGTTACCGAAGACCACCTCGACCTGCCGCTCAGTGCCCTTCCATACCAGGTCGAGCACGTCGTGGGCATCGAAGCCGCCGGGCCCGTCACTGACGCCGAGCGCGTCCTTGAGCAGGCCGCGCATCTTGGCACGTCGGTTGCCCTGGTTGTTGTGCACCTGAGCGTTGGCGAGGACGGCGTCCAGGTCGACGCCGGTGAGCTCCAGGCTCACCACCGCGCCCGGCCCGGTGCCGGTGACCTTGATCTCGGGGAAGGTCGCAGCCCACTCCTTCGCCTTCTGCTCGAGTCTGCCGACCTCGGTGCCCACGATGCGGGTGGTGATGGAACCGTGGTTGAGGGCGTGCAGCCGCGCCAGGGTGAGGTCGGCGAGCGCAGGCACGCTCGGCGCGAGTGCGCAGAGCAACAGGGTCTGCAGGAGTCGGCTGTCGCCGGTGAAGTCGCGGCAGCGGGCAGCGAGCTGCGGATCGCCGAGGGTCTCGGGACGGCGCCGGTACGCCTCGACCTGGTCCTCGGTTACCTGGTTGGTCTTCAGCAGGTACGGGCGGAGCTTATCCCGGTACAGCTTGTCCGCGGCCTCGAAGTGGACATTGGTCTCCCCGCTGAACGCCTTGTCGCCGCCGCCCGCGATCGCCGGGTACAGATCGCCGAGCGGCACGAGCTGCCCGAGCCGCCAGTCGTCGCGGTGATCGACGAGCAGCTGACTCATCAGCTTCAGGCCGGTGCGCGAGCGCTGCAGTGCGGCAGAGATGTGCACCAGGGTGTCCATGAACGCCGGCGGGAAGGGGTACGTCCGCCTAAAAGCGTCCTCGTCCGCCCCGGTGGTGGACTTGTCGTGGCCAAGCAGGGTGTCCCACACATCCGGGCCGAGCTTCTTGGCCTCGGCGAACGCCGCGTCCACCTTCGACTCAGCCTCGGGGGTGGCGGGCTTGAGCAGGCGAGCCTGCGCGATCTGCGGCAGGTTACGGTCCTCTAGAACGACCTTATCGAATCGCCCGCCGCTGAGCTTCAGACTGTCCTGCACGGCTGCCTCGGCGGCCCCCGACATCTCCTCGCCGACCAGCTCACGCAGGTCGCGCTGACGGGCGATGAACGACACCACCGGGATGGCTCGCCGCTCGTCGCCGCCCTCCACGAAGTTCGTGATCTTGTCGGATTCGCGTGAGACGAACCTCTGGTCGTGGATGCGGGAGGCCAGCCACAGGATCAGCTCGTCCATGAAGAGGACGAGCCCGTCGTAGCCGAGGGACTTTGCGTGCGCGGCGATGATGCCAAGCCCCTTGTCCAGGGAGACGAACCCATCGGCATCCTCGGAGGCGTTGCGCGAGAACGACGGGAAAAGGGTCTGGGTGAGGTCCTGCACGAGACGGGCCCGCAGTTCCCGCGGCGTGGAGGGGTTCTCCAGGTCGAGGTCCTTGGTGTTCTCGTGCTCCTCCGGCGCATTCACCGCCTGGTCCAGTAGCTCGGTGGTCCAGGCGAAGGAGTCGCCCCACTCGTCCATCTGGCCGTCGCCGGCGTCAGCGAGCTGCTCGATCACCCGGTCGTCACCGTTGCGGCGGCGCTGCTCGGCGAAGTCCTCGAAGAGCCCGTCGGTCCGGTAGACCTGCGGCAGCGGGCAGCCCGGGTGCAGTTTCCGCACGTGTTCCACGTACTTGCCGAGCACGCGCTGCTCCAGGGACTTGGAACCCAGCATGTGGTACGGCACCAACAGGAACTTGCGGTCGTCCGCGTCCAGCCAGGAGTGCCTGGCTCGCACCGGGTCGAGGTCGCCGCGCGTCAGGGCAGCCTGGTTCCCCGACAGCAGCGCGTAGAGCACCGCCATGAAGTGCGACTTACCGGAACCGAACGAGCCATGCAGATAGGCCGCCTTCGACGAGCGGCTATCGAGCGCCGACTTGATCAGGTCAAGTGCCTCGTCGAAGTTGCTCAGCAACCGGTCGGTGACGACGTAGTCCCTCAGCGCCGCCTCGGCCCCCTCAGGGGTGACCGCCTCGTTCAGCTTCAGTACGAAGTCGGAGGTGGAGACCGACTCCGGGATGTTGATCAACTCCCGCAGGAGCGGCCGGTCCTCAGGACGAGGGTTGTTCCTGCTCATAAATGCCATGGTGTCTTTACGCTCCTCGCCCTGCTCAGTCGGACTCTGCGCCGGTGGCTGCATCGGTGACGTTGTCCGTGACGGACATCTGGACGGCGGCCTTCGCGCCCGTTCGCTTCTTCGGCGCGGCTGCCTTCTTCGTGCCCCCGCGGGTGGCGGCGGCTGGGCGCCAGGCGCGCAGCGCATCGTCAGTCAAACCGAGCACGCCCTGCTTCTGTTGCCGAAATGCCAGGATCTCGGCGGCCGGCGACGCCCCGAACTCCGGGTCATATTCGCCGTACCACTGCTGTAGCCACGGCTGCAGCTCAAGCAGCCCCGCCAGGTATGGCACGAGGTCGTCGTCACCGAGCCCGGCTTGCTGGATATACGAGGCGAGCGCGAGGGCCTGCTCCAAGTGGTCCCAGCCGGCCCACCCGTACAGCTCCGGCGACAGCGCGTTGGTCGTGCCGTACGACACGAACCGCTCCTTGGGCACGTCGAGCTTGCCGCGCGCACGCCAGTAGCTCGGCTTCAGGAAGTCCGCCGAGGTGTACTTTGGCGGCACGGGGGTCCGCTCACGGACCTTCCGCTTGGCGGGTTCGTCGGGCGCAGCGTCCTCCTCCCGCTGCAACTCCCATACTTGCTCCCAGTCGGCGCGCTTCTTCAGTCCGGCCGGCTTGTACCGCAGCGCGGACACGAACGGCACGTGCTCTTCGGACAGCAGTTCCCGTACAGTCTTCGCGAGGTCCTGCCGGGGCGCATACAGCTCGGCGACAGACGTGAAGTCCTCATCCGCGGACAGGTTTTCGGACAGGCGGGCGAGGGTGGTGACGTTGGGGTTACCGCTGGCGTCGAACCAATACAAGCGGTCCTCGACCTGGTTGAGCAGCCAGGACTTCAGCGCCTTCTGGCGCATCGCGTCCCAGCCGTCGGTGGCCCAGCGCCGCTTGTACTCCGGGCGCTCCACCATGCCGATGGCACGGTTCGACTCGATGACCTCGATCCGCCTCTGCACGAGCGCCTGGTAGTCGGCGGGCCAGTGCGCGGGGATCTCCGTGATCGGCGTGGACCCGTGCCGCGTGAACCACTCGCCACTGGCCTCGCCGGCTGCGACCCTCCGCGCGAGCACGATCTCGAAGGCACGCTCGCCAAGGGCGAGTTCGGGCACGGCAGAGACGTCAGGCAGGCGTAGGTCCTCGGCGTGCAGGTCGTAGAGGGGGTACACCTGCCAGTCCAGCTCCTCCTGTAGAGCGATCATGCGGGCGCGGGTGGAGTTGTAGCTGGCTTGGGCTTCTCGGAGGGCGGGAGCGGTGGGGACGGCCTCGGCGGCGAGGGCGGCGGGGGTCGTCGCGGAGAGGTGCTGGGCAAGAGCGTCGAGCTCGGTGGCGAGGGCGGTGGGGAAGACGGAGGGAAGCGGGAATTCTTGAAGCTTGGTACCCGTGAACTCGTAGAAACGTTCCCATACCTGCGACTTGTAGCCTTCATTTACACCCTGGCTGCCCTTGTCGTGGCTCACCATCTTGAGCCAGAACCCAGCCGTGGAGCTATTGAGTAGCCCCAGCAGCCGCACATGCTCCTCTTCCGTCGCGCCCTCTGGGAGCACCAACACCGGCGCAGTACGAATGAATACGCGTGACAGTCGATTCAGGGAGAAGTGGTTGTGAGTAGAAACGAAGAGGAATGCAATAGTCGCATCTGGGGAGTACCGGCGGCGAAAGAACATCGAGTACTCGAACCAGCGAAGGCCCCGATCAAGTTGAGACTTACCAAAGGCGACGCGATCGATGAGGTACCTGCGCATTGGCCAGAGGAAGCGACTGACCTCCTCTGGGGCATCGGGCTCCAGGGTCTCTTCTCCGTACGGCCACAAGGAGGGTTCAGCCCCATCAATGAGGTAGTCGCGAACAGCTCCGCCTTCGACCAGCTCACGTTCATGCGCCTCGGCGATGCCAGCTCGCCGCAAGGCTCCGGCGCCAACCATGTAGGCATCGTCCTCGCGTGTAACGGCACCTGCACCGATCTCTTCAACAACCGACTTGAGCTTGGCCGTGGCTGCGATATTGAGCTGCTCAACCAGCTCCAGACCGCCGGCGGCCAGGATCCAGGGCTGCTTGTCGAAAAGACCTACCCGACCGAGATCATCGACTGACACCCATTTGCTAGAACTTCCTGGCGCGTCGACCTGCTCGACGATTGCCCGCCACACCAACCCCTCCTCCGCCTTCTCCGGCGCCGAAGGCTCTCCCTGTACGCTCCGCACCGTCCGGATCGTCGCCTGCCGCTTCGATCCGCTCCTCGGCCGTCCCACGAGGATCACCGTCGGTGTCCCGTGCCCCGGAATATATGCCCCCGACGTGTCGATGACCTCGGTGAGTTCGACCTTGTGGGCGAAGTACTCCTCGATGAGCTTGGTTCCGAACTCTCGCTTCATGAAGGAGTTCGCCGTGATCTGGCCGACCATGCCGTAGCCGTTCCCATCGGCTGCGCCCCGCTTGGCCAGTTCGAAAAACCTCTGGGCGAAGGGGACAGACAGCGCATAGGTCCCTGCGCAGGCGTCGTAGAGCTCCCGGTACAGCTGGTTGAGCTTCTTGTCCTTAACCGTGATGTATGGCGGGTTGCCCACCACCACGTGGTACCGCCCTTCCTCCAGGATCCCGGGGTACTCGTGCACGTCCTCGGTCGCATACGAGAAGTCGGCGAGCGGGTCTCCGGCCGTGCCGGCGTCGTCCTCGAGCCCGAGCCCCAACTGCAGCTCCAGCTGTCGGTCCTTGATAAGGGAGTCACCGACCGCGAGGTGGATCGGCCACTCGTACTGCCTCGCCTCTTCGAACGTCAGCATGCCGCTAGCAGCCATCGCCGCGACCAGGAGCCGGAAGCGAGCGACCGCGACCGCGAACGGGTTGAGGTCCACCCCGTGCACCGAGTCGAGGGCTGCCCGCACCCGCTCGTGCGAGCCAACCTCGGGCCGCTGCTCAGCCCACATACGCACAAGCCGCCAGAACGCGCCGAGGACGAAGTGTCCGGACCCGCACGTCGGGTCGATCATCTTCAGTTCTCCGAAGCCGAACTCCCGCACTGCCGGGGTCATCGTCCGGTCGAGGATGAACTCCTCCACAAACTCCGGCGTCTGCAGCAGCGCGTACGTCTTGCGGGCCGCCTCGCTCAGGTCCTGGTACAGGTCGCCCAGGAACCGGGTGTCCCAGCCCTCGGTGCCGTCCTCGCTCAGCGGGTCGCTGAAGTCGTGCACGAGAACCGGGCCGCTGACTCCACCAACGCCGTCCCCGTCGACCTCACCCTCCCCGGCCCGCTGCTCCCGCCAGAACGCGATCAGCGCGCCCGCCCCGTCGTGCGAGAGCGGGATCTGGTAGAGCGGGTTATGGTCGCGGTCGAAGAGCAGCCGCCCGGCCTGCCCAGCGCCCAGCTCGGCGAACGCGGTCTCCAACCATCCCCGGTACGTCGGGTCGGCGTCCTTCTCCAGGTGTTCTTCGTACCGTGCCTGCGCGGTTTCCCGCCCGGCCACGTCGGGGGCGGTGATGTACGGCTCGGCGATCAGCCGGTTGTCCTCGCTGAACCGCACGAAGACCGTGCCGAGCACCCAGGCCACCGCGACCTGGGTGATCCGCTCGCCGAGCCAAGCGTTCCACGTTGCAGCCGTACGGCCCAGCTTCCGGGCCTGCTCGTACTCGCCGCGCAGCCGCGCCCCGACCTCAGGGACGGCTTTGACCTGCTGCTCAAGGTCGGTCTCTGCCGCCTTGACCTGCTTCTGCAGGTCGGCGAGGAGGCTCTTGCGGTCGATCACGAATCGGCTCCTGTGGAGAAAAGTGGAGAGGACGGAAGGAGGTCAGGTCAGAAGGGTTAAGCGGGTCAGGCGTCCTGCGCGAGGTGTTTGCGCGCGACCCAAGCGTCGGGCACGACGATCCACTCGTCGAACCCCGCCTGGTACGGCACGCTCTGCCCGGCCAGCCGCGGCGCTCGTGCCGGATCGGACTGCGCGACGAGCAGCCACAGCGGGCTGCCGCCCTGTCGCGCCTCCTCCGCGAGCCGCCCGAGCAGGTCGAGCGCGTCGTACCGGGCGAGGACCGCGGTGTCGGTGAGGAGTAGTGGGCCGTGCCCCTGCACCAGCTGGTCTCGCAGCCTCGGTTCGATGCGTCCCCATGCCTTGTCGGTGCGGATGCGTAGCTGCTGGTGGGCCCGGCTGCCCGGTTCAGCGGCGTCCGCCTTGAGGACGGTCTCCCAGGTCGGACGGGCCGCTTCGCCGACCACGCCGCGCAGTTCGTCCACGAAGAGTCCGGTCAGCGACACCGGCCGAGCCCTGTACGGCTCGCCGGCCAGCCAGCGCACGGCGTCCTCAGCGCGCCGCTGGGGCACGGTCAGGACCCGGAAGCCGTCCTGCTGTGCTGAGTGCGCGAGCCGCTGGTCGGCCTTGACGGCAGCGGCGACGGCCGCGTCCGCGTCGTACTGAGTGGGGGCGGAGCGGCGCGCCGCCGAGGCACCCCAGCTCGCGGAGGTCAGCCCAGCGGTGGCGTCTCCGGACGGGCGGTCCGGGATGAGCCGGAGCACCCTGTCGTAGCGAGTGGCCAGCTTCAGCTCGAACCCGGCCTCCTTCAGATCACGGACCAGGGCGCTGCCCGTGGGCAGCTCACGCGGCGCCAGCGGATCGGAGCCCAGGTCGGGAAAGCGGGTGGCGACCCGCTTGTGCAGGGCGTCAACCGTCAGGCCCGGCTGCCGCTCCTCCTCTACGCCCGGCTGCACGGCGACCACACCGGCCTGGGTGATCCTCAGGGCGCGCACCAGGTCCAAGTCGCGGGGGTAGATCTCCAGGCGGGGGGTGAGGGCGGCTCGGGTGGAGGCGGCGACCGCGATCTCAGCGGTGCGCCGCTCGTCCCAGCCCAGGTTGCCCGGCGGCCGTCGCACCGCGTCCAGCCGACAGCAGGTCGCTGCTCGCGATCACGGGCAGGCCGGTCAGACGGCATCTCCTCCACGAACCGGGTAGAGCCGCAGATGCAGACAATCTCAGGCCGGTGTGACGACCCGAACCGCGCTCGTCCACGCTTGCTACAGACGGCGCGGGCGAGCAGGTAGTGGCTGGTGAGGTTGATCGAGACGTCGGACTCTCCAGCTCCACCAGGTGCCAGCCGACGCTTGGATGATGCGTTCGCGGCGGCTCTGGGGGCCGATGGACAGGCGCTCGACGATCCGTGCGGAGAACGGCAACGTGGCGGTTTCGGGCATGGCGAAGCTCCTTGAATGGGTCGTTGAAGGAAGAGAGGCGCTGGCTCTCAGGCGGCGGATACCTGGACGGCGTACCAGGCCAGCAGGTGATCAACGGCGGCACTGACGGCCTGCAGGGCGCCGTCCGTGCCACGATGCAGCCATTCGTCGACGACGCTGGCCAGGGTGGGCACCGCGAGCGGCGGGAGGCCGGGCAGCTGCGCGGCGGCGGTGAGGATCTCGTCGGGGCCGCTGGCCCAGACGCCCTGCTCACGCAGAAGCAGTCGGACGGCGAGCACGAGATGCCGGTACAGCGGACGGAGGTCGCCGGCTGTGGCCCCCGCGCGGAGGCGGCGCATCGTGAGGATGACCTGGGGGAGGTCCTGTGCACCGGCCAGGACCAGGTCGTGGCGTGTGATCACAGGCAGCTCGAGTCCGGGCGCCGCGTGGAGCACCGGCTGTCCGTCCTGAATCTGGTGGAGTACGAACGCGAGTCGTGGGGTGAGACGACGAGCGGTCAGCTCGTCCGGGGTCACCAGAGTGAGGCCGACGGTGGCCAGACCATCCAGTGCCGCCTGGTAGGTCTTCAGCGCCACGGACACCTGCTCGGAGCCCTGGTGTTCGGAAATCACGAAGAGGTCGATGTCCGACCAGCCGGCGACCCACGGACCCGTGCTCGGGCTTCCCGTCAGCGCGGCGAGCCGGACCGGGGCTCCGGCCGAACGCATGGCCTTCGCGAAGGTGGCGGTGGCCTCCGCTACTGCGGTCGGCAGTCCGAGCGCGGAAACGTCTCCTACCTGTACCCGCGCCGTGACCTGGGAAGTCTCGGCGATCCTCCGCAACCGCGCCCGCAGGTCGACCACGCTGCCGGAGTTGTCGATGACATGGTCGGCCATGGCCTCGACCTTGTCCGCGCCTCGTTGGATCTTCACCGCGTCCTTCGCGGCCACGGCGTGCGGAGGCGTCCCGGACCGGGCCACACGGACATCGAACGGGGCGGACAGGTAAACCACCTGGAGGCGATCGCCGAGCAGGGCCTTCAGTTCCGCGATCGACTCGTTGTCGTGCACCGACTCGATCGTGAACAGCCGTGCCTCGACGTGCGCTTCGGCGAAGCGGTTCAGTTCCTCCAGGAGCAGCTCCGCTTGCCGGCGGGCCTAGAGCCGGTACGGGTCGGCGAGCCCATGGTGGTGCGCGGCCTGTCGGAGCAGGTATCCGATCTTGAAGCGCTGGGCGCCGGCGAGCTGACGTACGTAGTCGGCGCCCGTGCTCTTACCGGACTCACTCAGCCCGCCGAACGCGATCACCCGCTGAAGGTGTCGGCTGGGAGTGACGGTCTCGTCCGTCTGAGCATTGCCGCCATACAGCTTGAAGCGCGCGGGGGTCGGCAGCAGGCGGGTTCCCGCGGCCACGTCGGCGGCAAGGCTGTCCAGCGCGTCCGACAGAGCCGCACGCTGCTTATGCAGCAGGGGTATTCGCTGAGCCACGGCCGGGTCGAACGTCGCGGCTTCCTCGCTGTGCCAGATGCGCAGGGTGAGCACGGAGAGGCGGTCCAACGCGGAGGAGAGCGTCTCGGTGTGGCGAACGGCGCCGAGCAAAGGAGGGCCGGCCAAGGCGGCCAGCACTTCGTCCGCCCGCTCGGCCAGGTTGTTGCGTTCGGCGTTGAGCTGGTCGATCTCGCGCTTGCAGTCGGCGACCTGGGATTCGCTCAGTCCGCCGCGCACGCGGTCCTCGGCGAGCCACAGATGGGAGTTGGTCGCGTGCAAGCGAGTGAGGGTGTCGTCCAGCCGCTGCTGGTCCTTGGGCGGAAGCGCTGCCGCGGCCAGCATCAGGCCCGGTGGAAGGGCGAGAGAAGGTATGTGCGTTGTCATCTGGAGTCCTCCGCGTACGTGGAAGGGGACAGGACCGGGCCCGCGATGGACATCACCTCGGCTTGGACCTGCTCGATGGACTTGCCCTCGCAGTCGACGACCCCGGCGTACGCCCCCCGCTCCACCTGGTGGAGTAAGACCCCGTGCAGCGCCCGCTGGTACGCCGGATAGACACCGGTCCAGGGCCGGCCCTCACGCGCGCTGGTGATCTCGTAACTGCGGTCGGCGTCGAGTGATGGGAGAAGGAGGACGGACATCTCCCGGGTCGGGGTGCGGGAGGCCGCGATCCGCTCCACCGCGCCGAGTGCCTCAGCTGGGGAGGAGGCTTCCTTGACCGAGGCCGTCGCCGCGCTGACGGCGATCAGCATCGGCATCCCGCGGTCGAGGAGGCCGAAGCGGCCGGGTTCGAGCGCGGCCGACCGCTTGTCGTAGCTGTCGAGGAGCAGCCCCGTCAGCTCGGCGGTGGTGGACCGCTCGAACCACCATGCGGCGTAATCCTCGCCGGCGACTCGTTCCCAGGCGGCAGCATTGTGCTCGTGAACTGAGCCGAGCAGCTGGATGTTGGAGAAGCGAGCGGCGAGCCGTCGTAGGTGCGTGGTCTTGCCGACGTTGTCCGGGCCGTTGACGCTGATGAACATGGCGGTGGTCAGGACGCGCGGATCTGGGTGTCGAGCACGGCCTTGATCGCCTCGACATTGCCGGCCGTGAAGTCGGCCAGCTCCGGCGGCATCAGATTGAGCTGCCGGACCGCCTCGGCCGTGAACGGCACGCGGACGACCTCGTAGTCGCCCCGCTCGGGCTTGTTGAACTCGGTGCCCGTGCGTGCAGCGAGGTCCATCTGCTCCAAGCGCGCGGCGAAGATGTGCTGGACACCCAGGCCGCCATCCAGCGAGTCGGTGATCAGGTGCACGAGCTCTGCCTTGCTCAGCTTGCCCCCGAGCTCCTCGAACACCTCGCGGTGCAGCGCGTCCTCGATGCTCGCGTCCTCGGCCTCGACACCGCCGCCCACCGTCACCCAGTACGGGTCCCGGCCCGGCTTGGTGCGCTTGATCAGCACGAGGTCGTCGCCGTCCAACAGGATGGCCCTGGCATTCCGCTTGATGATCGTCATCTCCCGTGCCTCTCTGGGATTCGTTCGTGGCGATGCCGACATGTCGGCTGATTCGCCCGTGAGTTGTCGTAATCGGTGCCCCGCTACCGACTGGACGTCGGGGATCTTCAGAGTCTGAGTTACAGGTGCTGTTCGCGCCTATCGCGGCGGTGATATCACGGCCGCGTGGAGGGGAGTTGACCCTGTCGAGCTGGGCCTCGCGAGCGGTGATCCCGGGGCTATCCGTCGTCCGCGGGCGAACTGAGCGTGAACCAGGTCTCCGTGCCGTCCTCGCTGACACCCCACTCGTCCGCGAGGGCCTCGACGATCAGCATGCCCCTGCCGCACTCCTCGTCGGTTTCCGGCTTCCGAACCTGAGGTCTCGCTGGGGACCCGTCAGCAACCCTGATGCCGACAGTCGCCAGCTGGCGCTCCATGGCAAACCTGAGGCTGCTTCCGCTTCCGTGGACCAGCGCATTGGTAACGACCTCGCTGGTCAAGAGGCACGCCGAATCGATAAGGCGGAGAAGCCCGCGGTGAGCCAGCCACCTGTGAACGACGCTTCGGATCTCTCCGACGAGGCGGGCGTCGGCGCTACTGACGTCGGCCGCGGCGCGACGGGGGTCGCAATGACGCTGAAGGTCAGAGTCACCTGATCGACTTCGGGGTCCGTCTGATCGTGAAGGCGGACCGTCTCGGTGTGGAGCACGCTGAGTGCGGTCTGGCGCATGGGCATCTCCTTCGACGAGTCGGTCCTGTCGCGGTCACATCGAGGAAACCCCTTGGGGCGCTGTTCCGGTACGCCGTCAACCTGTCCTGCGTGGTCAAAGTGGTCAAAGATCGTTTCTGCATGTGGCCGTGGAGGATCGAATCGTGCCAATTGCTGATGGGGGAGGGTTCATTGGGCCTTACCGTGTTGGTGGGTCAGCGGGCACCCCCGCGGATGACCCGATCAAAGTGATCAAAGATCGTCTTGCTCGCTGGAGTGCCTCGTGACTCACAAGCGGAATGAACGGCTCGCCGCCATCCTGGAGGAAGCTGGCTGGTCGCGGGCGCAAGCGGCCAGTGCGTTCAATCGCGTTGCCCAGGAGAACAACCTCGTCGGCTACACGGCGATTGGCCGCTCCCACATCAGCATGTGGGTCGGTGGGACGGAAGCGTCGGGTGCGTCGCCCGTAATCTTGAGCCAGGCGTTGACGCGTCGATTAGGGCGAGTCATCACGCCAGACGAACTTGGCTTCGCAGCCGCTTCGCCATCGGGGCAAGGGGCGCTGGACTGGACCGTCGATCCGATACTGACCCTCACCGACCTGGGGAGAAGCGATTTGGACGTCGAGCGGCGCAAGCTGCTAACCGGCGCGGTGTACTCGATCGCTGGCCTTGCCCTGCCGGGGGAGTCGTGGTGGGAGGAGATGGCCGGGGCGGCCCCGGCGGAATCGGCGTCGGGAGCGAGAAGAGCCGGGCAATCGGACGTAGCAGCCGTGAGGGAGATGACGGCGGCCTTCTCCCGCATGGACCAGAGCCGCGGTGGCGGCCACGGACGCCAAGCGCTGGTCCAGTACCTCCACTCGGACGTACGGGGCTTCCTGCATGCGGCCTTCCCCAACGATGAGATCCGCCGCGGGATGCTTGCCGCGGCAGGTGAACTGTCGTACCTGTCCAGCTGGATGGCTTTCGACAACGGGGAACACGCCCTCGCGCAGAACTACTTCCACCTCGGCCTCAAGCTCGCAGCCCGTGCGGACGATGCCCCGCTCACCGGCCACATTCTGCGGGCGATGGCCCACCAAGCCATCGATCTGGGCTTCGTCAACGAAGGTCTTCGGCTCTCGACCGCATCGATCCAAGGCCAGCGTTACGCGAGCGCTACGCCACGGGAGCGTGCTCTGCTCGGCGTGGTCCACGCCCGGGGCCTCGCAGCCACAGGGCAGCGACAGGCCGCAGCCAAGGCACTTCTTCGCGCGGAGGATGATCTCTCCGCGGCCAGTGAGGACATCCCGGAGCCGAACAGGACGTTCTTCTTCGCGGAAGCGTCCCTCGCGCATGAAACTGCATGCACACTGCGTGACTCCGGTGACAGGCAAGGCGCGATCCACCAGTTCAAGCGGAGCGTACGGACCAGGGGTTCGGCATTCCGTCGAACGCATGCCGTGACACTGGGATACCTCGGCTCCGTGCAGGTCGCCGACGGGCACGTCGAGGAGGCGTGCGCCACATGGAGCACAGTCCTTGACGCCATGGAAGAAGGGATCTACTCGGGACGGGCCCGCCAGGCCGTAGTGGACATGCGCCGCCTGCTCTCCCCGTACCGACGCCGAGGCATTCCAGCCGTTGCCAGCCTGGACGCCCGGGCCGCCGCATACCTCGTCCAAGTACATTGACCGGGTCACGACGAGGCACGAGGGGAAGCGCATGGCACAGTCGCTGGAAATCGAACCGATCGGCATTGTCGTTGGAGGCCGGACCGAGCCCACAGACGATCACTGGGGTGGTCCCGCGATCATTCGGCTGAACCCCGACTTCCCGGCGGACGTGGTCAAGGGCCTGGAGGAATTCTCGCATCTCGTGGTGGTGTGGCACTTTCACAAGGCATCCCCGACCGACGTCGCCCTCCACGCGCGAAGCCCCCGTAACAACCCGGACTGGCCGCCCACTGGAACCTTCGTCCACCGCAACCACCGTCGACCGAACCAGCTCGCGCAGTCCTTCCCGCGACTCGTGAAGGTCGAGGGCCTGGACCTTCACGTCGTAGACCTCGACGCGATTGACGGCACACCCATCTACGATGTCGCGCCCTACTTCCGAGCGATGGGACCGCGTGGGGAGGTACGGGAGCCGAGCTGGCCGGCCGAGATGCTCGTGGACTACTGGGAATGAGGTGACGGCAGTCTGCCCCGCGCGGTACTCGAACGGGGAGTCGCAGGCTGTGCCTACGAAGCTACGGCGTGGTGATCACCAGCCCCATCTCGACGAGGGAGTGAGTCTGCTGGGCCGCTGCCTCACGGTCCCCGGACAGGGACACCTCGCCCAGCGTGACCGGGAACGATGCGTGCACAGCGGCGAGCAGGGCCGTGGTGTCCGGGCTCGAGGCGAAGACGCCGCCAGCCGCGGCGAGCGCGACTTGCCCGTCGGGGGTGGAGCCGAGAAGCTCGACGCCTCCTGGTATCCGCGTGCGGAGTTGCGTGCTGTCGGCGAGGTACGGCGACTCCGTGGCGAGCGGCAGCCTTGAGCGGAGTAGCCGGCGGAAGGTGACCTCGCTCGGCGGAAACTCGGAAACGCCGAGATGGGTGGGCACCTGGTCCCGGGAGATCCAGTTGTGACGGCGGAGGAGGGCGATCGAGAGGAGCCCGCTGTCATCGCCGAGCGGGACTGCCTGGTGGGGGTGACCCTCAGGGAAGAGCAGGCAGTCCCCGGGCTTGAGCACCGCATCGAGGACGATGCTGGAAGCCGGGCCTCCTTCAGGGGTGTCCCAGCCGCCCAGCTGGAAGCGTTTGCTGCCCCAGAGCATCAGGGCGATGACGTCCTGGCGGTCCGAGTGCCAGCCGGTGACGCTGGTAGTGCCGGCAGAGATGAACAGCTTGGTGAACACGTCGGCTCCGGACACGGCGACGATGTCGTCCATCAGCGACGCCAGGGCTGGCGACCAGCGGTCGAACTGCCGAATCCCGAGGGTGACTCCTTCGTTCAGCGCGCGCCGCATCCGGTGAATGTCCATCTGAAAGGTGTCGGAGTCCGGCTCCAGCCGGTTGCCGAATCGTTCGCCGGGGAGCTTCCCGTCGGCATCACGGAGCTCCATGTCCGAGTTGGCTCCCGTACCGGGTCCGGCTACCAGGCGCGGCTCCGCCGTGAGCCAGCGTTCGAACTCCGTACGGCCGGGCAGCCGCCCGAAGTCATTGCCAGCGCTTCCGAGAGAAGGGGCCTCGCAAGGCCGCCCGAGCCCCGTCACCACGGTTTCTCCGAGAACAGGCCGGAGGCGTGCGGCGGCACGCTTGACGGCAGCGCTGTTGGCCGTGTCGATGAGGGATGCGAGGTCATCGGGCAGGCCGCCCTCGCGGATGGCCAGTCGGTCGACTTCGTCCAGTCGATGCACGGAGTGTGATGTCATGGGCAACGCTCCAACGTCTTGAGCACGCAGGACAGGCCGGACTCGAAGTCGGCGACGAGTCCGGGCCACGGGGATACGCCGAGGCGGTGTACCGGGATCCCGGAGACGAGCCCACGGCTACTCCGATGCAGGGCGGCCGGGCTTGCTCCCCCGTCACGGAGATGCTCCGCCAGCCAGGACATCGCCTCCTCCTCGCTATCGGCCGTCGCGACGGAGCCCGAGGGGCTCAGCGGTTCCGCCGGGACGAGGATCACCACAGCAGCGGGCAGGGCGGCGCCGCGGTACGTGGTCGGTCCCGGTGGGAGTGGCACCGCAGTCCGCTGGTAGCCGGACCGTACGGCGACTGCGAGCGGTACACCGAAGACCACGCCTGTCAGCGAGTCCAACAGCACGACCTCGTCGGTGGCGATGGAGGCGAGCCCGGCGTCCCGGGCCCAGAGCGCGGCGGTCGTCTTGCCGGCTTTCTGGTTGCCGCAGACGAGGAGGCCCTGGCCTGAGGGCAGTACGAGCAGTGCAGCGTGCAGCGCGATGAATCGGTCGCTGTATGGGGGAGTAGCGAGCGGGGGCAGGGCGGGCAGGTCGCCCGTCAGAGCATGCCACCGGGGATCGCCGGGCATGCGGTAATAGACACCGGGCCGGTCACCGGCGAACGAGCGGTGCAGCATGTCAGCCCGAGCCTCGGAGCCGAGCCGTACGAGTACATCTGCCGTCCGCCGGCGGTCAGGTACTGCGACCGCGAGACGGGTCCGGAGCTGGTTCAGTACAGCGGGGTCGGCCGCGTGGTAGCGGACGATGGCACCCGCGAGGGCAAGGTCGACGAACGGCGCCTCCTCCGTATCGCTGGAAGGGGCCTGGCCGGAGGCCGTGTCCAGGGCCTGGTGCAGCGGAATCGGCCACAGCTCGTCCTGCTGCCACAGTCGGGTGCCGAGGGCGCTGCTGACCTGGTAGATGGTGCTCGTCGCATTCTCGACAACGTCCCACGTACCGTCCGGTCGTTCGAGGGCAACCCACGAGGCAGGATCAGTGATCACCTGTGTCACCTCCACCCGCTCCGCCGCTCCGGATGGTTCCCACGCCCACCAGGTACGCACCGTCGTGGGCCGTACCGAGTCCCGTCAGCGGCTCCAGCAGATGCTCGACCAGGGCAGGGCTCTGAAAGACCCCGCATGACGGATCGGTGGCCAGGCCCAGGGCGATGCGCTGTGCATCGCGTCCGCACTGGATGAGCGCGGTCTGCCATGACACGGCACCCGGCTCCGCCGGGCGAGGCACGAGCCACGCGACCGCCGATATGCCGGCGGTCCAGGTCTGGCCGATGGCGGCGCGTTGAATCGCCTCGGGGGTTGGTGCCGGCCCGACCCGGATCCAGCCCTCGACGTCGAGCTTGTATGTGCCTGCGCCCAGGACGTGGTTCGGGTGCAGCAGGCTCAGCCGGACTTCGCTCCGTACGGTCGTCAGGATCTCGAGCAGAATGTCCACTGCTCCCCTGGACAGCGGACGCTCGGAGAAGGAGCGGTGGGTGCGACGCGCGGCAAGGGCAGCAGGCAGCTGGGACCATGGCAGCGGCGGCTTCGCGTCGGCCGTGGTGGTCGTCCGGTGCTTCTTCAGGCGCGCTTCGCCAGCTGCCTCGGCATGAACCAGCAACGACGGGAACCAGCTGGACTCGATCCAGGGTCGTACCTGCTCCCACAGCGCCAGGGCTTCCTCGGCAGGGAGAAGTGCCCGAGCAGAGATCAGCTTCTCCACCTCTGCCAGGGATACACCGCTGCTCTCGCAGATCTCGGCTGGCCTGGAAGGCCGGTCACCCCGCGTACTGGGTTTGGCATAGGCGAGGGCGGTGACGGCTTTGGGCGTGAGCGCCGTCAGGTCCTGCATTTCGGAGTGGACCCGGGCGTAGAGGCCGTCCACCCGGGGGACGAGGGACAGAAGCGGGTTGGTGCGGTACTCGGCGCTCGATACCGAGGGTCCGGACCGCGGAGCCGGTATGAACTCGCCTTCGACGAAGGCGGGTTCTGGAGTGGCGAGGAGCAGCCCAAGAACGGGGTCGGGGCCGGTGAACGCCGGCATCGGAAGCCAGGAGGTGGACCAGCCGGTGGAGTGAAGCGTCAGGTCCAGCGTTTCCAGAACGTGGCCGGCGTCGATGAGCACCGGACGGAAGGCCCGCACGTCCCGGTACCGCCACATGGCCCGCTCGACGTGGCTGGACAGGACGAACGCCACACCGAACGGTGGGAGGGACGCCGTCAGCGGCAACCCGGCCTCCGCACGTACCAGCGCGTGATGGTCGCCGTCGTACCACCAGGAGCCCCGTAAGGGCGCCGGCCATCCGTCACCCACGATTACGCCGAGATCCGTGGGGTGCCGGGCGCCGCCGGAGGGGCTTGTCTTGAGGACGATGGGGCCGTGTCGGCCCTGGCGTCGGCCGGTGATCCGGCCAGCCGAGGCCAGCCATGCGGCCAGAAGGTCAGCGCTCGGAAGACCTGCAGGACCGTCCGGGAGCGGCGCCTCGGGCAACACGGTGCTCGAACCGGGGCGTTGTGTCGTGACCGGTGGCGGTGCTCCGTGCACCGCGTAGCCGTCCATGAGTGCCTGGTCGGCTTCGTGGCTCGTCTCGACGCTGTAGTCCAGGAAGGGGTAGTCGAGGTTGAGGCGGCGGTAGTGGGCCAGGAAGTCGGGAGGCTCCGGACTCTCCCAAGAGCCGGATATGCCAAGGGCTGTCGCGGCCGCTTCGCATTCTTCATTCGCCTCGCGTCCCGCGCCTTGGGCGATCCAGGACAGCAGCGCGCACTCCCGATCCTTGCCGGAGAGGACGTACGCCTGGCGGGTTGCGGCGTCGATGGCGACCCATCGAGCGTCGGCTTGTATCTGAGGAGCCATGGCCCGTGCGGGAAATACTCGAACCCTGTCCATTGTCGAAGTCCCTCGTGAGGTGCCGGATCAAGGACGGAGGGGGCCCGCGGCAGCCGTGGCTGCCGCGGGCCCGTTGCCTCAGGAGCTGTTCTGTACGAGGGCGCGGCGGAACAGGGGAACCGCGGCGTAGATGCCGGCACTCGCGTCGGGCATCGAGAACCAGACCGCGTCCGTGGGCGGCTGGTCGCCGGCCGCGAAGCGCTCCAGGTCGGAGCGGGTCAGCAGCCACCGGCGGTCACCGTCGGGGTCGGAGATCAGGATGGAGGGGTCGGCCGAGCCGCTCCCCGAGACGACGGGGACCTGTTCGCACAGTGTCTTGGACGGCAGTACGAACACGACGTCGGCGCTTTCGCCGAGCTGCGCAGGTCCGACCGTGAACTCGCCCAGCAGTTCCGGGTCGAGTATGTACGTGGCGTTCTTTCCGGGGTCTTGCACCGCGATTTTCACAGGCACCTTCCCACAGGTCGACCGCAGGGACTGGTGGATCCAGACACGCTGCGGGGTGGTGCGTGACATGTCAGCCGTGGGCTGGAGTTTCGGTTGCACACGCAGGCCCCAGGGGCCCATCCGCGCGCCGCCCAGCCGTTGGGGCGCACAAATGTGGTGACTGACTGTCACAGAGCGGAGACTCTAGTATGAACACCTGTGTCTTGTGCAGTGCATTGGGCGCCCTTACCCGACATGGCCGAATCCCTCCACTGTGGATCGATCCGATGGGTCAACTCTCTTGGCCTACATAGCAAAACGGCGTTGCCGCCCCTCACACGAGTGTGTGAGAGGCGGCAACGCCGTCATTCGTTTGATGCGAGCTACATGGTGATCTCGTAGGTGAGGAGTTCACTCTCAGCCACTTCGAGTTCCACGTCGCCGATGTTTCCCGCGGACTGCACGTCCCCGCTCACCTGGCGAAGTGTCGCAACCAGCGGAGCCGGCCCGCGTGCCGTGACTCGGGCGACCTCAGCCCGCATGGAGACCTGAGCTGCGCTCTTGGCCTTCCGGATGGCGGCGATGGCGTCTGCGGCGACGTCCAGGAGCTGGGGGTCCCCCTTCAGGGACAGTTCCCGCAGCTCCGTTCCACTGGGCCACTGCGCCCGGTGCACCGAACCCTGCTGCCACCAGCTCCACGCCTCCTCGGTGGCGAACGGAACGAAGGGAGCGAGGAGCCGCAACAACACGGAGAGGGCAGTCGACAGCGTGGCCTGAGCAGATGCGGCAGCCTCCTCACCTCCGCCGCCGTAGGCACGCGTCTTCACCAGCTCGACGTAGTCGTCGCAGAACGCCCAGAAGCACCGCTCGATGGTCTCCAGTGCGCGGGCGTAGTCGTATCCCTCCAGCTGGGCCGTCGCCTCGTCCACGACGTCCGCGAGTCGCGCGAGGAGCGCCTGGTCGAGCGGGTTGGTCACGGCGGACCGCCGCTCGGCCGCACCCAGACCGAGCACGAACTTCGACACATTGAGGATCTTGATGGCGAGACGTCGGCCGATCTTCATCTGGCCGATTTCGAAGGCGGTGTCCGTTCCCGGCCGGGCTGATACGGCCCAGTACCGCACCGCGTCCGACCCGTGCTGGTCCAGAAGGTCCAGCGGGGTGACGACGTTGCCCTTCGACTTGGACATCTTCTTGCGGTCGGGGTCGAGGATCCAGCCACTGATTGCGGCATGGGCCCAGGGGAGCGCGTCGTGCTCCAGCTCGGCGCGGGCGACGGTGGAGAACAGCCAGGTACGGATGATCTCGTGGGCCTGCGGACGCAGGTCCATCGGGAAGACGCGCTGGAAGAGGTCGTCGTCGTGGCCCCAGCCGCCGGCGATCTGCGGTGTCAGCGAGGACGTCGCCCAGGTGTCCATCACGTCCGGGTCGCCGGTGAAGCCGCCCGGGACGTCCCGCTGGTCCGGGGTGAAGCCGGGCGGGGTGTCGCTGCTGGGGTCTACGGGCAGCGACTCCCGCGAGGGAACGATCAGTTCGTCGGTGGGGATGCCGTCGGCGTCCAGCTGGTACCACACCGGTACCGGTACGCCGAAGTAGCGCTGACGGCTGATCAGCCAGTCCCCGGCAAGTCCCTCCACCCAGGACTGGTACCGGTTGCGCATGTGGTCGGGGTGCCAGTTCAGCTCATGGCCGCGCTCCAGCAGCTTCTGCCGGAGCTCCACGTCTCGTCCGCCGTTGCGCAGGTACCACTGGCGGCTGGTGACGATCTCGAGCGGCTTGTCGCCCTTCTCGTAGAACTTGACCATGTGGTTGAAGGGCCGCGGATCACCGACCAGGCTGCCCTCCGCGCGCACCATCTCCACCAGGCGCTCCCGGGCGGTGTGCGGGGTCGCGCCGGCGAGCTGCGCGTACGCAGCCTTCGCGGCCTCGGACTCCAGCGCAGCCGGCGCTTCGCGCACGAAGCGGCCGTCGCGTCCGATCACCGAGCGGGTGGGAAGGTCGAGCTCGCGCCACCACACCACGTCGGTGGTGTCGCCGAACGTACAGATCATGGCAGCCCCGGTGCCCTTCTCGGGGTCGGCCAGGCGGTGAGCCACCACCGGCACGTCTACACCGAAGACCGGGGTGCGCACGGTGGTACCGAAGAGCTTCTGGTAGCGCTCGTCGTCCGGGTGCGCCACGACGGCCACGCATGCGGGCAGCAGCTCGGGCCGCGTGGTGGCGATCTCCAGCGCCGCCCCCGCATCCGACCGGAACAGCAGGTGGTGGTAGGCGCTGGGCCGCTCGCGGTCCTCCAGCTCGGCCTGGGCTACAGCGGTCTGGAACGTCACGTCCCACAGCGTCGGGGCCTCGGCCTGGTACGCCTCGCCCCGGGCGAGGTTGGCCAGGAAGGCTCGCTGCGAGATGGCGCGGGCCCGGCTGTCGATGGTCTGGTAGGTGTGGTTCCAGTCGACGGACAGCCCCAGCCGGCGCCACAGGCTCTCGAAGACCTTCTCGTCCTCCACCGTGAGCCGCTCGCACAGCTCGATGAAGTTGCGGCGGGACACGGGGATCTGCTGCTTGCCCGGGGACGAGGGGGGAGTGAAGTCCGGATCGTACGGCAGCGAGGGGTCACACCGGACGCCGAAGTAGTTCTGCACCCTACGTTCGGTAGGCAGGCCGTTGTCGTCCCAGCCCATCGGGTAGAAGACGGCCTTGCCGCGCATCCGGTGGAAGCGGGCGAGTGCATCCGTCTGGGTGTATGAGAACACGTGTCCGACATGGAGCGAGCCGCTCACGGTGGGCGGCGGCGTGTCGATCGAGTACACCCGCTCCCGTGGCGCGGTGCGGTCGAATACGTATACGCCCTGCTCGTCCCAGGTCGGAGCCCATTTGGCCTCAAGGCCGTCGAGTGTGGGCTTGTCGGGTACGCCCTGGCGAGGAGATGCGGTCGTCATGACGGTAGATGGTATCGGCCTTGGTGGTGTGGTAATTCCCCTACTGCGCAGTCGAGTTCAGGCCATGTGTGACTATCTGATGAGCGCGGGGTGGAATCCGTGCCCAGACCGTCAGGACGGGTCTGCGGCCTCCCCGGCCGCCAATCCGAACAGCGGCAGGCATGGGACCAGCCCCGTGATCTCGGTCCCTTTCGCGAGCGCTGGCCGCCATAGACCCCGGGGGAGGCGAAGCCGCTGCAAGATCACGACCTCTCCGCGCACCACCCGCCGTTCGATTCCGTCCGGTACATATCCCAGCTTGCGGGATACGGCCAAGGACTGCGCGTTGTCGGCGAACGCCCCTGTCGTTGCCTCCTCGGCGCCCAGCCCGGTAAATGCCAGGTGCAGCACGGCAGCCCGCATCTCTGTGCCTATGCCCTGACTCTGATACGACAGCCCGAGCCAAGAAGCTGTGTTGACCTCTCGCACCAGCGCGAAGCGCTTGGCAGCCAGGGCCTGCATGCCCACAGGCCGGCCACCGAGGAAGACGGCCAGATTGATGGACCAGTCCTCCGGCGTCCAGTTTCCGAGCCGCAGCCAGTGATGCTGGACCACGGAGCGAGCCCGTTCGGTCTCGGGCAGGTCGGTCCAGCCGCTGCTGAACGGCATCTGGGAGGGGTCGTGAACGCCGTCGCGTGCGAGATCGGCCAGTGCTGCCAGCTCATCCGATTGGGGCAGGCGCAGCTCCAGGCGGGGCGTCGTCAGCCGCAGACCGAGCAGTGGCCAGTAGTCGATCAGCACGATCTAGTTTGGTCACGGGAGCATGCGCCCGGCCACTCCGGTTAGACCCAATGGGGTGGAGCCTCTGCGCTCTTCTGCCCCTCGCGGTCCAGGCGGACCTGCAGTGGCGCCAGCGCCGGATATCCGGGTGACGGGCTGCTTCGCCCGGCCCTACTTTCGCCGGGTATGACGACCATTGACCCACGGATCGCGGGCTTCTACACGGAGTACGACGAGGCGTCCCGGCTGCATTCCACAGCCACGGGCCGTCTGGAGTACGAGCGGACCCAGGAGCTGTTACGTCGCTACCTGCCTCCAGCACCAGCTCGGGTGCTGGACGTGGGCGGTGGCCCGGGTACGCATGCCGGTTGGCTCACTGAAGAGGGATACGAGGTGCTCCTCCTGGACCCCGTGCCAAAACACGTGGAGCAGGCACGTGAGCGCGCGCCTCGGTGTGTTGCTCAGCTGGGGGATGCCCGCGACCTGGACGTGCAGGCCGGCACCTTCGACGCGGTGCTGCTGCTGGGCCCGCTGTACCACCTGGCGGAGCGCGAGGACCGGCTGACGGCACTGCGGGAGGCCCGGCGGGTTGCGGTTCGGGGTGGTGTCGTCGCAGTTGCGGGGATCTCCCGGTACTCCCTGATGCAGGACTACACCGTCAGTGCGGGCCTGTCCCCGGAGCTGCTGGCTGGCGAGGTCTCGCAGGTGGTTGGTACGGGTTCCTACGGCGGCAGCAGGGGGTTCACGGTTGTGCACTTCCACACCGCTGCCGAGCTGATGCAGGAGGCCGCTGAAGCGGGGCTGGGCGCTCCGCACGTGCATGGGATCGAGGGCCCGGGATGGGCGTACGTCGTCGCGGCCAGCCGATGTGCGGGCCAGGAAGAGGCAGGCGCGCTCGTCGCGGATGCGATTGCGACGGCCCGCCTCGCCGACGAGCACGGCGTGTTCCACGATGCCTCGGCGCACATCCTTGTCGTTGGCTCCGTCTGAGCAGGGGCAGGGGCGGTAGTACTGGCCGGATCTTGGGATCCGCGGCTGGAGAGGCCGGCGCTGCCGTAGCCGCACAGCTGGGCTCCGAAGGCTTAGGTGGCCGCACGCCAGGCGTTGACGAGTGAGTGCACAGAGCGGAAGCGGTGCTCCGGGGCGGCGGCTGTTGCCTTCTTGATGGCGGCCAGCTGGCTGGGGGTGCCGCGCCACTGCTTCTCCTCGTCGCCGGCGTCGAGGAGAAGGCGGAGGGCTCGGCCCAGGTTGAACACTGTTGTCCGGGTGTCGATGACCGAACCCCGCACGAACTCCTCCGGGGCCATGTAGCGCGAAGAGCCGGGCAGTCGGTCTGTCTGCAGCGTGAACGGGCCGGGCCGGTACTCGTCCAGGTCGCAGAGCGTCATCCGGTGATCATTGAAGTTGTAGAGCATACAGCCGTCGTAGAGGTCGACGGCGACGAGGCCGGCCTGCTCCACGGCAAGGTGGGCACCCAGGAGCAAGTCAAGGGCGGCGTGAACCTGGGGAAGAGGGAGCTGCCGGAACCGGGCCATGGGGCTGCCAGGCGCGGCCCTCCCCCCGTGGCGGGACCGAGTCGGGTGATAGAGGACCTCGCCGGCCATCCACGGGTACACGAGCGCCAAGCCGTCGTCAGTCCTGAAGGAGTGCGATAGGGGCACGATGGCCGGGTGGGTGACGGCCTCGTGCACTGAGATCGCCCGGCGCAGAGACGAGACACCGCCGGGTGTCGCGGCTCCCTTCACGAACCAGCGTTGCCCCGCGGCCATCAGCCCGTATGAGATGCAGCCGGAGTCCTGGTCGGCGAACGTGCGAAAGATGCTGCCCGTTCGTACGAGGTAGGGCTCGAGTGCTGGAACGTGGGTGACGTTGAAGATCGGGTGTGCCGTCATGTCCTGGATGCTGCCACTGTCGAATTGGTCTCCGCTGGCTGACGCGAGAAGGCGCAGCGTAATGGGCAATAGTTCGATTAAGGAACATATGTTCGTGACGGTCGGTGCATTGTCAGTCACGTCGTGTATATCCAGCGGTTATGAGTATCGCTCAGGAAGCCGCCGCGCTGCCCGCTGGCCGTGCGCACCCTCAGTCCGTCGGGGCGACGTCGCCGACCGGCTGTCCACACGCGGATGAGGTAGAGGAGTCAAGGGATGCCAATCCCGGCAGGGAAAGGGATCCGCAGAGCACAACCGACGACTACATGACGGTGGAACTGCTGTGTGCCGCCTTGGCGAGAGTCCGGCTCGACCGGCAGCAGGCCAACAGCGGCCAATGGCGCGCCGCTGAAGTATCGGGGCCGTTGCCGCGTGCCTGGCGTGACGCGCGGGGTCGGTTGTGGTGGAAGGCCCAGGCGCTGGGTTCGGAGTGGCCGGGCGACGATCTCGAGCTGTTCGACTGGTGCCGTCGCCCTCTGGGGTCCTGGCCCCTTCGGCTCTCCCTAGCTGACGGTGACCTTGAGGCAGTCCTGCTGGAAGGGGATGAGCTGTCGGAGTTCGCCGAGCAGGCAGCCGATCTGGTCCGGCATGCAGACGTCGAGGCGGAACTCGTTCAGAACCAGACCTTCGCGGCGCTGATGTCGTGCGCGCGGATGAATGGTGCTGACGAGGAGGCGGTCCAGCGAATCTACTGCCGGCTTCGGCGCTTGCTGATCGACCGTCCTGTGCTCAGCGACCGCGACGTCCAAGCGCTGGCCCGCGAGCTCCCGAACTCGGACGCCGACAGCGACTCGTTCCTCGCGAAGTTCGTGCGCACCGCGTACGTACTCCATCCGGTCCAGAGCCCGGGGAAGGTCAGACTGCGGCGTTGCCGCGAGTGTCGCAACCCGGTCGACGACGGCGCGTCCGACTGCGGGACCCCGGGATGCGAGGGAGGGCCCGAGCAGTACGAGGTGGCCTGTCTGGGCGGGTACTGGACCCAGCACAGGGCGACCCGCCAGTTCTTCCACGACCCAGGACTGCTGGAAGGGCGGCTGCTGGACCGGCTCGCCGAACTGCCGGCGGACCGAGTGCGGACCGAGCCGTGGCCGTGCCTGGATGCCTGGGACGGGGCCTTGACCTTCGAACCGGTGAACCCTGGTGGACAAAGGGAATGCTGGGCGATCGATGCGAAGGACTGCGCGAGCCCCACCCTCCTCGCCCGCGGGTTTCGCAGCGACCCCCGTGTGCCGGCGCGGCGCCGCATCATCGTCGTGCCCATGCACCGCCTCCAGACTCCCGGCTACATCGCGGATCTGGAACGCGAGCTGCAGGGCCGGGTCACCGGAGTCGAGGTCCTCGACGAGAAGACGTTCTTGCGGCAAGCCGCCGTCCGTGCGAGCAAGGTTGGAGCCACACGATGAGGGACACCCGCTCCTGGAGCACCGCGCTGGCTAAGGAACTGGACGACGAGTGCGTCCGGCCGATGCTCGGCCCGCTCAAGCCATGGGAACTGTGCGCCCTCGAACTGGGCCTGTCGTTCCTGGCCGACCACATGCAAGGCCGAGGCATCGGCGCTCTGTGGCCAGTGCTCGCCGGCTACATGCGACTGGACCCGGCACTCGATCCGCAGATCCGTACCCTGCGCGAGCTGATGGGCCCGGTCGCGAAGACCGGGACGATGCGGGAAAAGCTCAACCACTACGTGAAGCTCCCCGCCCAGGTGCGCGGGTTCGAGCCCGGCGACATGGCGGGCACAAGCCTGAACTGTCGACCGTATTCACCCGCCGGCCCTCCCCATACGCCGCGGCACGCCACGACGTCTACCGGCAGAGGCTTCAGGAAGTCGCCCCTTACAAGACGGGCAGCGGCTACCGGCCGGCGCCGTCTGGCTCGACGTGCTCCTTCGTCCGAGACGACGGCAGCTGGGAAAAGATCCGTATCCCCGACACCTTCATCCCAGCGCCGGCCCCGCCCGCACTGCTGGCGACGACCTCCCGAGCACGGGAGCCAATTCCTCTTACCCTGGAGGATTACCAGCGTGCTGCCGTCGAGATGGATAACCTCCTGGAGGCCCATCCGGAGATCGAGAACCGGGACTTCGTCAACCGGCTGGAACAGATCGAGGCCCTGCTCGCCGATCATGTCGCAGGGCGCCTCCTGGAGCGGCCACGGCAGATGGTCATCGACGGTCTGTGGCACGTGGCGGGCCTGATGAACAGCGGAAAGTCCACTCTGCTGGACATGATCGCCTACATCGTCGCCCGCCGCGGCGGCAAGGTTGGCTTCGTACTTGCCTCCGGTGGCGACATGTACGCCAAGGTGAGTTTTCTGCGGGCACTTGGCGTCGATGCTGTCCCCATTTTCGGACGGACCCGGGAGGGAGTGCACAAGGACCGCTACTGGCGCTCGCTCCTCCACGACGGCGATACCACCTTCCCCACCGGCCTCGACGCTGCTGCGGCGTTCGCAGACGACCAGTGCTATCTGGAGGAGCTGCGCCTGACCAGCAGGACCGACCGGGCACCGCTCCCGAGGGAGGAGCGGCCATGCAGAGGCAAACTCTTTGTGGAAGGTCAGAGCGGGCGCAGGGACTGCCCGATCCTCCCGCGGTGCCCCGCCCATACGGCACCGCGCAAAGTCGCCGAAGCCCAGGTGTGGGTGACCACCGCGGCCGGCTTGGCATCCACGATGATGCCGCAGTCTCAGGTCGACGTCCGCGTCGCCGAAGCGGCCCAGCATCACCTGGCTGTACTGCTGGTGGACGAAGCCGACACCGTTCAGCAGCAGTTCGATGACCAGTTCCTGCTGCACGAGATCCTCTCCCAGCCTGGCAGGGGCTGGAGCCACCGCGTGGGGGACCGGATCGGGCAACGCTTGGAGCAGTCGTGGTTCCTTGACCTCCTGGACCCCGAGGTAAAGGCCGGCGACAAGCACTTCCGCCGCCACGACCAGGCGATGACGGAGCTGTATCAGCTGATGATCGACCCCGGCGCGGATCAGCTGCGCGCCGTCATTGCCGAGGGACCATTCACCGGGTACAGCCTCCTTCGGCGCCTGGCCCGGAGCCTTCACGGCCTCCGTGAGCGCAACGACTTCGCCCGCAAGGCGGAACTGGAGGAAGCTGCTGACCGGTACTTCGAAGAGCACCTCGAGCCGCTGGTCACCACCCCCTTCCAGGCGCCCGCGGAGAACTGGGCCGAGCTGATCGAGGCAATGACCGCGACCCACGACACCCTGCTGTCCGCACAGGAGGCCGCCGAGGCGTGGATCGAGGCCCACCAACCGGTACTCGACGGCATCACGGCCCGGGGCACACCGTCAGAGCTGGCACAGCTGCTGCAGGCCGGCTTGTGGGCTGCACGCATTACGAATTCGTTCTTCGAGGTCGCCCAGCGCCTCCCGGCCATCAGCACGTCGCGGACCGGCGATGGTGAGGACTTCTGGAGCCGGCAGCCGCCCCGTGACCTGATGCCCTTCGTCCCCGAGCAGGCCGCAGGGAACCTGATGGCTCTCCAGTGGCAGCCCAACCCCGGTGGCGACAGCGGGTCTTTCAGCATTCTGTGGCTGCGCGGCGTAGGTCGCTGGCTGCTGTATCACCTCCATGACCTCCTGGAGACTGAAGGAATTCAGGGGCCCAATGTCGTCCTCGCCTCCGCCACCAGCTGGATGCCCGCCTCCCCCCGCTTCCACCTCGACGTCACCCCGAACCTGGTCCTGCGTGAACCGAAGAAGGCGAGGACAGCGTTGCTGGAGAGCAAGATGTTCTTCCGCCCCCCGCGCTACCGCGACGGCCGTCCGGTCTTCACCTCGGGCACCGGCGGCAACCCCACCCTGCACGCCCATGCCCTGTGCGCGTCCGCTGAATGGATCTGCAACCCCGCCCCCGGAGCGCGGGAGTCGCTACTGCAGCAGGCCCGCCAGCGACTGGCCACCGACCGCCAGCAGGTCCTGTTCACCGTGCAGAGCGCCCGGGACGCCCATACCGTCGCCGACTACATCAACCAGAAGACCCCCTACACGGCCCTCCACGTCATCCGCGACGACGACCCGCCCACCCGCAACAGCATCCCCCGGCGGCGCCTTGCCACCTTCGCGACCTCCGGGGCCGACGTCCTTGTTGCAGCCGAAGGCTCCGTCCAACGCGGCCACAACATCCTCAACGCCCGCCGCGTTGCGGCCCTCGGTGCAGTGTTCTACCTGGCCCGGATCCACCCGCCCGCCGACGACGCCACCTTCCCGCTCTCCCTCCTCAGCCGCGAGGCGATGCGTCGGCTTCGCCACCCCGTCGACCTCACCCTCGACCAGGCTGATCCGGTCGACCTCGCGCGCAAACTCCGCCACAGCGAGCGCCGCCGATGGCAGCGACGAGTAGGCGAGCCCGTCCTGTTCACCCGCCTCACAGACCCGATCGAACACGCCGCGTTCGTCGGCAACTTCCTTGTGCCCCTCTACCAGACCCTCGGACGTGGCATCCGGGGCAACGAGCCAGTCCTGGTCTACCTCTGCGACGCGGCCTTCGCCCCCCGCACCGCGAACCTCGACGAATCCGCCTCAGACACCCCTCGGACGAGTGTGATCGTCGCCGCGCAACAGCTCCTGCACGGCTGGCTCACCGATCCCGGCCCCACGGCCACGGCCACTGAACGGCTCGACCACGCTCTCGCGCAGGCCTGTTGGGGCCTGGCCTCCCATCTCCTCGACAACATCGACTGGGGTCACCGCTGATGCCCGCCTACCGCAGCACCCAAGCCACCGTCCTCACTTTCACGCCGGAAGCCACCTGGCCCGTCACTGGCTACCGCACGACCTGCCCGCTGGGAATGCTCGCCCTCCTGGAGAAGGCGTGGGATACGCGGCCCGGCCGTCGTCCCCGTGGCGCACCGGACTACCTGCCCACCAGCTCACTGAGGGACCTGCTCACCCTCATCGACCCCGACATCACCTCTGTACAGAGGAACCCGCGCGATCCGGCATGGCTCCGAGCCCGGACCGCGATCGACCTGGACCTCCTGCTGATTGCCCTGTCGGCATGGGCCTCCGCCCGGGTAGCGCCCCACATGCCCGAGACCGACTGGTACAGCGAACTCGAAGGCGCCGGCCAGCTGGAATGGATCCCCGAGGACCTCGATCTCACCCGCCACGACCTTCATCTCAACGCCACCGCCAACCCCCCGAACCACGTCTTCAACCTCCTGCCCAGCCTCGTCGCCGAGCACCTCACCACCACCGGGCTCCAACTCCTAGGCCACCACCGTGACCTGCGCCTCGGCCCCACCCGACCCGATGGCCGCCGCACCCTGCACCTCGGCACCCCCGAGACCCTCACCGACGAAGACGGCGCGGCCGGCGCCAGCGTGGATGTCCTGACCTTCCACCTCGAGACCGTGCCCGGCGTCCCTGAAGTCCACCTCCATGTCGACCTGAGCATGACCCGCTTTGCGACACACCCGGTCGAGTACATCCCCCGCCGCGGATTCAGCGACCCCACCGCCAGCGTCCTTCTCTCCGCCAAGGAAGGATTCGTCCACCGCCGAGAGAGGCCCATGCTCCTACAGAGCGCGGCCACCGTCCGCCGGCGCGGAGAAGGAAGCACCTGGACTTGGGAACCGGGCGTTGCCGAGATCCTCGCCCGCCTCACCAACCACCAGCCACCAAGCCTCGAACAACTACGCACCGCCCCCGGCGACGCGGCGGCCCAGCCCTTCGCAGCCCACCTCGTCCACAGCACCGGCATGACCTACCGCTACCCCGACAAGGACGGCACCCCGCCCCCGCGCTCGACCCACGACCACCCTGTCGGCCACGGCTATCAGCCCCGCGACCACATGGAGGTCCTCGCCCAGGTCGCCCAACAGCTGGAGGAGAAAGGGCTGGCTCCGCTTGTACCGGCTCCCAAGGCGCGGACCCGCGCCAAGACGCTCCTGCCACTGGAACTACCCGACACCCCCACCTACGGGATCGAGGTCTGGGCGTCATCCGACCGGACCTGGCAAGGCCTGCAGGTGGCGGCCTCCGCCAAACTCGGCCTGACCTCCAGCTGCTCCACAGCGACCTCCGCCGACTTCACTGGGCCGATCAACGTCACGCTCCATCGCTGCGACCCGCAAGACCTCACCGCCGGCCTGCCCCGCTCCACGAACGCAGACAAAGCCGCTCGACGAGCCGAATACGAAAGGAGTGAGACCGAGCGCGCGGCGAGGATTGCCGAAGCATTCCCCCGCCTTGGCCAACCCATGGCCTGCATCGTGGAGATGGAAGGGGCTGCCTACTTCTCACGCACACGCCAAGGCGATCCCAAGAAGCTCTTCAAGAAGACCCTCCCGTCTCTCCGCCGCAACGTTCAGTGCCTTCGCCCCATCGCCCCTGCCAACCCCAATCCCAGCAAAGCCGCCCTAGCCAAACGCTTCCCCGGAACCGACTTCACCACGACCGACATCGAGCGCGCCGCCGCCGCCCTCAACGACGCTCTTCGCCAGGCCGGTCACCTACCCAAGGTCGCCGTACCCCAGGGGATCGAGGGCTCCTTCGAACTGATCACGGTCTGGCTCGCCCCCGCAGGCGACCGGATGGTCGTGCCCATCCTCATCCGGCAGCACACACACGAAGAGCCCAGCGCGCAGCTCATGCCTACACCGGGCAGTCCGACCGAGTGCCCCATGCCGTTGACCGCACTGCCCGAGGCCCTGACCGCCGGCCGCGGACGCGTGGTCACCCGTACCTCGCGCGCGGCCCTCGCCGAGTTCATCACCGGGGCTTTGGCACTCGACTCGACGGCCGACCGGCTCCTGCTCGTGCGCCGTGCGCGGATGAGCGACAAGGAGATCTGGCCATGGCTCCAGGACAGCCGGATCACCTTCGACCAACTGGTGCTGCCGGGCATCGACATGACCGACCCCGCCGTGGCTCCTGTGATCCGAAAGCCCGGCGATCAGCCTGGCCTACGCATCATCCGGCTCCGAGAGCGCAGTGACCGTGACGCGGTCCCTCGGGCCTTCGGAGTCGCCGAGGAGATGATCAGGGCCAGCGAGGAAACAGAGGAGTTGATTCCCGTCACGAGGTACGGGCGGTTCTCTGGTCTCGTTCAAATCGGCGAACGCGCGTTCTGGGGCATCAACCCGCGCTCGGACCAGAACCAGACCGCGCTCAGCCTCACCAAGTTCGACCCTGCCGACCCGTCCAAGCGCACCAAGACTTGCTCCAACCCGACCTCCCTGGAGATCGTGCCCGCCTTCCTCCAAGAGGGAGACAACCCCGCTGACTGGGCCATGTACACCCATGCCCAGCGACGTCTCCACGCCCACACGACGATCGCGACCACCTGGCCTGCCATCGTCCATCTCGCCGAGTTGATGGAGGAGTACATCCGCTAATCGGTGAGGCGCGTTCGGTGGCTCCGGACAGCTGGCTGTTCCGCAACCGAGCGTGCAATACATCGATGTTCGCGGGCTCGCGACCATGCCGTGCCCCGCGAGCTCTCCTCGCGCCTTGCGAAGTGGCCCTACGACCTCCGGCACGCCGCGATCTCGTTCTGGCTCCACTCTGGCCTGGACCCGGCCGAGTGCGCGCGGCGGGCCGGGTAGAGCATGACGTTCTCTTCCGCCACTACGCCAGGCTCAAGCTTGGGGACCAGTCCTGGGGACCAGTGTAAAGGGCACCTATTTTGGATAGGGCCTGAGGGCACTGGCGTGGTATCAGTGCCTGGACCGGTTGGGGACCAGTGCCCATGCCCATGGGTGGCAACGACCTGACGGCCTGGAAGACGTGACCTCACCGAGTGGATCAGGAGAAGACCGACGAACCGCCGGGACGACGAGCTGGTAGCCATCCGCCTGCATCCGCGGTCACTGGCGACATGAGCCGTGGCCGGGGTACCGCCAGATGGAGCGCGGTCCTTCCCTGACGGAGGGGCCCCGCCCCTTCGTGTCCACTCTGGGCCCGAACCGGTGGTGTGGCTGGGAGGGCTGGCAACTGATCCCTTCGACGCCTGGGGGAGTGGCCGCGCCGTCACGGATGCCGGCACAGCGCCCTCGTGGACTCGGCGACTGGAAGGGGTGGAGTGTGCTTCGTCTGGCAGCGAGTGTCACTGCTCGGCCCTAAGCTCGCAAGGCAGGAGAAGGGGGAGTTCGTGCGCGACCGCATGCTGACATCTGACGTACCACTCGGGCCGTTCGAGGGCACAAAGATCACCGTCCACTCGGCGACGGGCAAGAACGCCAGACTGCACGTCCGCCGGGAATGCGGCCAGCTCCGCACGGCCAACGTGACGACGACCGAGGTTCCGTTGAACGCGGACGTGGTGGACAGGTTCTGCTCCGGTTGTGCGGACTGGGGCCCGAGGGTCCGGCCGTCATCCGGACTGGGCATCTTCATGAACGCGCTCGGCGGAGCGGGACTGCTCCACCAGCTGCAGGCCTATGCGGAGCCGGACGAGGACGTGTATTGGACCCAGGACGAGGTGCGAGCTGCAGCCGAGCTCTTGCACTCGGAACGGGGTGCTGCGGACGAGGGCGATGGCGATGAGGAGGACGACGGGCGGTGGGAAGCGCGTAGGGAGGCCGAAGAGCTGCAGGAGCGGGTCTTGTCTCGCTGGCGTCATGCCACGGGGAGCCTTCACCGAGCGCAGGCAGCCATCGCCCACTTTCCTTGGCTGACGGACTGGGCGAGGCCGAAAAAGTCGGCGAAGGAGAGCTACCTCGAGGTTCTGAGGGCGCAGGCGGCCCTCTTCGTGGAGCCGGCTGGTCTCGTCGTAGCGGCTGCGGCGGCGACTCTAGAGAAGCCTTCGCTGCCGACCGACGACCCTGCCTTTGCGGTGCTCGGTAACAGCAGCCGGATCTCCACAGGCCTGAACGCACTATGGCGCAGCTGGCAGTACTCGGCGGAGCGGGGCTGGGAAGGACCGGAATCACGGTCGATCAGCCGCTATGACCTCGTGCACGGCATCCGGCCCAACAAGAAGGGGCGCGCGGAAGCTCTGGAAGGAGCCGCCCGCCTGATCCAGTCCTGGGAGGACGAAGCCCGCGCCGCCGCTGCGGCGACGGATTCGACACCGACGGTGTGGGTCACGGCGCGCTTGCCGGAGGCCACGGAGGAGCCTTCGCGAGGAAGTGCGCCCGACGTCCTGGACGGCCTCGATCGGTGGACCCTTGGCGTGGTGGTGACGTGGACAGTGACCGCCGACTGGGGTCGGCGCACCCTGACGCTGAGAGTTCCGGCCCTCGTCGCCGACAGACTCCTGGGCCCCTCGGGCAGCCTCGCATGCGAGCCGAGCGGTTCCGAAGCTGTGGCTACTGAAGCGGGCCAAGGGCAGCCGGCCTCTGTCCGGCCCGGGGTTTTCGACGACACCGCTGTCTTCGACCGCCAGCCCGTTACCCCCGCTCACCTCCGTGCGCTGCGGAACTTCTCGTATACCGCCGACCAGCTCTACATCGTCTTCTCGACGAGCGGGGGAGCGGAGGTTCTGCCTCTCGAGGTCATTGAGAGGCGACTCGCCCAGGGCTGGCTTGGAGTCATCGTCGCCGGCGCGTCGGACCTCCCCGAGAGCGTGATCAGTCCGTGGACCAAGGAGGTCGTTCCCGCGCCACAGGCTGACGACGACCCGTCCTCGGGCCACGACTATGTACGGCAGGATGACCACTTTGGTGCTGCCCTGGGCCTTGCAGCCGGGGCTCAGGAAGTCGCCCGGCGGACGTATCGGGAGCATGACAAGGAACACAATCTGCGTCTGCTCGCCATGGCACGTGGTGTTTCCGACTTGCGGAGCCTCGACACCGGCCGCTCCGGCATGCTGCCCCTTGCGGTGTGGGAGGGCCTGCTGGCGCCTGCTCCCTTGGACCTCTCGCCGTTCCGGCCGCCCAGCGCCGACCGCTGGCGCAGCGGTAGCGACCTTCCACTGGGTGTCCTGGGTCAGGCGCAGATCTACGCCACGAACTCGGATCCCAAGTTCGAAGGCAAGGGGCACTCACCCCTGTGCCGGCATACACGGGATCGAGGCCTCGCGACGAGTGACGACCTCCTGGCCCTGGCCGACCTGCTGGCCCGTGACGACTGGGACTGGTGCAGCAAGTGTGGCGGCTACGCCGTACGCCGGCTGACCGACACCCAGCTGTCCTACTACCGCGCTGCTCACCGGCTGCACGACATTGCCGGGCAGCTCGACGACGAGCGTACGCACCGTGTACCTGTCGATCCGGATGCCCTGCTCAAGCGGCTGGACGAGCTTGCGGACTGGGAGCCCGGCGGGCACGAGGCCTGCGACTGGGACGGCTCCTGGCGTTGGTATGAGGTCATTCGCGACCTGCGACGTCGAGCCGAACGGAAGCGGGGCCTCGCCGCTTCCTGAGTCGCTTTCCCCCGGGTGGCCGTCTGTGACGGCGGGCGGGCCCGAGGGTCAGGTGGTGCCCCTTGGGGACCAGTTGGGGACCAGCGCCCACGTCGATGGGCGCACAGCATGTACGGATGTGCACGCTGTGCGCCCTGAGATTGTGCCGTATGTCATGACTGGGGGTCAAGGGGTCGCAGGTTCAAATCCTGTCGTCCCGACCATGCTTTAGGCAGGTCGGAGGCCGTTCTCTCATCCGTGAGAGGGCGGCCTTTCGTGCGTCCGGGGCCATGGTGGTCGCAATGTGGTCGCATGTCCAGTCTGCGGCCGGTCGGCCGTGGCGCTGAAGACCGGCGGCACGGGGGAGCGGAGCTGGCGGACGACGTCACCGAGCCGGTGGATGTGGTCGCGTGGTGGTCGCAGCCACGATGCACGCCCCGGTTCGCGGGGGACTTTCTCGGCACTGGTGAGGGTGCGGTCGATTGTGTCGACGGCTTCGCGGGCGGCCTGCCGGGTGAGGTGGCTGTAGATGTTCGCCGTGGTCGACAGGGTGGAGTGCCGCAGTGTCTTGGAGACCACGGTCAGCGGCACGCCAGCGGTGATGGTGATGGTGGCGGCCAGGTGCCGCAGGTCGTGAACCGTGATCCGAGGAACGCCTGCTTCTTCGGAGTTGATGGAGCCGGTCGAGGACGTGGTGTGGTCCAAGCGGTCGGCCGTCGGGTCGGCAGAAGACGAGTCCGGTAAACGGGTCGCCAGGATCACCCCTGGTACGGGGCGTCGTTCGAGCGTGATGCCGGAGGGCGGTGGCGACGCGGGGTGAGATGGCTACCCAGCCGCGGCTCGACCGGGTCTTCGGTGTGGTGATGACGAGGCGGTTGTTGTCGATCGCGGAGAGCGTGCAACGCACGTAGAAGACGCCCTGATCGAGGTGGACATCCTCCCAGTGGAGGCCGAGGGCTTCGCCCTTGCGCAGGCCGGTGCCGATGAGGAACTCGAACAGGTCTGCCATCTCTGGGTCGGCCTGGTGGCAGTAGCCGAGGAAGCGGGCGGCCTCCTCCGCCGTCCAGATCTGCCGCTCCGGCGACGGAGGGCGGCGCAGGACCGGGGGACTGGCCGAGTTGTGGGGCAGGCGGTGTTGCCGGACGGCGTCGCCGAGGGCGCTGGAGAGGGTGGCCAGGCACCGGTAGAGGGTGGTCTCGCCGCGGCCGGCGGCGAGCTCGCTGGTGATGAACGCGGCGATGTGCCGGTGTCCGAGCTCGTCGAGCTTCAGGGGGCCGAAGGCGGGGACGAGATCGTTGCGGACGTAGTCCCGGTATCGCGCCATGGTGGTCGGCTTGAGCACGAGCGTCTTGGCGGCCAGCCAGGTATTCAGGTAGGCGGCGACGGTCTGGTTCGGGTCCGCGTTGAATCCGCCGGCCTCGCCTTCCAGGAATCTGCGGAGTGCGGCCTTGGCCGCGTCGTGGCTGTCGAAGCCGCCCCTGCGTACGGTCGTCCGTTGGTGGCGTGGGTCCGGGACGTCGACGGCGAAGGTCCACGCCCCGTGGTCGCTGTCGGTGAGCAGGTGCGGGCAGCGCGCTCCGAGCTGGTGACGGTGGGTGTCGCGGCAGCCACACCTTCGGTAGATGCGGCCGCGGTCGGCGGTGGTACGCATGGGGATCGCCTCCGGGAGGCGGAGGGAAGTGGGTACCTCCAGCCTGCGACCACAGGCGACCACCACGCCCTCCCGAGCACCGTGACCAGCCCGTTTGGCCACCCGAGGCAGGAGCGGTTCCGGTCGTACTGCGTCCCCACAGAGCAGGGGCACCAGAGCCTGACCTGCACACTCCATTCCGGCACGGGCTGACTGCGAGCTTAGTGTTGATCGCGCCTCGAAGACCATCGACGATCTTCTTGGCACGCCGAGGCTGCGCGACGGCTGGCGGCCCTGCTGACTGACTCAGGGCGCGTGGAGGTCTTCCGCTCCCTGCCACTGCGGCAGCGCGGTCATGAACCCGTACTCCTCGGCGATCTTCGCGAGCTCCGCTGTCCATGGCTGGTCCGTCAGGACCTCGTTGAAGGCGAGCATGGCCGCGTGGAAGATCCAAAGGCAGTACGGCTCGCAGGCCACGACCTCATCGTGCATCGGTGCTTGGCTCACGTGGAACGCTTCGCCGTCGTCCTTGAAGAACATCTGGGCACCCGTGAGCGTTGGGTGCGTGAAGCGTGACTCCACTTGGTAGAACGTCCGCTCCCTGGCAAGACCGTAGCCCTGCATGAGGTGCTCGATCTTGGCAAGGCGCTCGTTGGGATCCGGCGCGACGGATTCCTTGACGGCCTTCACCGTCTCCGCCAAGACCGCGTACCCCTCCTTGTACCGATCCTTCGTGCCATCCACGCGAAGCGCGTTGGCGAGCTGGATCTGGTCGTTCCCCAGCTTCCGGTTGTAGATGTCACCTATGCGGTCGCCCTGGTCGACACACCAGCGCAGCGTGATGGCGTGTTCAAGCGCACTACGCCGGTTCGGCGAAGCAGCGCCGCACGCGCCGGCTTGGTGGAGGGTAAGGACCGCGCGGATCTGGTGCGCCACCGTGAAGAAGAGGCCCCAGCCGATCACGCTGGCACGGTTGCTCGGATCGATGTGGGTGTACAGGTCATTCGTGATCAAGTTTTCCAGACGGATCAGGCCGTCTCGGGGGCCCGGTTCAGTCACCGGACCATGCTCCCGAACCCGCCTCATCGGCGCTACGAGATTTGAGGGAGTAGGCGCGATGGACGGCGCTTCGCCCAGGGTTGGCCCTGAGGCTTTACCCGGACCACATCGGGCTCTTGCAGGCCTCTCCACCGATGCCCGATCCGCTGGCGAGCGTACGGCCTCCCCGCTCCCAGCACGATGCAGGCCACCGGCCAAAGCCTCAGCCGCAAGATGATTTGGGGGAACCGGCCGTTGCGAGGCTTACCGTGGGGATCAACTTTGCCCGAAGAGCAGATCATCCGCTTCCTCCGCGCTACGGTTGCAGGTCGGTGACCGTGGGTGGTGGTGCGCTCAGGAGGGGGCTGGATGCACGACAGCGACCGCAAGAAGACGATCAATCCGAGTGCGTACCTGGCTCTCGTCGAAGGCCTGACACTGATCTTCTGGAACAAGAAGACCTTTGCTGGGTACCTCCGAGGAATGCTGAAGGGCCACAGCGAATTGCTGGCGCGGCTCGACTTTGAGGCATCCAAGCGCGAGGTGTCCGGACAATTGGTTGATCTTCTGCGGGCCAACGAGGCACGCTATCTGGAAGCGACTGTTGCCCTCATGCTCGACATCGCCGACATGGAGACCTTCCCGAACCTCGCAAGCCAGACCGACGGCGACGCCATGGTGGCCAAGGCCAAGGCGGCCGTCGCGGAGCTGCGCCGTTGGACGGCCAAGCACCAAGAGGTGATCCGGGAGCACGAAGCGCACGCTCGTGCCATCGCTCAGCGCGCCAAGGAAGCCCGGGACGGACGAGCGTTCGCCCAGTCCCATGAGGAGTTGAAGCAACGCTTTCTCCAGATGCACGCGGCCGGAGACCCACACAAGCGAGGGACCGCGTTCGAGGGCTTCCTCAACGATCTGTTTGCCCTGTACGACCTGGAGCCGCGGGCGGCGTACAGCCTGGCCCACGAGCAGATCGACGGCGCCTTCGCATTCAACACCGACCACTACGTGCTCGAAGCCAAGTGGTGGAAGGACGCTATCGGCCGGCGGGAGCTCGACGTGTTCAAGGCCAACATTGAGCGCAAGGGCAAGAACACGCTCGGTCTCTACGTCAGCATGAGCGGGTACAGCTCGGACGCCCTGGCCGTATACAGCTACAGCACGCCCTTCATCACGATGGACGGCCTCGACTTCATGGCGGTCCTTGATCAGCGCATTCGGTTGGACGACCTGCTCGACCGCAAGAAGCGCCACGCCAGCCAGACGGGCCACTGCTACCTGCCAGTGGCCGAGGTGTTGGCTGGCTCGGAGTGATCGGGAGACACGCCTGGTAGTGGGTTCCCCGCGGATGATTCACACGAGCTATCCGGAGTAGTTATGGCCCCGACGGTAGTGCGTCCCCGCGGAGCGGAGCGCCAGGGTCCATCCCGCATGCCATATTCCGGTACGGGCTGTGGGCGACTCTAAGTTTGCGAACCAGCAGGGACGATTACTTGCCCCTAATTCGCACTCCCGGGCACGCATCGAGCAGACCAACATTTCATACGGCCGCACTCTTGGAGATTTCCAGTGCGCTCCGAGCTGGTGACGGTGGGTGTCACGGCAGCCACACCTTCGGTAGATGCGGCCGCGGTCGGCGGTGGTACGCATGGGGATCGCCTCCGGAAGGCGGAGGGAAGTGGGTACCTCCAGCCTGCGACCACAGGCGACCACCACGCCCTCCCGAGCACCGTGACCAGCCGGTTTCCCTTGATAGCGCGCCAAGGGCCGGCGCGTCACTTCTGAACGGCCTGGAGCGCGCTTGTTGCTCGTTGGTGGTAGCCACCCGGTGCCCCGCCAGCCCCGCCAGACGGTCAGGGGAACAACCAGAGCCTGTCGACCCAGGCGATCTGGATGAAGCGCCCCTTCTCCGCCAGCCAGGGGTAGGGGGTGCGGAACCGCGTTAGGTTCTCCATCGATACCACCGGTGCGTTGAGTTGCCCCGCGACGTTAAGTACCGCGTGTGAGGACGTCGAGGAAACGGCGATTACGTTCCCTTGGGCGATGGCCTGGTCCAGTAGGTCCCGTTCATGGTGCTCGACCGCCTCGGACACATCCGTGCCGATGACCGTGACAATGCGCCGGTCCGGGAAGCGCTGCCCGATCGCTGCGAGTGCGGAGGTGAGCAGCCTATAGCTTGGCGGTCGCCGTGATGCCGGGGTGCGCCCTGCCGTCATGACTCCTCTGCCGTCGACGACGAGAGCCGCAGCAGTCGGCCTGGGTTCTTCCACCTGCGGTTCGGCGTCCGCCCGGGAACTACCGGTCTTCCTCGCGTTGCTGTCGGGAGCCGGCTTGGTGATCCGTCGGAGCAGTCGTTCCAACTCACGGTCGAGGCCCTGCTCGATGGGCGTTCCGTCGGGTCCGAAGCAGTCGAGTTCCTCGTTGAGGATCTCGCGGCCCCCATGCCGCAGAACGGCTCGGACCTTGAGGATTCCATCGCGGTCGTACCGGTAGTCGACGTCGAAGAGATTGGCTGAGGGATCGGCCGCGGGCTGGGGTACGGGCAGCTCGAGCCGGGCGAGCGGGAACGTGCGCTCGTCATCGGCGGCACGGGCGCTGTCGCCCTCGACGATTTCAAGGACGACTCTTGATGCACCGCGAACGGCGGGCATTGCACTGCGGCTGCCGCGTGCGGGCAGGGTGGAGTAGCGCGGGATCAACGTGGCGAACCCGCGACGGCCGCCAGCCTGGAAGGCGAGCCCCAGATCATGGCTGGCGGCCACCGAGATGGTGGTCCCCGGGACCAGGCCGTCGATCTCGGCTGCTGTGATCGCGGCTCCGCGGGCGACTGCCGTCATGGGGTTGCATAGACGCGCGTCGACGACATCCCGGACCAGTGCCGCCTCGACCTCGCGCCGGACCATCGGGATCTGCGAAGTTCCACCGATCATCAGCACGGCGTCGAGCGCGCCGGGGGAGAGCCCGACGTCGTTGAGGCACTCCTCCAGCGGCACCAGAGCTCGCCGTACAAGAGGTTCGACGGCCTGCTCGAACTCCTCGCGGTGGATGACCACGGCTCGGCCGCCGCCGGGCGGCTCGAACAGGACCTCCGTGGTCCCTGGCTGGGACAGTGCGATCTTAGTGAGCTCTACATGACGGCGCCAGCGAAGGGCTTCGGCGCGCGTGAGGTGCTCAGGCCTCGTACCGAGCTTGGGCAGCACGAGCCTCACCAGCGCCTCGTCGAATTCGAGTCCGCCGAGGGCCGTGATCCCTCGTGAGGCGATCTCGTCGAAAATGCCGTCGTAGTGCTCGAGAACCGTGATGTCGATGGTGCCGCCGCCCCAGTCGAAGACGAGGAAGCATCCTTCGCCGGGGTAGTCGTGGGCGTAGCTGATGGCCGCCGCGGTGGGCTCGTTGATGAGAGCCTTCACCTTGATGCCAGCCAGGCGGGCCGCGGCCCGGGTTCGGTAGCGGGCCGCGCCGGTCGCATTGGCGGGGACAGTGACGACGGCCTCGTCCATCTCCCGAAGATTACGGCGGACCCCGGCCCGCATCTGGTCGAACAGGGAAGCCGCTACCGTCGTACTCCGATAGGGCTCGTCGCCCAGCCAGACGTTGTGTTCTTCCGGCACTGACAGGCGCGTGCTCTCGTCTTCTTCGGAGGAGGCCCTGGGCCTGGAAGCGAGCATGCGCTTGACCGCGTCCTGTGGTGTAGCCGTACTGCACTTCGCGGCCCATCCGAAGCACAGCGTTCGCTGCACGTCGCGAATGGAGACCACTGAGGGGAACAGCTCGTCGAAGCCAGGGCGGTTCCACTCGGCGGGCAGGCCCCCGCTGTCCACCCGGATCACCTCAGTGCCGTGCCCCGTCCAGCGTGCGACGACCGAGTTGCTGGTGCCGAAGTCGATCCCGAACGTCATCCTCTGCCCTTCGACTCGCCAGTGTCATCTGCCGGCAGCCGCCGCACTGCGCCACGCTGAACGACGCGGCCGGTCACCGTCTCGACGTACGCCGGCGACAGAACCTCGTAGCTGACCGCGTGGTTGTGCTCCTCCGAGTCCACGACGTCGAACGGCGTCAGGTTGGTTGGCGTCGTCAGACGAGTGAGTCCCGCCCGCTTCATCTCGGCGTCGACGCGCAGGCGCACAGCTTCGATGTCGTCTGTGCCCCATGCGGTGCGATCGATGAGCGCGAGTTGCGCGAGCTGCTGGTCGCGGACGCGAGTGGCGTCGAGCACAGCGGTCCTCAGGGTGTCGTCCACTGCTGCCTGGACCGCTTGACGCACCAGTGTGCCCACCTTGTCGGCGGTGGACATGGCCACGCGGATGGCGTCGTCGAGCTCTTCGGTGAGCTTGCGGGACAGCTCCTGTGATGCTTTCAGTCCGGCCTTGGAGGCTGCCTTGTCCACCTGAGAGGCCAACTTCACGGTCAACTTCTCGAAGAGCGCGCCGGGGTCGGCGAGCGCGTCGCCCACCACGGGAGTGCGTCCGTCGTGTTCCTCCGCAACGTCAAGGTCCCGATTCCTGACGGTCTGCTGCGTGGCCGTGTCCGTCCTGGCGTCGGATCCGGCTTGTCGGCTCGACGACCGGGGCTGTTGACCCTGCGCCTTCGGCTGGTCCCGGGCGACACCGGGCCTGGAACGGGAGCGCACCCCCTGGAACTCGGGGATGGAGTTGAGGGGTTGCCTCTTGTTTCTGCTGCCCATCAGTGGTCTTCCCTCATGATTCTGCTGCGGCTGACGATGTCCCGAGCCGCTTCGGACGCGGTCCAGTTCCGTTCTTCGGACGTACTTGGGTCCGTGCGGCGTTCCAAGGGGCGTATCCGCGGTTGGAGAACAGGTGAGTGGACGCGCGGGATCCGCAGGAACTGTTCGTCCAGGGGAAGCTCGTACAGAATCTCAGCCTCCCTGCCCATTCGCCCGGCCATCTCGCGTCGCTGGACTCGGTCCTTGGCGTTGTTGATGTACTCCAACTGCTCGGCGGGGACTTGACCGCGCAGATTTCGCCAGCCGTGGCGCCACTCGGACGAACCGTGCTCGACGGAGAGGGCCAGATACGGGTTGAGGACGTCGTGAGGTCTCGACTTCTGACGCAGAGCCTGCAGCAGATCGCTGAGTAGGATCATGCGTCGGCGAGCCTGAGGGTCCACGCCTCCGCGACGCCGAGTACCGCGCATGAGTACCTCTTCCAGGAGCCCGACAGCCCGGTCCAGTCTGTCCCGGTCTCCCGGACGAGCAGTCAGGAAGTAGACATACGCCAACACCGCGCGTGCTTCCCGGTCCGCTTTGCCGGCTCCTGCTCCCTCTTTCTCGTTGCGTAGAGCGATCGCCTGCTCCACCACGCTGCGCAGGATGTCCGGTGCAATGTCGGGTTCAGCTGCCATGGCCCAATGAGCCTCGTCGAGTAGCCGGTACAGGCGCCGCGTGCCGGCCCAGTAGTGGAACTTGGACGAGCCGGACACCAGGCGATCATGCGGGAGACAGTCCTCCAGCAGGAAGAACAGTCCCGGTTCATGTCCCAGCTCTGGTCCCACGGCAGCTCCGCGGCGTACGGCCTGAAGCGAGCGGACCAGCCGGGACAGATCCGGTGGGAAATGCGTGTCGCCGAGTGGCCCTACCTGGTCGAGCGCATTGACGTCACCGGTGAGCAGCGCCGCACGCAGACTCCACTCGTCGTGCCGCCCATCGACCGGAAGGACCTCGGCCCCCTCCATCACGGCGAGCCGTCGCAGCTCACTCGTCCATGCGAGGGCCTTGACGTCGGAGGCGCCGAGTGCGCCCGGCGACACGCGGGCCGTTACATAGCGGGAGCGGTCGTCTCGGTCCGGCCAGCTGGCCAAGTCGGCCCGTGCATCGAGCTTCCCGGAGTCGATGAGGTCGTCTACAACGGCCAGTGGGAGCGTATGCACGACGCGGCGCCACGCACCTTTGGAGAGGACGGCACGGGTACCCGCCTCGTGAGCCTCGAGGAGCAGCTGCCATGAGTCCAGCTCGGAGGGATCCACCGGGGGAGCGGGAAGGCGGCCGGTGAGAATTGCTTCGGCCCGCAGTGATTCGTCGTCGGTGAAGACAGGCATCCCTGCCGTTGTGAGATTGGCAAGATGGGCGAGGGCGCCGAGGGGCGGGAATGCGGCGGAGATGGTTTCCCGTACGGCGTTGGCGACGTACTCCATCGGATCGCTCAAGCTGCCGGCTCGCATGAGTACGTCGTGGAACATGTCCGCGACCCCGGCCTCTCCGCCAACACGATCCAGGATGGTGACGAGGCGCGCGGGCAGCACCAGCGGTGCAGGCGGGGCATCCGGTGTAGCACCTGCCACGCCGAGATCGCCGGGATTGACTGCTCTGCGACGAGCCCGAAGAGCAGGTATCTCGCCTCTTTCCCGGGCGAGCCGTCGCTGTCGGCGCTTCTCCCGCTCAATCTGACGAAGCTCCTCGGTACTGGCCTCGTCAACAGACTCCAACGACATTTGATGTGTCTCCCCGGCGAATACGACCTGTAACCAGCCCCACGTCACAGGTGTTTCGATTCGGATCGTATGCCAGGTTGGAGGGCCCGGCATAGCCATTCCAAAAGGTGGTCACCGAAGGGTTTTGGGGCCGGCTGCCCATGTCGGTGGGAGGCCGATTGCGTACAGCCTCTGGGGGCTACGGCAACATCGGGAGCTGCCATCTCGATCCGTGTACCCCGCCCGCAGGCAAGCTGACTGCGGGCGGGGTGAGGTCTGCTCACTCCTCAGCGGGCCACTCGTACAGTATGGAATCCACATCCGTGTCCCGGATGCCCTTGAGTCTGACGTCCGTCGGGGGCTCGACTTCGAGGCGGTTCACGGGGTCGGTCACGAGGCGGAGGGTGGGGGTGCCGGTGCCCTCCTCCAGATGCGAGGCGATGACCAGGGTGTAGTTTTCCCCTTCGGATAGTGCCCGCACGAATTCGGCACGGGTAAGGGTCAGTTCTGGCGGGACGGCGCCGCCGTGGGCCTTGATCTCGTAGTACCGCCCGGCCGAGTCAAAGGCATCCGCCCCAAGTCCCGAAACGCCGCGCTGGTCCTCGAGTTCGATGCCCTGCTCCCGCAGGATCTGGCGTAGGGCTCGGATCACGAGCCGCTCCTTGTCCGGGTCCCGGTAGCCGAGCGGTGCGGACTGCTCCCGCGGCGAGGCGCCGCCGGGCCGGGGTTGGGGGAGTGAGGACGGCCGCCGTTTGCTTCCGCCGGGTCGTGCGGAGCTCGATCGGGACGACGTACCCGGATGCAGTGACGGAGTACCCGTCTGGGTGACTTTACGGGGCCGCTTGTCGAATTCGGTCGCACCCACGAGGCGGCGCACGGGGGCCACCTGTTCCGGCTGCGGAGGTGGCGGCGGTGCGCTCGGCAGGGGTGCGGGCGGAGCGTCGGGAGCGGGGCGCGGCGCCGGTACGCCGTTCGCGGGTCGTAGCGGCGCGGGGCGTGATGCGGGGGCGGGTGGCACCGGGCGTGAGGGCGGTTTCTCCTGCTCCCGTCGGCGCAGCTGCTCGTCCAGCCGCTCACGGTCTTCTTGGTCCTGCTGCCCGGTCGAGCGGAGGGCGTCCTCGCGGACGGTCTCCACCAGGCCCTCCTCCCATACATCCCGCCATCGGTGCCCAATGCGGGTCCGCTCCGTAGCGAAATGGGAAGCGATCGCCGCCCCCGCACCGCCCTTGGCGCTCAGTGCCTCGACAGACCGGATGAAGATGGTGGCTTTTTCGCGGTCGATCTGCGCGTCGATGGGGAGCTCGATCGGCTCGTGCCCGCCTCTCGGTTCGAGCCGGATCCGCAGCCCGGGATGAAGCCGTACCTCCAGGCCGGCTAGCCAAGTCCAGCCGGTGAAGTTCTCGGCCACCTCGGGCTCGTCGCGGACAAGGAGGTCCTGGAGGGCGACGACGGCTCGGCGGAAGTCCTCAGTGAGAGTGCCGTCCGGGGGCAGGTGCTGTCCGCCGACGACTTGCGCGCCGACGACGTCCAGCGGGGTGACCCGTAGCAGGCCGAGCAGCGAGGCGAACTGCTGGACGTCCCCTCCAGGCTTCCAAAGAGGCAGCCGTTCCGCGAGTGCGCGTTCGAGGCCGGAGTGGTCCACAGCGAAGACCGGCCTGGTCTTGGTCCACCCGGCCGTGGTCCACAGCGGCAGGGGGCGCAACTTGTTCCGTAGCCCGAGTTGGACCTGTCCGTCATCGGAGGCGACGCGGTCCCGTAGGCGGCGTAGGGCATTGAGCATCACCTGCTGCTGCCGAACATCAGGTGCGCTGCCGACCTGCGCGATCTCCTTCAGCACGTCGGCGAGGTCCTCAGTGCCCGGCTCACTGATGCCTAGCACCCGCCACAGCGGGTCAAGATCCGACCCGGTGAGCGCGAAGGGGCGGAACCCGCGCAAGACGGCGGTACCCCGGAAGCATGCGCCCGACATCATCCAGCCTTGGTCGGTCAGTACGAGTTCTTCCCCCATGAACCCGTAGCGGATCTGCTTCTCGACCTCCGCGCGCGGGGTGTCGACCGGGCGTTCCGTCAGGCGTCTTGCCAGACCCCGGTACACGAGCAGGGCCTCGGCCCTGAGGCCGTCGCCGACCTCGGCGTTCCCCTGAGTACGTTCACGGAGCTCGCGAAGCCGCTCCGTGAGTCGGGGGACGTCCGGATCGCCGGAGACGCCGAGGGCCGTGAGGACGTCGACTCGGGTCGCCAGGGCTTGATGGATGGCGGAGTGGAGATAGCCTGGGTCGTCGTGCCCGTAGAGGGCTTCGGCGTCCGGGGTGCGCAGTTGGAGTTCGGACGGTGTACGCAGGCCACCGTCGGCGTCCTCCAGCCAGGCCGTGTCCCGCAGCCGCCACACCCACATGGCCGACGTCTCGCCCTTCACGACCCACTTGCGGTCTGCCCATGCCATCGAAACCCGCGCCTGGTCGGGACTGGTGACCGGACCGGCAAGCGTACGCAGCAGCGCGGCCGTGCGTCGGCGTCGCTCCTCCACGTTTCGCTCGGCCACGATATTCGCCACGACGGCGACGAGATCGGCGCTGATCAGGTCATCCAAGGTGAAGTTGGCGCCCCTCTCGCTCATCGCGCGCCAGCGATCCGGGCTCCTCCACATACAGTCACGTGCCAGGCCGAGGCGCGAGTCCGCCGAGTACCGCTTGAAGTAGGAGTGGTGGTACTGACTGCGTGGTACCGGTGTGAGCCGGGGTGTGTCCGCCACGCCGAGCAGTCTGAGGAAGGCCGTCCTGCTCAGGCCGTTGCTCTGCGCGGCGGAGAGCAAAGATCGCGCATAGGAGCGGTGCACCCAGACGAGCCCGGGTGTCTTGCGGGCCGCCACTGCGAACCGATCTCCGTCGGCACTCTCGAGCGCCGAGGAGAGGTAGGCGGCGCGGGCCTGCACTCTGGCGGGACTTTCGTTGCCCTGGTCATCGAACATGAAGCCGTTCAGCCGGATGGCCCGCCCGATGTCCGGCCCGAGTTCGTCCCGTAGCTTCTTCGGTACCTCACCAAGTGCCCGCTGCAGAGACGTAAGGCGAGCGATCTCCTCAGTCTCTCCGGCATCAGGCAGGCATCCGCCTGACTCACCGAGCCGAGCGACAAGCCTCAGCACGGCAGCCGTGTCGTCCCGCCGGACCAGCCATCCCTGCCTCCGCAGCCAGTCGACCACCCTCTTCGACCACTGGTCCTCCTCCCAGTAAGCAGAGTGCAGATCGAGCACGACACCCAGGTGGTCCAGCACTCCCGTGGTCTCGCCGCTTCCCTCCGCGAACGCGCGCTGGTCGGCTGATGGGCGCAGCGGACGTCCGTCGGTCGTGACCACGCACGGCTTGCGCGCCAACGCGTAGGCATGGCCGGCTTCCAGGGCGACCGCGGCGAGCCGGATGATCCGTGTGACATCACGGTCTGCCTCGTCGAAGAGGCCGAGCGCATCTGTGACACGGAGCTCTGGGCGCAGGTCCGCCGCCCCCGCTGAGCGCCAGTCCGCGAGCACCCGACGCCACCGGCCGGCCTGGTCGCGGGAGGTAGCGGGAAAGGCGTACGGGGCGCCGGACAGCCGGGTGATGTCCGCATCGTCAAGCACGCCCGACAAGGCGGCCTCTTCAACGGCGAACTCGGACAGGGGTGCCGCGGGCCCGCCGTCCGCGATCGGCAAGGTGAGCTCCGAGGCGAGCGACTGCCGGGCGCGTGAATGGAGCGCTGCCCGCATCGTGTCCTGCAGCCGGTCTGGTGAGGTGGCCCCGGCTGTGGAGGGTAGGGGGATGAGGTGCCAGGCAGCCGGGTCCACCTGTCCGAGTACGTCGCGGACAGCGGCCTCCCATAGGTCGGCGACCAGGGGGATGAGCTGCTGGTTCAGGCGACTGTCGGCGAAGCCCTCGCGGCTGGCGACCGGGTCGAACTGCGCGTGGACTCGGGCAGCCGCGTTCAGTGGTGCGACGGGTAGGCCTGCGTGGACGCTGCCGTGCCCCTGGGGTTGCACAGGGAGCGCTACGGCGACTGGCATCGTAGTCCCAACGGCCTTGTGGTGGCGCTCCCAGTCGGGGCGCGGCGGGACCTGTGCTTCGTACACCCGCCAGACCGCGCCGTCACTCGCAGTGGCGTGTCGCACCAGCACGTCAGTGTCCGCGCCGCCGACCGGGACCCGGTCTCGTGCCGCTTCTTCCCAGGACAGGGCCAGTACAGTGGTGCGCTCGCCATCCGAGACTTCGAGTTGTTTGAGGTGCCACAGGAAGAGCAACGAGGCGTCGCTCCAGCTCTCGAACCATTCGAAGAGATCGGAGGCGGGCAGCGCGTCCGACTCCAGAGGGATACGGAAGACCGTCCATTGGGGTCCAGAGATCTCTTCTGGTAGCTCCGGCGGAGCGACTGGTTCCAGGGCGAGATCGGCGAACCGTACGTGGAAGGGATGGCAGTGGACTTCCCACGTCGTTGCGAGTGCCCTGAGCGTTGACAGCCCGATGCCGAAACGCCCCGTGCTCTGAGCGTCGGCGGTCTTGCCACTGAGCCAGGGCATACCGAGGAGTAGGACATCGGCCATCCGCACGCTGACGCCGTCGTGGGCGATCAGCAGCGCGTCTGGACGCCAGAGGAAACGCAGCTGGCTGGCCCTCGCATCGTTGGCGTTCTGTACGAACTCGGAGAGCACCTGGAGCGGGTCTGACGATAGGGTCTCAGCGCCCCGCTGAGCGCCTTCGGCCATCCTGCGGAAGACCCCCGGTCCTTCGCGCAGCCCCTGGTCGAGGAGACGTACTGCCTGTGCTGCCTCCTCGGTACCGGACACCTCCAGCTCTGGATCCACGCGCGGATCGTCCAAAAGCCTGCGCACCGCCGACGTGAGCGCCTCATGGTCCACGCTCGTCTCCCCCCTGTGTGCCGTATGACAGGCGACAATCCTCAGGCGTGGCGTGGCCTCTCCGATCAACAACCTTCGTGATTCCGCCAACCTCCGGCCGCCTCCCCGAGGTGTCCCCGCCCGGGCCGTTGCCCGCGTTGGGGCGAGCGCATTCGGTGACCAGCGTGTAAGCCCCTCTCCACCATGGGCTTGAACGCGGCGGAAACTCTTCGGCTACCCCTGCTGATTGTCAGACCCAACTGCTAGAGCGTGTCTCTTCTAGCGGGTGGTCAGTTGATCTGTGTCGGCGATCCCCGGCAAGGAGCGGCATAGCGACTACTGCACGCAGGCCCGACCCGGGTGCCCGCGCCTGCGGTGGTCTACCGCCATCGAGTGACGGGACGGCTCCACCACGATGACCAGCCCGGTCCGTGCCACCCGTCGCATCACGGTTTCAGGTCGCCCGTGGGAGTGAGAAGCGTCATAGTTGTGAGGAGTGGGGTCCGGCTCGGCTGAGGGAGTGGGCTGAAAGCCCAGGGCGTGCGCGGCCTGCCCGATCCGTCCGAACCTCCCGAGTGGCGCCTTGGGGTGACGACTGGTTGGGGACCAGTTGGGGACCAGTGCCGCTGCACGCAGGTGCACGGCGCGCGCATTCGCACACGTTTCCCGCCCTCAAATAGCGCCATATGTCCTGATTGTGGGCCTGGCGCAGCCATCTGGGGGTCAAGGGGTCGCAGGTTCAAATCCTGTCGTCCCGACAGTGCATGAAGCACGTCGGAGGTCGTTCTCTCACCACGAGAGGACGGCCTTTCGTGCGTTACGGCCCCTTCGGCGGGCCGTCCGGGCGGTTGATCCTTTTTGTTCTTCGTACCCGTGATCGGTGGAGCGCGGCCGCTCCGTTAACATGTTCGAGCCAACGGTAGGCGACAGACATGCTGACATCGGACAAAGCGGCTGGAAATTGATATCTAAGGTGTCGCGACCTCTCGCGCGAACAGAAGGCGGCATCGACTCCGCCGCGTGGCGTCGGCCGCAGGTCCTGCTCTGGGCGGGCGTCGCCGCGGTGGGCCTCGGGTTCCTCGTCGCGCTGGAGATCGCCGCCCGCGGGTACGGCAAACCCGGGCCGATCACCGTCCAGTGGCGCGAGTTGATCTTCGCCCCGCAGTCGGGGACGGTGCTGTACGCCAGCATGACACTGATGCTGGTGGTGCTGACCTGGCGGCAACGGTGCATCGCCGTCGGTGCCGCGATCGGCATCGACCTCGTGTTCTGGCTCGTGCGGTGGATCATCGGCGCCCCCATGATGTTCGGCAGCGGCGCGCTGTGGGTGACGCTCGCCTGCGGCGTCATCGCCCTCACCCGCCGCACCGGCCGCGAACGCCTCCTGCTCCTCCAGGGCGTCGGACTGGCCCTGCTGCTCGTGACCGGCCGCAAGACCGGCTACACCTGGCTGCTGATCACCTCCAAGACCCGGCCGATGGTGCTCGACCAGTACGTGGCGACCGCCGACCACGCGCTGGGCAACCCCTCGTGGGTGGTGGGACGGATCGTCGAGGCGACCGGAGAGATCGGCGCCAACGTCCTCGAATGGGTCTACATCCAGCTCGCGGTGGGCGCGGTCCTTGTCGCGCTGTACCAACTGCGCAACGTCGCGACCGAGCGCCGTTTCCCCGGCCACCACCTGGTGCGTACGTTCCTGGTCATCGGCCTGCTCGGACCCGGCATCTACATGATCTTCCCGGTCGTCGGCCCGATCTACGCCTACGGCGCCGAGGGCGGGCAGTGGGCGTTGGCCGAGCTGTGGCCCCACAGCGTTCCGCAGCTCGGTCTGCCGGTCCCGATGCCGTTCGACGAGTTCACCCCGCGCAACTGCATGCCCAGTCTGCACACCGCGTGGGCCACCGCGATCTTCGTCCATTCCCGCAAGGGTCCGCGCGCCCTGCGCTACCTGGGCACCTTCTGGCTGATCGCCACCCTCGGCGCGACGCTCGGCTTCGGCTACCACTACGGCGCCGACATCATCTCCGGCATCGTGTTCACGCTCACGATCGAGGCGGCGCTGCGCGCCCAGGCGCGCGGCTGGGACCGGTCGGCGAGCCTGGTGGTCGTCCACGGAACCGTGGTGTTCGTCGCGATGCTGACCTCGTACCGCTACCTGCCGGTCGAGATGGCCGGGACCCCCTGGCTGTTCGGTCCGCTGCTGGTCCTGGCGACCGCCTCGGTGGTCCTCGCCTACGTACGGACCACCCGCCGGTGGGACCGGGAGGCGGCCGCGGCGCCGGCTCCCGTACGCCTGCCCGAGCAGCGGCGCGAGCAGCGGCCCGAACTCGTCGGCTGACTCAGGGCGCGGGGGGATCGCCGCCGGCGGCCGGCGCGTCGGCCGCCGTGGGTCTTCTCCGGGTTCGGCAAGGCGGGACTGGGCGGGGCCGGTACGGTCACCGACTCCCTGACCAGCCGCGCCGCTCGGGCCGCGGTCCCCGAGCGGACCCGGAAGACCGCCATCGGCGGCCTGCCGCCCATCGGGCAGGACAGTGAGAAGGTCAAGGCCCTCATCAAGGAGGCCGGCGCCTCGGGCAAGACCCTCACCCCTGGCCACCAGTTCCGTTGGCCAGGACGTCTCCCCGCTCGCCACCGCCGTGCAGGCGGCGGGAACGCAGATCGGTCCGGACATCCAGCTTCGCGACGTCCGCACGGCTCGCCCGGTGCGGGGGCCGAAAAGGTCGGCGGGTACGGTTCCGCATGAACGCGGCGCGTCGGCCCCCGGCCGGACAGGCCGGCTGAACCGTTCGCGGCACCCGCGGCACCGGTAGGAAAGCATCACCGTGAACACCATCAGGACCCTGTGCTTCGTCATCGCGGCGCTCTCGTCCTACGTCGCGCTCGCCTACCGGCTCGGGCAGGGGCGGCGCAGTTGGCGCGACGCGTCCTACCGGGCGCTGATCACGACCCTGTTCTTCCAGTGCCTCACCTTCACCATGGGCGCCGTCGCCATGCGCGGCGAGAGCTTCCTGGGCGTGGACAACCTCGCGATCCTGGTCATGCACCTGGCGGCGGTCGCCTTCTGCGTCAGCGCGCAGGTCATCTTCCTGCGCTGGGCGGCCGAAGGCGCGGAGGCGGCCCGCAAGACCCGGTTCTGGGTGGCCACCGGGCTCCTCCTCGACGTGCTCCTGACGGTCCTCTTCTTCCTGGCCGACGGACCCGCCCGGTGCGGGACGGAGTTCGACGGCAGCGGGGACCCGCTGCTGCTCACGTACCTGCTGGCCTTCATCGCCTCGCAGGCGGTGCCCTGCGTCACGATCGTCCGGCGGTGCGGCCCCTACGCGCGGATGACCGACAACGCGCCGCTGCGGCAGGGCCTGTGGATGATGTTCCTCGGCGCGGTCGTCCTGCTCGTGTACGGGCTGGTGCGGATGGCCAACGTCCTCGGCATCGCGGCCGGCATGGAGATCGGGCCGTGGCGGGAGGCCCTCGCCTCCGTCCTCGACGCGTTCGGCATCGTCGCCATCTCGCTCAGCCTGACCACGTCCCTCTGGACGCCGGCGGCCGGCAGGTTCCTCGACTGGACCCGCACCTACCGCGCGTACCGCGCTCTGGCCCCGCTCTGGCGGGACCTGTACGAGTCCTTCCCCGACATCGCCCTGGAGCCGCCGGGCACCTCGGTCCGCGACCTCGACTACCGGCTCCACCGTCGGGTGGTGGAGATACGGGACGGGTGGCGCGACCTGCGCCCGTACATCGAACGCACCACGGTCACCACCGCAGGGAGCACCCCGACGGGCTCGAAGGCCGGCGAGGAGGCGGGTACGGAGTCCCGGCAGGCGTTCACCGAAGCGGCGCGTATCCGGCAGGCGCTGCACGCCAAGCGGACCGGCGGCATCCCGCACGACCACAAGGGCGCGGGCGATTTCGAGGACCGCGACACGGACAACTTCCGGGCGGAAGTCGCCTGGCTCACGAAAGTCGCGGCCGCCTACAGTAGGCTCCGCAAGGCGAGTTGAGAACTCCCGCCCGGTTTGCATCCCCCGTCAAACCGGGCGGGTATCTCCCGCCCCCGTTTCCCCCGTTCCCCGATGTCCGTCGGGTCGGACGGGTGGCTCCCGTCCCGACCTCCCGGCCGCGCGCCCCCGAAGGCGGGTCGACCCTCGTCGCGACCGGCAACCGACCGGATGACCCCCGTGCGTCCAGTGAGCCAACAGCCATCGGCGGGTTCTCACGGTGGCCGAATCCCGACCGAATGTCAACTGACCGCTAAATCCGAGGCCCATCGCGATAGCCAATGGCTATCCCGGAACGGGGCGCGAACGGCCTGCGAACCGTCACCGCACTCAGGGACGGCTACCGGCAACCGCGGGGCTCCCAGCCGTCACGGAGCGGTCCGAGCCCGAGTGGGGTGACGGCGCGCGGCGCGTCCTCCTGTCGGGGGTGTGTCGTTCACCTGCGGTGGGGCGGTACCGTCGCGGGCGTGGCGGAACCGCCCGGTGGCGCGTGGACCGGCGGGCCGGGGGCCGCAGGTGGCCGGAAAGCGCGCATATCCCGCGGTGACGCGGGCATGCGCAGCACGAGCAGGACGAAAAAAGGTGATGCCGGATGGTGCTGGGAACGGACAACGGACGCTTCACCGTCGCGGTACGGGCGGTGGACGGTGCGGTCGTCCTCACACTCGCCGGGGAGCTGGACCACGACACGGCGGCGCCCCTGAAGGACGCGCTCGAAACGGCGGCGGCGAGCGGCGGGAGGCTGCTCGTCGACATGGCGGGACTGGAATTCTGCGACTCCACCGGACTGAACGCGTTGCTGCACAGCCGCATCACGGTGCAGGAGGCGGGCGGCACGCTGGAACTCGCCGGCCTCGGCGGACCGGTCGCCCGCATGTTCCGCATCACCGGCGCGGACGGGGTGTTCCCGGTCCACGCGGACGTGACGCGGGCGCTGGAACAGCCTTCGACATGACGGCGCGGCCGGGCGAGCTCCGGCCCGCGCGGGCGGGTACGCAACGGCAGTAGGGATCGGAGGGTCATGGAGCAGCAGCCGGCGCCGAGGGACCGGAACTGGCTCCTGGTCCTCGACGGTCTCCCCGACCCGGTCTCCCGCAGCCGTGACTTCGCCCACCGGGCGCTGACCGCGTGGCACTGGCTGCCGACCGAGCGGCCGGCCGTGCGCGACGCCGTCGAGGACGTACTGCTCCTGGTGTCGGAGGTGGTGGCCAACGCCTGTCTGCACGGCGGAGGCCCCGGCGCCCTCGTACTGGACTGCACGGACGAGCGCCTGCGGATAGAGGTGACGGACGCGAATCCGCATCCGCCGGTGGCCGCGCCCGCCGCCTCGGCGGATCCGGGCCGGCCCGGCGGGCACGGGTTGCTCATCGTGGACCGACTGACCCGCTCCTGGGGTTCCCGCCCGGGCGCGTCCGGCAAGTGTGTCTGGCTGGAGGTGCCCTGCCCCCCGGAGGGCCTCGGCGCCCCGGCCCCAGGCTCCTGACCGGGCACGGTTTCTCGTACGCCGGTGGAGTGCGGGTGGAATGGAGCGGGCGCGTGGGAGCCGGCGGGCCGGTGCGCGTCCGGCCGGATCCGGGCGAACCAGGCGACCGCCGCGACCGCGTCGAACCGGGTGTCCGCCGCTCGCGTCCGGGACCGCCCGGACGTCCGTCATCAGCGGGTGCGTGAGGCGACCGCCGCGCGATCGCCCCGTGGCCCGCGGCGGGTCCGGCGCGGTGTCGGCCCCGAACCGCTCCGACGGGCGCCGGCCGGAATTCCCGATCGGGCCGAGCGAACTGGCCTCCGGGGGACACCGGGGACAAAAGAACGATCTTGCGCACCGGTACAGAAGCTACATACTGACCGGTGTGAATGCCGACAAAGACACTGTTCTGACCGAGGTCCGTGGCTGTACGGGGGTGGTCACCCTCAACCGCCCCGCCGCCCTCAACGCCCTCACCCACTCCATGGTGCTGGCCGTCACCGAGGCCCTCGCGGCGTGGGAGCACGATCCCCTCGTCCGGCAGGTCCTGGTCCGCGGTGCCGGCGAACGGGGCCTGTGCGCGGGCGGTGACATCCGGGCCATCCACGCCGACGCGTCCACCGGCGGCAAGGCCTCGTTGGACTTCTGGCGCGACGAGTACCGGCTGAACGCGCGCATCGCCCGCTATCCGAAGCCGTACGTGGCCTACATGGACGGCATCGTCATGGGCGGCGGTGTCGGGATCTCCGCCCACGGCAGCGTCCGGATCGTCACCGAACGCTCGCGCGTCGCGATGCCCGAGACCGGCATCGGCTTCGTGCCCGACGTCGGCGGCACCTACCTCCTGTCGAGGGCTCCGGGAGAACTCGGCACCCACCTCGCGCTCACCGGCACCGCCGTGGGCGCCGCGGACGCCCTGCTGTGCGGGCTCGCCGACCACTACGTGCCCTCCGCCCACCTGGACGAACTCACCCACGGCCTCACCGGCGCCCCCGCGCGGGAGATCCTGGGCCCGTACGAGGGGGGCACCGTGCCCGGGGGCGAACTCGCCGCCGAGCGGGAGTGGATCGACCGCTGCTACGCCGCCGACACCGTCGAGGAGATCCACTCCCGGCTGCTCGGCAGCGGCCTCGCCGCGGCCCGCGAGGCCTCCGAGGTGCTGCGGACCAAGTCGCCCACCGCCCTCAAGGTGACGCTGGCCGCGCTGCGGCGCGCCCGTGAACTCGGTTCCCTGGAAGCGGTGTTGGAGCAGGAGTACCGGGTCTCCGGCGCCGCGCTGGCCACTCCGGACCTGGTGGAGGGCATCCGCGCCCAAGTCATCGACAAGGACCGGATGCCGCGCTGGTCGCCGCCCGCCCTGGCGCAGGTCCGACCGGCGCAGGTGGAGCGGTTCTTCGACCCGGCCGAGGGCGCGGGCGGGCCGGTCTTCCCGTAGGGGTGTCGGCGTGTCGGCGTCAGCCGCGCGCGATCCGGGTCGCCAGGCCGTCCAGGACCCGCTGGAGTCCGTAGTCGAAGGTCTCCTCGCGCACGCGCGCCGGGTCCTCGTGCCGGATCGCGGTGTGGCCCCGCGTCAGCGGGTGTTCGGCGAGCGCGCTCCGGTCCGCCGGCACCAGGGAGTGCAGCCACTCCGCTTCGTCGCGTCCGCTGCGGGCGAGCAGGGAGAGGTAGGAGGCCTCGCTGGTCGTGGCGCCGCTGACGTACGAGATGACCGCCTTGATCGCGAGGTCCGCCTCACCGGGCGGGAATCCGGCGCCCAGGGTCAGCTCCAGCATCCGCTCCGACATGCGCATCAGGTTCGGGCCGAGGTGGGCCAGGCCCACCTGTCCGAGGACCGAGGCCACCCACGGGTGGCGCAGGATCATGGCGCGCAGGCTGTGGCCGCTGTGGGACAGGGCGGTGCGCCAGCCCTCCGGGCCGCCGGCCTCCGGCAGTTCCAGTTCGCCGTACACCTCGTCCACGACGAGTTCGATCAGCTCGTCCTTGTTGGCGACGTGCCGGTAGAGCGAGGTGGCCGCCGTCCCCATCTCCGTCCCGAGCCTGCGCATGCTCAGCGCCTCGATGCCCTGGGCGTCGAGCAGGCGCACGGCCGCCGAGACGATCTGCTCCTGGCTGAGCGCCGGCTGTTCCTTCCGTCGGCGGGGCCTGGTCCAGACGGACGGTACGGCGGGGGCGGGGCTCTGCTGGTCGGGTGAGGACATGCCCCCACCCTAACGGCATGCGCACGGTGTACGCAGGTGGTGCGCGGGCGGGCGCGCGGCCCGCCCGCGCGTCCCTCAGCCCCCGACGTACTCCCGTAGGTGACGGGCCGTCAAAGTGTCCGCCTCCGCCACCAGTTGGGCCGGAGTTCCCTCGAAGACCACCCGGCCCCCGTCGTGGCCCCCACCCGGACCGATGTCGATCAGCCAGTCGGCGTGGGTCATCACCGCCTGGTGGTGCTCGATCACGATGACCGAGTTCCCGTCGTCGACCAGCCGGTCGAGCAGGGCGAGCAGCTTGTCCACGTCGGCGAGGTGCAGGCCGGTCGTCGGCTCGTCCAGGATGTACGTCGAGGACTTCTCCGCCATGCTGATGGCCAGCTTGAGCCGTTGCCGCTCACCGCCCGAGAGCGTGCTCAGCGGCTGACCGAGCCGTACGTAGCCCAGCCCCACGTCCGCCAGTCGGCCCAGGACGGTCCGCGCCTGTCCGGTGGTGAAGAACGCGTGGGCCTCCGCCACCGGCATGTCGAGGACCTCGCTGATGTTCTTCCCGTTCAGCCGGTACGTGAGCACCTCGGGCGTGAACCGCCGCCCCTCGCACTGCTCGCAGACCGAGGCCACCGCGCCCATCATCGCCAGGTCGGTGTACACCAGCCCCAGGCCGTTGCACTTCGGGCAGGCGCCTTCCGAATTGGCGCTGAACAGCGCGGCCTTGACCCCGTTGGCCTTGGCGAAGGCGGCCCGGATCGGGTTGAGGAGACCGGTGTACGTGGCCGGGTTGGAGCGCCGCGAACCGCGGATCGGTGACTGGTCGGCCACCACCACCCCCTCCCGCCCCGCGAGGTAGCCGTGGATCAGCGAACTCTTCCCGGAGCCCGCCACCCCCGTCACCACGGCCAGCACCCCGAGGGGCACCTCCACGTCGACGTCCTTGAGGTTGTGCAGGTTCGCGTCCTTGATCGACAGGTGCCCGCGCGGCGTACGGACCGTATCGCGCAGCCGCGCCCGGTGGCCCAGGTGCCGGCCGGTGAGCGTGTCGGAGGTGCGCAGCCCCGCCACGTCGCCCGCGTAGCAGAGCCGTCCGCCCCCGGTGCCCGCGCCCGGACCGAGGTCGACGACGTGGTCGGCGATCGCGATGACCTCCGGCTTGTGCTCCACGACCAGCACCGTGTTGCCCTTGTCGCGCAGCCGTACCAGCAGGTCGTTCATCCGTCGGATGTCGTGCGGGTGCAAGCCGGTGCTCGGCTCGTCGAAGACGTACGTGATGTCCGTCAACGAGGACCCGAGGTGGCGCACCATCTTCACCCGCTGCGCCTCGCCGCCCGACAGCGTGCCGGACGGCCGGTCCAGGCTCAGGTAGCCCAGGCCGATCTCGATGAGGGAGTGCAGCAGCTCGCGCAGGCCCGTCAGCATCGGCGCCACGCCGGGGTCGTCGATCCTGGAGATGACCGCGGCGAGGTCGCTGATCTGCATCGCCGAGCACTCCGCGATGTTCAGCCCGTCGATGCGCGAGGACAGTGCGGCCGCCGCCAGCCGGGTGCCGCCGCAGTCCGGGCAGTCGGCGAAGACCACGGCCCGGTCCACGAACGCCCGGATGTGGGACTGCATCGACTCGCGGTCCTTGCCGAGGACGGTCCGGTCGATCTTCGTGATCAACCCCTCGTAGGTGAAGTTGTTCGACCCGACCTTCACCTTCACCGCGGGCTTGTGCAGGAAGTCGGCCCACTCCTGCTCGGTGAAGTCCTTGAGCTTGGTGTCGGGGGAGTAGAACCCGGAGTTGGCCATGATCTGCCAGTACCAGGAGTCGACGGCGAACCCGGGGGCCGTGATCGCGCCCTCGTTCAGGGAGAGTTCGCGATCGACGAGCTGGTCGACGTCGACATCGGAGACCTGGCCCATCCCCTCGCAGCGCGGGCACATGCCGTCCGGAGTGTTGAAGCTGAAGGCGGAAGAGGTCCCGACGTGCGGCACGCCCAGCCGGGAGAAGATGATCCGCAGCATCGTGGAGGCGTCGGTGGCGGTGCCCACCGTCGAGCGCGATCCGGTTCCCATCCGCTCCTGGTCCACGACGATGGCGGCGCTCAGGTTGTGCAGCGCGTCCACGTCGGGGCGGCTCGGGCTCGCCATGAAGGACTGGATGAAGGCGGTGTGCGTCTCGTTGATCATGCGCTGCGACTCGGCGGCGATGGTGCCGAACACGAGCGAGGACTTGCCCGAGCCGGACACGCCGGTGAAGACGGTCAGTCTGCGCTTGGGGATGTCCAAGGAGATGTCCGCGAGGTTGTTCTCACGGGCTCCGCGGACCTGGATGTCCTGGTGGCCGTCTGCGGGGCGGGCCGGATTCACGCGTGTTCCCCCTGGGTGTCGGTGTCGTCTCCGAGTTACTCTATACGCCGTACTCTGTACGATGTATCTAATTGACGAGCGGGGCGGAAGGGTCGGAGATGGCGAAGGAACGCAGCGGCGCGGGCGACCCCGTCCGCACGCTGGAACTCCTGTGGCGCGAGCCCGGACAGGGGCCCGCCGGCGGGCGCCGGGGTCCGCGCCAGGGGCTCACCGTGGACGCCGTCGTCGCGGCCGCCCTCGCCCTCGCCGACGAAGCGGGGGCTGCCGCGCTGACCATGCGCGCCCTCGCCCAACGCCTCGGCGTCACCCCGATGAGCGTGTACACGTACGTACCCGGCAAGGCCGAACTGCTCGACCTGATGCTGGACCAGGCCTACCGGCACATGCACCGCCGGGAACCGGCCGGGCAGGAGCCATGGCGGCAGAGGGTCACCCGGATCGCCCACGACAACCGGGACCTGCTCGTACGCCACCCGTGGATCGCGGACCTGGCCGGCACCCGCCCGCCGCTGGGCCCCGGGGTGATCGGCAAGTACGAGCACGAGCTCGCCGCCTTCGACGGCATCGGCCTCACGGACACCGAGATGGACGCCGCGCTCACCCACCTCCTGGGCTTCGTCCAGGCCAACGCCCTGGCCGCCGCCGATGTCGCCGAGCACCAGCGGCACCGCGGCGACGACGAGTGGTGGGCGCTGGTCGGGCCCCTGCTGGAGCGGGCCATGGACCCGGAGCGCTACCCGCTCGCCGGCCGGGTCGGGGCGGCCGTCGGCGCCTTCGACCCGGAGGTCGTATGGGACTTCGGCCTGCGCTGCCTCCTCGACGGACTCGCCCGCCGGATCGGCACGGACACCCCGTGAACCGCGCCACCGGCACCGGCGGCCGGCGCGGGGTCTCCCGAGGCCCGGTCAGCGGTATCCGGTCGCGTCCGCCGGTCGGCCCGGGTCCTGCACCTCGACCATGTACCGCCAGGCGTCCGGCCGGCTGCCGTCCAGGTCCGTGAAGCCGTACACCCCGGCGAGCCCGCCGCTGGACAGCGAACGTCCGTTCCAACGGGACACCTCGGGGTCGGCGGCCAGCGCCGCGACCGCCCGGCCGACGTAGGAGGGGGTCTCGGAGATCGCGAAGTGCGGCACCCTCTCCAGCGCGTCGCGCCAGTTCGCCTCGCTCACACCGAAGGCCTCCAACATCATCTCCGAACGCAACCAACCCGGGGTCAGCGCCACCGCGGTCGCACCCCGGGGCCCCAGCTCGTGCCCGAGCGCGAACGCCATCCGCAGCACCGCCGACTTGGCGATGTCGTAGAAGAACGACACCCGATAGCGGTCCGTGTTGTAGTCGACGGTGCCGTCGGTCATCTCCACGACCAGCCCGCCCGGAGCGCGCAGCAGCAGCGGCACCGCGTAGTGGCTGGTGATGGCATGGGTGTCCACCGCGAGCCGTAGCAGCCGCAACCCGTTGTCCAGATCGTGCTCCCAGACGGTGCTGTCCCACTCGAAGAGCCGCTCACCGCCCCAGATGTCGTTCACCAACACGTCGAGGCGTCCCTGCTCGGCGTCGATGCGTGCGACGAGCGCCTCCACCTGCGCGGGCACCAGATGGTCGGCGACCACCGCGACACCCCGCCCACCGGCCGCCGTGACCAGCGCGGCCGTCTCCTCGATCGTCTCCGGCCGGTCGTACTCGGACCGGCCGGCCGCGCTGCTGCGCCCCGACACGTACACGGTGGCGCCGCACGCACCCAGTTGGACGGCGATGCCCCGGCCCGCACCCCGCGTCGCGCCCGCCACCAGGGCGACCTTGCCTTGCAGGTTCCGCTCGGATTCGGACATGGCCCGACCCTACGTCGCGCCCGTGGCGGCAGGTCTTGTACAACACGCCCCCCAGGCCCCACTGTTGACCGGACTGCTTCCACCAGGTCAGGAGAGCCGGCGTGTCGTTACCCCAGTCGTCCGTACCGCCCGTGCAGCCCGAGCCGACCGCCGTCGAAGCCCCGTACGTCATCGATCCGGCCGGAGGATGCCCGCACGCCCTCAACACCCGGCTGCGCGGCCTGGGCGCCGTCGCCGAGGTCGTCCTGCCGGGCGGGGTGCCCGGCGCGATCGTCCTCGGGCACGAGGCCCTCAAGGAGTTCCTCGCCCACCCGGACACGGCCAAGGACTCCCGGCACTTTCCCGGACTGCGCGACGGCACCGTCCCCGCCGACTGGCCGCTGCGGGTCTTCGCCGACGCCCAGGGCATGCACACCGCCGACGGCGCCGACCACCGCCGCCTGCGCGCCCTCGTCGGCAACGCCTTCACCGCCCGCCAGGTGGAACGCCTGCGCCCCCGCGTCGAGGAACTGACCGACACCCTGCTCGACGATCTCGGCCGGGCCGCCGACGCCTCGCCCGACGGCGTCACCGACCTGCTCACCCACTTCGCGCTGCCGCTCCCGATGGGCGTCATCTGCGAGCTGCTCGGAGTGGACCCGGAGCACCGGGACCCGCTGCACCGGCTGTCCCACACGGTGATCGTCTCGACCGTCAGCACCCCGGCGCAGAAGACGGCCGCCGTACGCGAACTCGTCGAGCTGATGGGCACCATCGCCGCCACCCGACGCCGGGACCCGGGAGAGGACCTCACCAGCGCCCTGATCGCCGCGCGCGACGCGGACGGCGACCGGCTCAGCGAGGCCGAACTCATCGGCACCCTGCGCCTGGTGCTCGTCGCCGGACACGAGACCACGCTCAACCTGATCAGCAACGCCGTCCGCGCCCTGTGCACGCATCGCGACCAGCTCGCCGTCGTCCTGGCCGGACAGGACGGCAAGGCCGGTTGGTCGGACGTCGTGGACGAGACCCTGCGCTGGGATTCCCCGGTCAGCTGGTTCCCGTTCCGCTACCCGGCCCGCGACCTGAGCATCGACGGCACGGTGATCCCGCGGGGCACCCCCGTCCTCGCCGGGTACACGGCCGCGGGACGGGACGCGTCCTTCCACGGCCCGGACGCCGACCGCTTCGACGTGACCCGCCCCGGCGCCGGCCGCCACCTCGCCTTCGGGCACGGCGCCCACTACTGCGTGGGAGCCCCGCTCGCCCGACTGGAGGCCGGCATCGCCCTGGAACGGCTCTTCGCCCGCTTCCCCGACCTCAACCTCGCCGTTCCGGAGGCCGACCTCCCGCGCCAACGCAGTTTCATCGGCAACGGCGTAGAGGCCCTCCCGGTCCGCCTCTCCCGGGCGTAGGCCGTCTCAAGGCCCTCGCGACGGAGCGCCGGTACGGCCATCGGGTAGACCCGTGGGCGCGGGCCCACGGGGTCTACGCCGCCGGGAAGGCCAGCACCACCAAGGGGTCCGACGTCGGCGCGGGCGAGCCGCCCGCCGGCTCCACCGTGACGCCGATCCCGGTCGCTCCGCCCACCGGGCCCACCAGCGGCGCCGGGGCGTCGGGACGGGCCGGGTCCATCAGCCCCGCCGGGCGCATGCCCTTGCCGGGGTCGGCGTACCACAACTGGTACACCCGCCCCGGCGGCGGGGCCGTCATCCCGGAGGGCACGAACACGGCCCGGTTCCGGTCCCGGGAGACCACCACCGTGCCCGTCCCGCCGTCCGCGATCCGGCCGCTCGTCAGCCGGGCGTCGGGGGCCGACAGCACCTGGGTCAGCGACGTCGCCCGGGCCTCGGCCCGCCGCGCGTCCTGGCGGGCGCCCTCGGCCTCCTGGAACTGCCCGATCGCGACCCCGCCGAGTCCGACGGCCGCCGCCACGCACGCCGCGAGGGCGTACCGCGCCCACGGCCGACCGGCCCGGGCCGCGTGCCGGGCCGCCGCCGGCCTCGAAGCCGGGGTCTCGTCGGCGCCGGCCGGCGCCTCCCGGATCCGGCGCAGCACCTCGTCCCGCAGCCCGGGCGGCGGCTCCACCGCCACGGCCGCGCCGAGCAGCGCCGCCGTCGCCGCGAATTCCCGTACCTCCCGGGCGCAGTCCGGGCAGGTCGCCAGGTGCGCCTCGAACGCGGCGCGCTCGGCCGGTGGCAGGGCGTCCAGGACGTAGGCGCCCGTCGCCTCGTGCACGCTTTCCGTACTCATCAGCCGCTCACCCCGAGACAGTCACGCAGCCGCAGCAGGCCGTCCCGCAGACGGGTCTTGACGGTGCCCAGCGGCACGGACAGCGCCTCGGACACCTCGCGGCAGGTCAGGCCCCGGTAGTAGGCCAGTGTCACTGACTGGCGTTGGATCCCGGTCAGCGAGCCCAGGCAGCGGCGCACCCGCGCCGCCTCGTCGCGCTCCAGCGCCGCCTCGCTGACCTCGTCGAACTCGGGCAGCGCCGAGTCCAGCCGGGCGGCCCGTCGTTCCCGGTCGGTCGACGCCTGGGCCGACCGCACCCGGTCCACCGCCCGGCGGTGGGCCATCGTCAGCACCCAGGTCCGTACGCTGCCCCGGTCGCTCCGGTAGCGGCCGGCGGTGCGCCACACCTCGACGAACACCTCCTGGGTCACCTCCTCGGCCTGGGCCCGGTCGCGCAGGACCGCGAGCGTCACGCCCAGCACCCGCCCGCACACCGCTTCGTACACCGAGCCGAAGGCCGTCTCGTCGCCCTCGGCGACCCGGCCGAGCAGCACGGCGAGGCCTTCGTCGGCCCGTGTCGCGTCATTCACGGACCGATCCTCCGGGATCCGCACCCATTGCCTCGCATCCACAGGTCTCGACGGCGATTCGGAGCCGGTGGGCCGCCGGATTGGCCCCGGCGGGGTCGTCCGCCAGGCCCGACGGCCGCCGCTTGCGCAATTCCACCACGCCGTCGGCGTGCCGGTCCCACAGATCGCCCATCCGGGCCGGCGGCCGGCTCGCCCCGGACTGCTCCGGGCCGGTCCCGGACACCTCTGGCACGTCGGTCACGTCGGTGCGCTCCTGTCGGCCGGTCGGCCTCGCGGCCCGTTGACGTCGCAAAGGGGCGGGCACCGGATCGCTCCGCTACCCGCCCCTCACATGGCCGGGCCAGTGAACCCAGTGCCCCGCCGCACGGCCGGCCGTTCGCTCACGGCTCCCCCCGCACGGGGAGCGTGATTCCCCCGGCAGGGTGATCACGCCCCGACTGGCGGGCCGGAGGACGGCGGGTCGTGTACGGGCCGGAGCGCGGCCGGTGGGACCCGATGGCCGGCCCCCGACCGTCAGACGGGCAGCGACCAGGCCTGATCGGGCCGGTGGTCGCCGCAGTCGGCCAGCCGCAGCCGCTCGGCCGGTGCGTCGGGGGTCGTCGCGGTCGGCGGCGCGGTCAGGCACAGCCCGCTCGCTCCGTGGACCAGCGCCCCGTCGCGCCGGTGGTTCCAGCGCTGCTCCGGCTGCGGCCCGTTCCCGCAGCCGGCCAGCTCGACGAGGCCGTCCCCGTCGGCCGCCAGGCACTCCCCGGCCAGCAGCAGCCGACCCTGCTCCCCGAGGGTCCAGCGCTGGTCGGCGCCGGCGGTGCAACCGGCCAGGACGAGCGCGCCGACACCGGTGGTGTTGGCCCCGTCGACGCACTTGGAACCGGTACCGACGACCTGGCCGGTCGGCACGGCGTCGCCGCAGCCGCGCGGGGTGAGCCGCCAGACGACGGTGTCGTGCGCGGCGAGCCGGCCGGTCAGCGAGGTCGAGACCTCGGTGCTCTTCCCGTCCCACAGGTTCTTCGCGTCCACCGTGCAGGCGTGCAGACCGACGTCGGCCAGCGGTACGGAGATGTCCCGGTCGGCGGCGGAGCGGTTGAGCACCGCCACCGCGCGGTCGCCGTTCGCCAGCGGCCGGGCCAGCACCTCGAAGGTGGCGTTGGAGGAGACCACCGCGCCCTGCCGGCCGAGCCGGTCCTGGTCCAGGGCGATCAGATCGGTGTTGCCGAGCGCGGCCAGCCCGGCCGGGGTGAGCTCCGCGACCTCGGAGGACAGGATGAAGGGGGCCGCCATCATGGCCCACAGCCCGACCTGGCTGCGGCTCTCCGCCTCGGTCAGCCCGGGGGCGCCCGCGATCAGGAAGTCGGGGTCGTTCCAGTTGCCGGGGCCCGCGTACCGGCCGAGCCAGCGGTTGTAGCCGTAGTTGCCGAGGACCGAACTCCACCGCGAGGTGTCGGGAGCGGCCGGGTTGTAGACCTTGATGTCGCGGCCCTCACGCCACAACTGCCCAGTCCCGCCCACCCAGTCGAGCACCTTGTGCCAGTCGGAGCCGCCCCATTCGCCCTGCTGGAAGTAGGCGGGCGCGGAGGCCGAGAGCACCATGGGCCGGCCGCTGTCGCGCAGCGCCTTCGCGACGGCGTGGTACGCGTCCCGGTAGGCCTCCTCCTTGGTCCTGCCCGGCGGCACCCACAGGTTGCAGCCGTCCATCTTCACGTAGTCCACGTTCCACGACGCGAACAGCCGGGCGTCGCGCGCGTAGTTGTCCTCGCCGCCGCCGTTCGGGGCGCCGCTTCCCGGGTACTTCTCGCACGTCAGGTAGCCGGCGTCCTCGTAGATCCCGAACTTGAGCCCCTTGGCGTGCAGGTACTCGCCCAACCAGAGCATGCCGTGCGGGAACTTCTCCGTGTCGACGACCAGATCGCCGTCCGCGTCACGGCTCTTGAGCATCCAGCAGTCGTCGATGGTGACGGTGTCGTACCCCTTGGCGGCGAGTCCGGTCGATACGAGCGCGTCGGCGTTCGCGACGACGGTGGCCTCGTCGATGTCGCACATGTGGTGCGCCCAGTTGTTCCATCCCATGGGCGGGGTGAGCGCCAGCGGGGTGTCCGAGGTCGCGGTGGGGTCCGCCGGGGCGGGAGCGGCCGGCGAGGCGGAGGCCGGGGCGGGGCACAGGCACAGGGCGAGCAGGGCGGCCGCTGTCAGGCAGGGGAGCGACGCACGCAGGCGAGGCGGCACGGGGTCTCCTTGACGTGGGGGAGGTACCGACGGGCAGTCGTGCGCCCAGTGCAGCGATGTGACTACCCGCTGTCAACACAAGTGACGGGATATGGCGTGATGACCAGCAATATGGCCGTAGTGAGCATCACGCGAACGTGGTGATACGCCGTATGTGTCGGTGGCTGATACGGTGTATCTCATGCCGAGAAGATCAGCCTCCCTCGACCGCGCGACCCCCGACGCCATCGCCGTGGCCGCCCTGCGGATCCTCGACGAGGAAGGCCCCGGGCAGCTGAGCTTCCGCGCCCTCGCCGGCCGGCTCGACGTCTCCCACGCCACCGTCCAGCGCCGCTGCGTCGACCTCGCCGGCCTGCTGGACCTCTGCACCGAGCACCTGGCCGCCCAACTCCCCGACGTCCCCGCCGGCACCGGCTGGGCCGAGGCCACCGAGCTGCGCTTCGGCGCCCTGTACCGGCTGCTGACCGCGCACCCCGGGCTGCTGGTCCTGCGCGGTGGACGCCCCTGGCTCGGCCGGCACCTGCTGGCCCGGCTCGTCGAGCCCGCTCTTGCCGACAACGTCGCCGCCGGGATGAGTCCCGCCGAGGCGATGACCGTCTACCGCCGCATGTACCTGCTCACGCTGGGCAGCGCCGCCTTCGTGGACCACCGCGATCCGGCCGCCGCCGTCGCGGCCTCCCGGGCCGCGCTGGCCGCGCTGGATCCGGCCGAGTTCCCCGTGCTGGCGGGCGCGACGGCCGACGTACTGCCCCCGCTGACCGACCACGAGGTCTACTACGGCGCCCTGCGCCAACTCATCGCGGCGGCCGCGCCGACCGCATCGGCTCGCTGAGAGCCGACCGCATCGGCCGCTGGGGCCCGACCGCATCGGCTCGCCGGGGGCGGTCGGCCCCCGCTCCCCGAATCCCGTCACCAGAAAGGCAGTCAGCCATGGAAACGCAGCTCGACCACGCCGCCGTCCGCGCCGCCGCGGAGCGACTGGCAGGCATCGTCCGGCCCGTAGCCGTCGTGCCCGCCGCCGAAGGCGTCCGGTACGCGCTGGAATACCTCCAGCACACCGGTTCCTTCAAGGCCCGCGGCGCCCACAACTTCTTCGCCGCGCACCGCGCCGCCGGGACCCTGCCCGCCGCCGGCGTGACGATGGCCTCCGGCGGCAACGCCGGCATCGCCTGCGCCTGGGCGGCCCGCGCCCACGGCGTGCCCGCGACCGTGTTCCTGCCGGCCAACGCCCGACCCGTCAAGGTGGCGCGGCTGCGCGGTTACGGCGCCGACGTGCGCCTCGTGGGCGACCGGTACTCCGAAGCGCTCGCCGCCAGCCAGGAGTTCGCGGCCGCTCACGGGGCGCTGGCCGGCCACGCCTACGACCATCCCCTGATCGCCGCCGGCGCCGGAACCCTGCTGGAGGAGATCCGCGACGCCCTGCCCGGATTGGACGCGGTCGTCGTCGCGGTCGGCGGTGGCGGACTCTTCGCGGGCATCGCCACGGCCGCGCGCGAGCACGGCGTCCACGTCACCGCCGCCGAACCCGAGAACTGCCGGGCCCTGAACGCCGCCCTGGAGGCGGGCCGCCCCGTCGACGTCCCCGTCGAGTCTGTGGCCGCCGACTCCCTCGGCGCCACCCGGGTTTCCGCCGACGCGCTGGCCGCCGCGCAACGCGGCGACGTCGACTCGGTGCTCGTCACCGACGCGCAGATCATCGCGGCCCGACGCGAACTGTGGGAGGAGCACCGGATCGTGGTCGAGGCCGGCGCCGCCACCGCCCTCGCCGCGCTGCGCTCCGCACGCCGGTTGCCGGGCAAGCGGGTCGCCGTCGTCCTGTGCGGGGCCAACACCGACCCCGCCGACCTGACGGCTCCCGTACCCGGGGACGCGTAAGCGGCCCCCACGGGCCGTCAGTCCTGGTGACGGACCACGACGACACTGCAGGCCGCGTACTGGACCACCTGCTGGCTCACCGACCCCAGCAGCGCGCCCTTGATCCCGCCGTACCCGCGCGTGCCCACCACCGTCAGTTCCGCCTCCCGCGAGGCCTCCACCAGGACCTGGGCCGGCGCGCCCCGCTCGACCCGGCGGAACACCGGTACGCCGGGCGAGGTGCCGACGGCCTCGGCGACGGTGTCCGACAGCTTCTGCCGCGCCGCGTCCTCGGCGTGCACCAGGTCGGCCTGCTCGGCGGTGCCCACGGCGAACGGATTGGTGTTCCAGTCCCAGCTCATGACGGCGTGTACGCGGCCGCCGGTGGCCTTGGCCTGGGCGACGCCCCAGCGCAACGCTTCCTTCGAATGGTTCGAACCGTCCACACCGACGACGATCAGGGGCTCGACGGGCTCACTCACAGGGGTTCCTCTCGTTTCGTCCGGATCGTCCTTCTCCTCCTGTATACACGCCCCCGGGGGCGCGACCGCGAACGGCGGCGACGAACGACGATCGTTGCGGCAGCCCGAGACTTTCGGGGACGGCACGCCGAAGGCGCCCACTGCGAAGGTCGTCACGTCACGGTGAAGGGCACCGGGCACGGCGGACTCGGAGGAACGGGCGTGGCTCAGCGCAAGGGTTGTCTGATCGGTTGCGGCGTGGCGTTGGTGGTGGGCGTCGGCCTCGTCGTCGCGGTCCTCTTCGGCGCGGGGAAGCTCCTCGACGTCGCCGACAAGACCCTGCTCGACCCGAAGGTCTACGAGGCCGTGCGGATCGGCGATCCCGAGACCGAGGTCCGCGCCAAGCTCCCGTCGGGCGACAGTTTCGTCAAGGACGCCCTCAAGGACGGCGGCCCGGCCGAACCCGTCGGCGGCACCTGTGCCTGGTACCTCTCCAGCACCGACAACAGCAGCTCCGACGTACTGCGCCTGTGCTTCAAGGACGGCAAACTCGCCGACAAGGCCGCCTACCGCATGAAGTAGCCACGTCGCGTCGGCCCCGGGCGGCGGCTGTGCGGGCGCAACCGATAAACCGCGCGAGTGCGACTGCTTCCGGACCGGCGACAAGAGGTCAAACCGCGCCCGCAATTCGCCTCGGAAATCGCATCGTGCCGCGCCGGAAAGGATCAGGACTAAAGCGCATCAGTCCAGGTGGGCGCCGTCCGGTACGGGGACCCGGGGTGACGCGTCGGTTATCCGGCGGCACAAGGGAAGCGCGTCCCGTCGGCCAATGGGATTTCGGGCACGTTGACGGGCCCGGGGATTGCGGACAGCGTGGGCACCGCCCTCCGGCCGCAGGGTCGGAACTTCCCCCGAAGGCGGCGGAGATGACTCGTTCCCAGGCGGTGCGCACGACCCTCACCACCCTGCTCGCGGGCGGCCTCCTGTCGCTGTCCGCGTGCGGGCTGGGCGGCGGCGGGGGAGCGGCGGACGGCAAGGACGCGGAACGGACGGGGACCGTGTCCGGTGGGATCACGTTCCGCACCCTCCAGCTCAAGCCGAAGTTCACCGGCTACGTCCAGGGCGTCATCGACTCCTTCGAGCAGCGGTACCCCGACGTCACGGTGAAGTGGGAGGACGTACCCGGAGACGGCTACAACGAGAAGCTCGTCGCCGACGCCGGCGCGGGCGCCCTCCCCGACGTGGTGAACCTCTCCACCGACTCCTTTCAATTGCTCGGTGAACGAGGGCTGTTGGCCGACGTCTCGGCGTGGGACGCCGAGGTCGCCAAGGAGTACGTTCCCGGCGCCTGGGAGCAGTTCGAACTTCCCGGCCGGGGCGACGGCGTGTACGCCTACCCCTGGTACGTGACCCCCGAGATCCTCACCTTCAACGCGGACCTCTTCGAGAAGGCCGGTCTCGACCCCGCCCGACCACCCACCAGCGTCGAGGAGTTCTTCGACCAGGCCGAGCGGATCGCCGCCCGCTCCGGCGGTCGGTACGCCGCCTTCATGGCCGACCCCAAGAGCCGGCTGCCCGGGGACTGGCAGAAGATGGGCGTCCCGATCCTCAACGAGCGCCGGGACCGCTTCACCTTCGACACGGACAAGGCCGTCGAGTGGGTCGACCGGATGAAGGACCTGTACGCCAAGGGCGCCATGCCGAAGGAGTCCCTGCTCAAGTCGGACGACATCAACCAGCTCTACGGCGCCGGAAAGCTGGTCTTCGGCCCCGGCTCCCCGGGCTTCGTCAAGGACATCCGGCAGAACGCTCCGCAGGTCTACGAGCGCACCCGGGTCGCCGGCGCCGTCACCGGCCGGCTCGGCCACATCGGCATCTACGCCCAAGCCCTCGGCATCCGAAAGGACACCGAACACCCGGACGCGGCGGCCGAGTTCGCCAAGTGGGTGACCAACGGCCCCAACCAGGTGGAGTTCTCCCGGAAGGCCACCATCTACCCGTCCAACGCCCGGGGCCTGGACGACCCGTACTTCTCCGACCGCGGCGACGGCAAGGACGCCGAGACGGTGGCCCGCGCGATCGGCGCCGAACAGCTGAAGAGTGCCGGGCTCGACGCCAACACCCCGGTCCAGTGGACCAGTCAGGTCGGTGACGCGGTGGTGCGCGAGATGCAGAAGGCCATCCTGGGGGAGCAGGATCCGAGGACGGCGGTGCGCAGGGCCCAGGAGGCGGCCAACGCGCTCCTGTCGGCCGCGGCCCGCCCGTGACGGCGAAGGGGTCCGCTGCGGGAGGTGACGCCGGTCTGCCCCACCGAACGTGGTGGGCGCCCTACCTCTTCCTCGCTCCCGGGCTGGTCATGGTGGCCCTGTTCAGCGTCTGGCCGTTCGTCAACACCGTGATCCTGTCCTTCACCGACGCCCGGATCCTGCGCGGCGGGGACTTCGTCGGCCTCGACAACTACACCCGCGCCCTCGGCGACCCCGACTTCTGGCTGGCCACCGGCAACAGCGTCCTCTACCTCGCCGTCGTCGTCCCCTGCCTGGTGCTGCTGCCGCTCGCCCTCGCGGTCCTCGTACGCGCGCGGATCCCCGGGATCGGGCTGTTCCGTTCCGCGTTCTACACGCCCGTGATCGCCTCCGCCGTCGTCGTCGGCCTGATCTGGCAGTGGGTGCTGCGCAGCGACGGGCTCGTCAACACGGTGTTCCGCCGGCTCGGTGTCGTCTCGGAGCCGGTTCCGTTCCTGACGGACAGCACCATGCTGCTGCTCTCCGCGATGATCGTGACGGTGTGGAAGGGCCTCGGCTACTACATGGTGTTCTACCTGGCGGCCCTCGGGAACGTCCCCGCCTCCCTGTACGAGGCCGCCGCCCTCGACGGCGCCGGCTCCGTACGCCGCTTCTTCAGCATCACCGTCCCCCAGGTCAAACCGATGATGCTGCTGGTCGGCACCCTCTCCGCGATCTCGGCGCTGCGCGTGTTCACCGAGATCTACATCCTCGGCGGCGAGAGCGGCGGCCCCGGCGGCGGCGCCCGTACCCTGCCGTTCCTGATCCGGCAGGTGGGCCTCGGCTACTCCGGCGAGACCGGCTACGCCTCGGCCATCTCCCTCCTGCTGTTCCTGCTGACCCTGGCCTTCAGTCTGCTGGGCCACCGGCTGTCCCGGAGGGACGACGCGTGAACGCCCCCGCCGACCGCGCCCCGGCGACCACCCCGACCACCGCGCCGGCCCGGCGCCCGCCACCGGACCCGCGCGTCCGCGCCGACCTGCGCCGCCGCCTCCTCGGCCGCACCGCCCGGTACGCGACGCTGATGCTGATGCTCGTGGTCATGGTCGGCCCGATCGTCTGGCAGTTCCTGACCTCGATCCGCGGCCGCACCGAGAACGTGTACGACGGCCTGCTGCCCTCCCGGCCCACCCTGGACAACTACGCCTTGGTCGCCGAGTCGTTCCCCCTGCTCCAGTACGTCGGCAACACGCTGATGGTGGCGGCCTTGTCCGTCACCTCCAACCTGCTGTTCGCGGCCATGGGCGGCTACGCCCTGTCCCGGGCCGGTTGGAAGGGCCGCCGGAGCGTCTTCACCGTCCTGGTGGCGACCCTGATGTTCCCCTTCGAGTCCGTGATGATCTCGATGTTCCTGACGGTGCGGGGGATGGGTCTCATCGACACCCTCATCGGGGTCTGGCTGCCGGGAGCCGTCTCCGTCCTCAACATCATGATCATGCGGGCGGCCTTCCTGGCCGTGCCCCGGGAGATCGAGGAGGCGGCGGTCCTGGACGGGGCGGGCGAATGGACCCGTTTCACCCGCGTCTTCCTGCCCTCCGCCAAGGGCGCCCTCGCCGTCGTCTGCATCACCAGCTTCATGGGCGCCTGGGACGACTTCCTGTGGCCGTTGCTCGTCCTCACCGACAGCGAGAACCACACCCTCCAGCTCGGCCTGAAGACCCTCGCCGGCGCCACGACCACCAGCGACCAGCGGACCATCGCCGCCGGGGCGATGACCGCGCTGATCCCGATGATGCTCCTCTTCTTCGCCCTCCAGCGTTACTTCTTCAAGGGCGTGGCCGAAGGGGCCGTCAAGACCTGACGCGGGCCGCCGACCGCTGCCCGCCGACCGCTGCCCGCTGCCCGCTGCCCACCATCCCTGTTCCGGTCCCGCAGCCCCGCCCGCCCGACCCCTCCTCCTGGAGCCGCCGTCATGCACGACGACCGCAGCATCGCCGAACACCGCCTGCGCCGCGTCCTCGCGGAGCGGATCAAACCCGCCGTCCGCTCCCGCTCGCTGCCGCTCACCGTCGAGCGCTGGGAGGCGCCCGGCGAACCGGTGCCCGTCGCCGAGGGCCTGGCCGCCCCGTACGGGCCCTGCGCGACGGGTGACGCGTGGGGCCCGGCCTGGGGCACCACCTGGTTCAAGGTCACCGGCTCGGTACCCGCCGACTGGGCGGGCCGCACCGTCGAGGCCGTGCTCGACCTCGGCTTCGAGCGGATGATGCCCGGCTTCCAGTGCGAGGGCCTGGTCCACCGCGCCGACGGCAGCGAGGTCAAGGGGCTGAACCCGTACAACGACTGGGTCCGGGTCGCCGACCGGGCGGCGGGCGGCGAGCGCGTCGAGTGGTACGTCGAGGCCGCGTCCAACCCGGTCCTGGTCAGCCACTCGCCCACCTACGAGGGCGACCGGCCGACGAGCGGGGACCAGCCCCTCTACCGCCTCGCCCGGATGGACCTCACCGTCTTCGAGACCGAGGTCTGGGAACTCGTACAGGACCTCGAAGTCCTCCAGGAGCTGATGACGCAGCTCGACGGGGCCGACGCCCGCCGGTACGCGATCCTGCGGGCCGTCGACTCCGCGCTGGACGAGGTGGACCTCGCCGACGTCCCCGCCACGGCCGCCGCCGCCCGCGCTCGCCTCGCGCCGGTCCTCGCCGCACCGGCCACCGCCTCGGCGCACCGGATCAGCGCCGTCGGGCACGCGCACATCGACTCGGCCTGGCTGTGGCCGCTGCGCGAGACCGTCCGCAAGGTGTCCCGGACCACCTCCAACGTGCTCGCGCTGATGGACGAGCACCCGGAGTTCGTCTTCGCCATGTCCCAGGCCCAACAACTGGACTGGATCAAGACCTACCGTCCCGAACTCTTCGAACGGATCAAGAAGAAGGTCGCGGACGGCCGGTTCGTGCCGGTGGGCGGCATGTGGGTCGAGTCCGACACCAACATGGTCGGCGGCGAAGCGATGGCCCGCCAGTTCCTCTACGGCAAGAAGTTCTTCCTCGACGAGTTCGGGATCGAGACGAGGAACGTGTGGCTGCCCGACTCCTTCGGCTACACCGCCGCCATGCCGCAGCTCGTGAAGCTGTCCGGCTCGCACTGGTTCCTGACCCAGAAGATCTCCTGGTCCCAGGTCAACAAGTTCCCCCACCACACCTTCTGGTGGGAGGGCATCGACGGCACCCGCGTCTTCACGCACTTCCCGCCCGTCGACACCTACAACAGCGACCTGGGCGGCGCCCAACTCGCCCACGCCGCACGCAACTACCGGGAGAAGGGGCGGGGTTCGCGCTCGCTGGTGCCCTTCGGCTGGGGTGACGGCGGCGGCGGACCCACCCGCGAACACCTGGCCCGCGCCCGGCGCCAGCGCGACCTCGAAGGCTCCCCGCGCGTCGAGGTCGAACGGCCCGACGCCTTCTTCGAGAAGGCGCACGCCGAGTACCCGGACGCGCCCGTCTGGGCGGGAGAGCTCTACCTGGAACTGCACCGGGGCACCTACACCTCCCAGGCCCGCACCAAGCAGGGCAACCGGCGCAGCGAATCCCTGCTCCGGGAGGCCGAGTCGTGGGCCGCGACGGCCGCCGTGCGCGTTCCCGGCTTCGCCTACCCGTACGAGGACCTGGAGCGGCTCTGGAAGACCGTACTGCTCCACCAGTTCCACGACATCCTGCCGGGCTCCTCCATCGCCTGGGTGCACCGCGAGGCCCGGGCGACGTACGCGGCCGTGCGCGAGCAACTCCTCGCGATCACCGGGGCGGCGCAGGCGGCCCTGGCGGGCGAGGGGACCGAGGAACTCGTCTTCAACTGCGCCCCGCACGCCCGGCGCGGCATCCCCGCGGGCGGCGCGGGCCGTCCCGAGGCGGCGACGCAGCCCGTCACCATCGAGGAACGGCACGGCGGCGGGCACGTCCTGGCCAACGGCCGACTGCTGGTGGAGGTCGACGGGCGCGGGCTGCTCGTCTCCGCCTACGACCTGGAAGGGGGACGCGAGGCGCTCGCCCCGGGGAGCGCGGCGAACCTGCTCCAGATCCATCCCGACTTCCCGAACATGTGGGACGCGTGGGACATCGACGCGTTCTACCGCAACAGGGTCACCGACCTCGTCGCGCTGGACTCGATGGAGGTGACCGAGGCCGGGCCGGACGCGGCGAGCGTCACCGTCACCCGTTCCTTCGGCTCGTCCACGGCCGTGCAGACGATCACGCTGCGGGCGGGCGCCCGGACCGTCGACCTCGGGGTGGACGTGCGGTGGCACGAGAGCGAGAAGTTCCTCAAGGCCGCCTTCCCCCTCGACGTAGCGGCGGAACGGTCCGCCGCCGAGACCCAGTTCGGCCACGTTCACCGCGCCACCCACACCAACACCTCATGGGACGCGGCCAAGTTCGAGATCTGCGCCCACCGCTGGATCCAGGTGGAGGAGCCCGGCTGGGGCGTGGCCCTGCTCAACGACTCCACCTACGGGCACGACGTCACCCGGGACGTACGCCCCGACGGCGGCCGGACCACCACGGTCCGACTGTCCCTCCTGCGCGCGCCCCGCTACCCCGACCCGGAGACCGACCAGGGGCGACACACCCTGCGGTTCTCCCTCGCACCCGGCGCCACGACCGGGGACGCGGTCCGGGAGGGCCACGCCCTGAACCTGCCCGAACGGGTCGTGACGGGGGCCGGCCCGGTCGAGCCGCTGCTGGCGGTGGACGAGGACGCGGTCGTCGTCGAGGCGGTCAAACTCGCCGAGGACCGCAGCGGCGACGTCGTCGTCCGGCTGTACGAGTCCCGCGGCGGCCGGGCCACGGCGCACCTCACGCCCGGCTTCGCGATCACCGCCGCCGTCGAGAGCGACCTCCTGGAGCGGCCCCTGGCGGGCTCCGCCGTCGCCGCTCCGGCCGCGGACGGCCGGATCGCCCTGACGCTGCGCCCGTTCCAGATCGTCACCGTACGGCTGCGCCGCACCTGACGTTCACCGTCACCGTGCCCGGTTCCGTCACGTCGGCGAGGGTGTCCGGGCCGTGAACTGCGCCACAGGGAGGGGCGGACCGGGCCGGTGGGAGGCGGGGAGGGTGTCCGAACCGCCCCCATCTGGTTATGCACCTAGTTGCAAAACCGCCCGAGCCTCGCTAGAACATGTTCATCACCCCCGCGCGAGGAGGCGCCCCCCATGAGTTCCCAGAGCCGCTACCCGCACCTGATGAGCCCCCTGGACCTCGGCTTCACCACCTTGCCGAACCGGGTGATCATGGGCTCGATGCACACCGGCCTGGAGGAGCACGAGGGCGGCTTCGAGCGCCTCGCCGCCTTCTACGCCGAGCGCGCCCGCGGCGGCGTCGGCCTCATCGTCACCGGCGGCATCGCGCCCAACGACGCCGGACGTCCCTTCGAGGGCGGCTCCCGCCTCACCACCGAGGAGGAGGCCGCCGAGCACCGGGTGATCACCGACGCGGTGCACGCGGAGGGCGGGAAGATCGCGATGCAGATCCTCCACTTCGGCCGCTACGCCTACCACAAGGACCTCGTCGCCCCCAGCGCGCTCCAGGCCCCGATCAGCCCGTTCGTACCGAACGAGCTCTCCGACATCGAGGTCGAGCGCACCGTCGAGGACTTCGTACGGGCGGCCCGCCTCGCCAAGCTCGCCGGCTACGACGGCGTCGAGATCATGGGCTCCGAGGGCTACCTGATCAACGAGTTCATCGCGGCCGCGACGAACAAGCGCACCGACCGCTGGGGCGGCGCGTACGAGAACCGCACGCGCTTCCCGCTGGAGATCGTCCGCCGCACCCGACAGGCCGTCGGCGAGGAGTTCATCCTCGTCTACCGCCTGTCCATGCTCGACCTGATCCCCGGCGGCTCCACCCTGGAGGAGGTCGTCCGCCTCGCCAAGGAGGTCGAGGCGGCGGGCGCCACCATCATCAACACCGGCATCGGCTGGCATGAGGCCCGCATCCCCACCATCGCCACCTCCGTGCCCCGCGGCGCCTACACCTGGGTCACCAAGCGGCTGATGGGCGCGGTGAGCGTGCCGCTCGTCACCAGCAACCGGATCAACACCCCTGAGGTCGCCGAGGAGTTGCTCGCCGACGGCCGCGCCGACCTGGTCTCCCTCGCGCGTCCCTTCCTCGCGGACGCCGACTTCGTCGCGAAGGCCGCGGCCGGTCGGTCCGAGACCATCAACACCTGCATCGGCTGCAACCAGGCCTGCCTCGACCACACCTTCAGCGGCAGGATCACCAGCTGCCTCGTCAACCCCCGCGCCTGCCACGAGACCGAACTCGTCCTCGCGCCCACCCGACTGAAGAAGCGCGTCGCCGTCGTCGGCGCCGGCCCCGCCGGTCTGGCCTGCGCCGTCTCCGCCGCCGGCCGCGGCCACGACGTCACCCTGTACGAGGCCTCCGGCCGGATCGGCGGCCAGCTCGACATCGCCCGCCGCATCCCGGGCAAGGAGGAGTTCGAGGAGACCATCCGCTACTTCGGCACCCAACTCGTGGACAGCGGCGTCGACGTCCGGCTGAACACCGTGGCCGACGTGGCGACCCTGCGGGAGTACGAGGAGGTCGTCGTCGCCACCGGCGTCAGCCCGCGCACCCCCGCCATCGAGGGCGTGGACCGGGACAACGTCGTCAGCTACCTCGACGTGCTGCGCGACGGGGCCCCCGTCGGCGAGCGCGTCGCCGTCGTCGGCGCGGGCGGCATCGGCTTCGACGTCGCCGAGTTCCTCACCGACAGCGGCGAGGGCGCGGCCCAGGACCCCGAGGTCTGGTTCCGCCACTGGGGCGTCGACACCGCCTACACCGGCCCCGGCGGCCTGACCGCCCCCGAGCGGCCCGCCCCGCCGCGCCGGGTGCACCTGCTCCAGCGCAAGACCACCAAGGTCGGCAGCGGCCTCGGCACCACCACCGGCTGGATCCACCGCGCGGAGCTCAAGCACCGCGGGGTGGTCTCGGTCGCCGGGGCGACGTACGAGCGCATCGACGACGAGGGCCTGCACATCACCGTCGACGGCGAGGCGCGGCTGATCCCCGCCGACACCGTCGTGCTGTGCACCGGCCAGGAGCCCCGCCGCGACCTGTACGAGGAGCTCCGCGCCGCCGGCGTCGAGGCGCACCTCATCGGCGGAGCCGACGTGGCGGCCGAACTCGACGCCAAGCGGGCCATCCGGCAGGGCACCGAGCTGGCCGCCGGGCTCTGACCGAAAGCCCCTTCGCGGCGGCGGTGTTGTGGCGGCCCGGCCCGGGCCGTCACAATCCTCGGGTGACGCTGACACCGGCAGAAGCCGACAGGATCCTGGCAGACAACTTCGCGCCCTGGGTGCTGGCCCTGGGCCTCACCGTGGAGGAGACGGGAACCCGGCACGCCGTGCTGCGGCTGCCCTGGTCCGCGGACCTGGCCCGCGACGGCGGCGGGCTGAGCGGCCAGGCCCTGATGGCCGCCGCCGACACCGCGACCGTCATCGCGATCTCCGCCGCCCGCGGCGGGTACGGGCCGATGACCACGGTCCAGCAGTCCACCAGCTTCCAGCGGCCCGTGACCGGTACGGACGTGCTGATCGCGGTGAGCGTCACCAAGCTCGGCAAGCGGATGGCCTTCGCCGACGTCACCATGACCGCGGACGGCGCCGACGAACCCGCCGCCAAGGCCTCCGCGGTCTACGCCCTTCTCGGCTGACCCGGCCGCCGGGGGCGCCTCGCGCGCGGGAGTCCCCGGCCCGTCAGTGGTCCGCGGTGACGGCCCGGACGCCCGTGAGGCGTTCCGCCGCCTCCCAGAGTCGGGCGTTGGCCGCGCGGTCCAGGGCCCGGCGGGTGACGCGGGCCGCGGTGACCGGGCCGACCAGCTCGAACGGGCCGCTCGGGCCGTAGTAGCCGCCCGCGACCGCGTCCGGGCTGGTGGCCGCGTACAGCAGGGGCTCGGTGCCCGGGCCCACCTCCTGCTTCGGGAGGAAGTCGACGGAGCTCACGAGCCGGTGCAGCCGCGACGGCTTTCCCCGGCCCAGGCTCGCTCCCGCGGTCTGCAGGTTCGTCCTCGTGTAGCCGGGGTGGGCGGCGGTGCTCCGCAGCGGCCACCTCTGGACGGCGGCGAGTTCGTCCAGGTGCTGGGCCATCATCAGGTCGGCCAGCTTGGACTGGGCGTACGACAGCATCGGGTGGTAGCGGCGGCGCTCGTACTGGAGGTCGGCGAGGTCCACCCTGCCGAAGTTGGCGGTGCCGCTGCTCATGGTGGTCACCCGCGGGGCCGGGGCGGCCAGCAGCGCGGGCAGCAGCCGTACGGTCAGGGCCAGCGGGCCGAGGAAGTTGCTGCCGAACTGCAACTCGAAGCCGTCGGACGTGGTCATCCGGGTCGGCGGGGCCATCACGCCCGCGTTGTTCACCAGCAGGTCGAGCGGGTCGCCCTCGGCCAGGATGCCGTCGGCGAAGGCGGCCACCGAGGCGAGGTCGGCCAGGTCGATCCGGCGCACCTCCAGCCGCGCGCGCGGATGGCGGGCCAGGATCTCGGCGCGCGCCCGCTCGCCCTTGGCCGGTGTGCGGACGGCCAGCACGACGCGGGCGCCCGCCTCGGCGAGTCGGCGCGCGGCCTCCTTGCCGGTGCCGCTGTTGGCGCCGGTGACGACGACGGTCTTGCCGGACTGGTCGGGGACGGCGTACATGACGGCTCCTTGGGGCGGCGGCAACAGACCGACGGTCCATTGCTTTCGAAGCTAGCAGACCGCTGGTCTGATAACAACAGACCGCAGGTCTGTACGCTGGGCGCGTGTCCATTCCCAGTAAGTTCCAGCGGGCCCGGAGCGAGGAGCAGCGCGCGGCCCGCCGCCGGGCGATCCTCGACGCGGCGGCCGACATGCTCACCGAGATGCCCGTCGCCCAGGTCACCTTGAACGAGCTCAGTCGCCGGGTGGGCCTCGCCAAGTCGAACGTGCTGCGCTACTTCGAATCCCGCGAGGACGTCCTGCTGGAACTCCTGGCCACCGCCTCGGGCGAACTCGTCGACCATCTGGAGCAGACCCTCCCCGGCGCCCTGGACGCCGTCCCGCCCACCGAGCGTCCCGACCGGCTCGCCGACCGCCTCGCCCGAGCCCTGGCCGAACGGCCCGTCCTGTGCGACCTGATCAGCGCCCAGTCAGCCGTGTTGGAACGCAACGTCTCCCCGCAGGTCGCCGCCCAGTACAAGCGCGCCGCGATCGCCCACGCGAGCGCCCTGGCGGCCCTGGTCGCCGCCCGACTGCCCGCCCTGGGGGAGTCGGACGCCTTCCGGTTCGTCGCCGGGTCCCTCATCGTCACCGGCGCGGTCTGGACCCACGCCCACCCCTCCGCCGCCATGATCGCGGCCTACGAGGCGGACCCGGCGCTGGCCGTGCTGCGCCTCGACTTCGCCGACACCCTGCGCGAGACGTTGGAGGTCCTGTTGTCGGGGCTGCTGGCGCGCGCGGGCGGGCCCGGTCTGGGATCGTGACCGCGTAGGAGAGTGATCACGCACGATCGTGATCGCGCGGAGAACGCGGAGAACGCGGCGGACGCACGGCGAAGGAGTCTCACATGGGTGGACGGTTCGAGGCGACGGTCGAGATCGACCGGCCGGTCGAGGCGGTGTTCGCCTACCTGGCCGACGGCCGCAACGACCCCGAGTTCAGCCCGCGCGTCCAGCGGATCACCAAGGTCCCGGAGGGCCCAACGGCCGTCGGCACGGTCTTCCGAAGCACCGTCAAGGACGCCGGGATGAAGACGGGCCGGGAGTTCCGCATCACCGCGATCGAGCCGCCGGGCCTGATCCGCTGGAGCGAGCAGAGCAAGAACCTCGTGACGGCCGAGGGCGGTTACGACCTCGAAGCCCTGCCCGGCGGCCGCAGCCGGGTCCGCGTCTTCAACACCCTCGAAGGGCACGGCGTCGGCAAGCTCCTCGTCGGCCTCGCGCTGAGCGCCGCCCGCAAGGACGCCCCGGCCTTCGGTGCCCGGATCAAAGCGGCGGTCGAGGCGTCGTCCCGTCCGGTCCGAGGCGTCGATCCGTAGGGCCCGAGCCGATCATCCGTACGGTCCGGGTCGTCGTCCCGTACGGTCCGGGCCGTCGATCCGTACGGTTCCGGCGGCGTCGGTTCGGTACGGCAGGTCAGGTAGGACGCCTACACCGCTCCGATCAGGCCCTCCGTCAGCGCACGCCCCCAGCGCGATCCGCGCGGGGGTCCGCGGCGGTCGCCCTGACCGCCGTCGGACCGGTACGGGGCCCCGCCGGCGCGGGGCCCCGTACCGGCTTCGCCGGGTCAGCAGATGCGCGGCAGCTGCTCCCCGATGGGCAGGTCGACCACCCGCGTCCCGCCGAGGCCGGTCCGCGCCACGACGAGCCCGGGATGCGCCTCGACGGCCTCCCCGATCACCGCGGCGTGCCGGCCCAACGGGTGGGCGCGCATGGCGTCGAGCACCGCGTCGGCGTGCTCGCGGGGCACGAAGGCGACCAACTTGCCCTCGTTGGCCACGTACAGCGGATCGAGGCCGAGGATCGCGCACGCGTTGGCGACGGCCGGGGGCACCGGGACCTTCGACTCGTGCAGGACGACGCCGGTGCCGGAGGCGGCCGCGATCTCGTTCAGGGAGGCCGCGAGGCCACCCCGTGTCGGGTCGCGCAGGACGTGCAGGTCCGGGGTGACCGCGAGCATGCTCCGCACGAGGCCGCCGAGAGCGGCGCAGTCGCTCAGGACGTCCACCCCGAACTCGAGGCCCTCGCGCACGCTCATGATCGCGACCCCGTGCAGCCCGATCTCACCGCTGACGATCACCACGTCGCCGGGGACGACGCGCTGCGGACGCAGGTCCACGCCCGTCGGCACGAGCCCGATGCCGGAGGTGTTGACGTAGATGCCGTCGCCGTGCCCGGCCTCCACCACCTTCGTGTCACCGGTGGCGACCTCCACGCCCGCCGAGCGCGCGGCCGCGCCCATGGCCTCGGCCACCCGGGCGACCGTCGCGATCTCCACGCCCTCCTCCAGGATGAACCCGCAGGACAGGTAGGCCGCGGTGGCCCCGCTCATGGCCAGGTCGTTCACCGTGCCGTTGACGGCGAGGTCGCCGATGCTCCCGCCCGGGAAGAACAACGGGCGCACCACGTAGGAGTCGGTGGAGAACGCGAGCCGGACCCCGCCGAGTCGGACGGACGCGGAGTCCCCGAGCTGCGCCAGCACCTCGCCGCCGAAGGCCGGTGCGAAGAGGTGCTCGACGAGCTCGGCGGATAGCGCACCGCCGCCGCCGTGGCCCATCACCACCCGGGGGCGGTCGCGCAGCGGCGCCGGGCAGGTCCAACCCGTGATGTCGAGCGCGGTGTCGGGCCCCATGTTGACGGGTACGGGGTCCGGTCGTGCGGTGTCGGGTCGTACGGTCTCAGGCAACGGGGCTCGCCTCCAACGGGGCGGTCGGGGCGGCCGGCGGCGTCGGGAGGTCCAGCCGCCGGTACAGGTAGTACGCCGCGCAGGCGCCCTCGCTCGACACCATCGTGGCGCCCAGCGGATTGCGCGGGGTGCACAGCGTGCCGAACGCCTCGCACTCGTGCGGCTTCAGCAGCCCTTGGAGCACCTCGCCGCTGCGGCACTCCGCCGGCTCCAGGGTGGTGATGCCGGTCACCGAGAAACGGTGCTCGGCGTCGTACTCCCGGTACCGCGGCGACAGCCGCCAGCCGCTGTCCGGGATGACCCCGATGCCGCGCCAGGCCCGGTCGGTGACCTCGAAGACGTCCTGGAGCATCGCGAGCGCCGCCGGGTTGCCCTCGGGGCGCACGGCGCGCGCGTAGGCGTTGTCCACGGTGTGCTCGCCGCGCTCCAACTGTCGTACGGCGCGCCGTACGCCCTCCAGGATGTCCAGCGGCTCGAAGCCCGTCACCACGATCGGCACCCGGTGGCGCTCGGCCAACTCCGGGTACTCGCCCGTGCCCATCACGCTGCACACGTGCCCGGCGGCCAGGAAGCCCTGGACCCGGCAGCTGGGCGAGCGCATGATCGCCTCGATCGCCGGAGGGACCCGGACGTGCGACACCAGCAGGCTGAAGTTGCGGATGCCGAGCTTCTTCGCCTGGTGGACCGTCATCGCGTTCGGCGGCGCCGTGGTCTCGAAGCCGATGCCGAAGAACACCACCTCGCGCTCCGGGTTCTCCTGCGCGACCTTGAGCGCGTCGAGCGGGGAGTACACCACCCGTACGTCGCCGCCCTCGCTGCGCACCTGGAAGAGGTCACGGCCCGTCCCGGGGACGCGGAGCATGTCCCCGAAGGAGCAGAAGATGACGCCGGGACGGGAGGCGATCTCCAGTGCCTTGTCGATGACCTCCAGTGGGGTCACACACACCGGACAACCCGGGCCGTGAATCAACTCAACCTGCTCGGGGAGAAGTTGATCGATGCCGTGGCGGATGATGGTGTGGGTCTGGCCGCCGCACACCTCCATCAGCGCCCAGGGTCGGGTCACGGTGGCGTGGATGTCGTCGAGCAGTTTGCGGGCGAGTTCCGGGTCCTGGAACTCCTCGATGTACTTCACTGCGGGATCTCCTCCTGCCGGGTCGCGGTGGGCGCCGCGTCCGTGGCCGGCTCGTCGTCGGTGAAGGGCCACGAGGCGCCACCCGCCTCCGCGGCCATCTCCCAGGGGTCGCCGAACTCCTCCTGGAGCATGCCGAGTTGCTCGAACAACTCCAGGGTCTGCCGGGCCGATTCCTCATCCAGGCGCTGGAGCGCGAACCCCACGTGGACGATGGCGTACTCGCCGACCCGGAGGTCCGGCAGGTACTCCAGGCACACCTCCTTGCGCACCCCGCCGAAGTCGACGGTGGCCATGCGGGTGCCGTCCTTCTCCGCGATCTCAAGCACTCTGCCGGGTACCGCGAGGCACATGGGCTTCTCCTTGCTGTGGGTGGTCCGTGGCGCGGGCGGCCCCTGCGGCCCCCGCCACCACGAGCTGGCCGAGGGCCAGGCCGCCGTCGTTCGGCGGGACGCGGTGGTGCCGCAGGACGGTGAAGCCGCGTCCGCGCAGGTCGTGCGCGCAGGCCGCGGAGAGCAGGGTGTTGGCGAAGACCCCGCCGGTCAGGGCGACCGTGTCCAGGCCGTGCCGGTCGCGGGCGAGCCCGCACAGCGTGCCGACGAGGGCGGCGACCCCGGCGTGGAAGCGGGCGGCGATCACGGGCCCGGCCGTGCCCGCCCGTACGTCGGCCACCACCGCGGCCAGTACGGGCGCCGGGTCGGCGACCACGGGCCCCGCGCCGGCCGCCGCGGGCGGGCACAGCCCGAAGGCGTAGCCGCGGCCGTACCCCGTACCCGCCTCCAGGGCGGCGCCTTCCAGCTCGATCGCGGCCTGCGCCTCGTAGCCGGCGAGGTGGCGGACGCCGGCCAGGGAGGAGACGGCGTCGAAGAGCCGGCCCATGCTGGAGGTCGGCACGCAGTTCAGCCCCCGTTCCAACTGGCGTTCCAGCACGCGGAGTTCGTCGGGCGGGCAAGCGGCCGTGCAGGGCAGGTCCGGGGCCCGGTCCAGCCCGGCGGCCCACAGGTGGGCCAACGCCATCCGGTACGGCCGCCGCACGGCGGCGTCTGCGCCCGGCAGCGGGACGTACCCCAGGTGCGCGAACCGGGTGAACCCGGCGTAGTCGGCGAGCAGTACCTCCCCGCCCCAGACCGCACCGTCGTCCCCGTACCCGGTCCCGTCGAAGGCGACGCCGATCACCCGCCGACCGCCGTCGAGGCCGTGCTCGGCCATCGCCGAGGCGACGTGGGCGTGATGGTGCTGGACGAGCACCAGGGGCCGCCCGTCCGCGTGCTCCCGCGCCCACCGGCCCGACCGGTATCCCGGGTGCCGGTCGGCGGCGAACAGGACGGGACGTACTCCGGTGACCGACTCCAACTGCCGCCGCGCGCCCGCGAACGCGTACTGGGTGGCCAGGTCGTCCATGTCGCCGATGTGCGCCGACAGCCAGGCCCGGCGGCCCTCGCCCAGACAGAACGCGTTCTTCAGGTCCCCGCCCACGGCGAGGCTCGCCGGCACCTCGACCGGCAGCGTCACGGGCAGCGGTGCCCAGCCGCGCGAGCGCCGGACGGTCAACTGCTCGCCCTCGCACACGCGCACCACGGAGTCGTCGCAGGGCACGTGGATGGGCCGGTCGTGCGTGAGCCAGGCGTCGGCGAGAGCGGCGAGCCGCTCCAGCGCCTCCGCGTCGTCCGTGACGATGGGCTCGCCCGAGAGGTTGCCGCTGGTCATCACCAGCAGCCGGAGGCCCGCCGGGTCACCGGGCAGGCCGAGCAGCAGGTGGTGCAGGGGCGTGTACGGGAGCATCACGCCGAGGTCGGGGCTGCCCGGCGCGACACCCTCCGCCACGCCCGTGGCTCCCGGGCGGCGGCGCAACAGGACGATGGGCCGCACCGCGCCGGTGAGCAGGCTCCGCTCCTCGGGGCCGACGTGGGCGAGCCGTTCGACGTCGGCGAGCTCCCGGGCCATCAGGGCGAACGGCTTGCCGCCGCGGTCCTTGCGGCGGCGCAGCTCGGCGACGGCGCCCGCGTGGCCCGCGTCGCAGGCCAGGTGGTATCCGCCGAGCCCCTTCACCGCGAGGACCGCCCCCTCGGCCAGCAGCCGGCGTGCCCCGGCGACGGGATCGACGTCGGTCACCTCCTGGACCGGCCGACCGGACAGCAGCCGCAGGCGGGGCCCGCAGGCCGGGCAGGCCACCGGCTGGGCGTGGAAGCGCCGGTCGGCCGGGTCGGCGTACTCACGGGCGCAGTCGGCGCACATCGGGAAGCCGGCCATGGTGGTGTGGGCCCGGTCGTACGGCAACCCGGTGACGATGGTGAAGCGGGGCCCGCAGTGCGTGCACGTGATGAAGGGATGGCGGTGACGCCGGTCGGTGGGGTCCGCGAGCTCGGCGAGGCAGTCGGCGCAGGTGGCGACGTCGGGGGAGACCAGCGTGCGGGCCGGCCCCCCGGTGTGCGAGGCCACGATGCTGAACCCGGAGCCGCCCGCGAGCGGCACGGCGCAGTGGTCGACGGCGTCCACCACGGCCAGCGGGGGCGCGTCCGCCGCGAGCCGCTCGCAGAACCGCAGCACCGCCTCCGCCGCGCCCTCGACCTCCGCGACGACGCCCTCGGGCGTGTTGGTGACGTGCCCGGCGAGGCCGAGCCCGGTGGCGCGGGTGTACACGTACGGGCGGAAGCCGACGCCCTGGACCACGCCCCGGACGGTGATCCGGCGGCGCTGCACGGCCTCCATCAGCGGGTCCGCGCCACGGAGTCGTGGGCGTGCGGGTGGACGTGCCCGTCGGGGCCGTGGTGGTGGTCGGCGCCCCCACCGTGAACGTGGTCCCCGTCGTGGTCGTGCACGTGCCCGTCGTCATGCGGGTGCGGGTGCGGGTGCGCGTGTCCCGTCCGGGCCATGACCGGCGTGTGCGCGGCCGTTCCCGTACCGACGGCCAGGGCCCGCTCCAACAGGAGGCCCGCGCCCGTGCCCGCGCGGGCGGAGGTGAGCACCACCTCCACCCCCGGGTTGACCTGCTCGACGTTGCGGCGGAAGGTGGCCTCGTCGAAGTCGACGGCCTCGGCGATGTCCGTCTTGGTGACGACCACCAGCTGGGCGAGCCCGAACGCCGTCGGGTACTTCAGCGGCTTGTCCTCGCCCTCGGTCACCGAGGCGAGCACCACCCGGAGGTTCTCCCCGAGGTCGTACGAGGCCGGACAGACCAGGTTGCCGACGTTCTCCACGAACAGCAGCCGGGTTCCTTCGGGCAGCCACCCGTCCAGGTGACGGCCCATCATCCCGGCCTCCAGGTGACACAACCCGTCGGTGAGCACCTGCTTGACCGGTACGCCGGAACGCGCCAGCCGCACCGCGTCGTTCTCGGTGGCCAGGTCGGCGGTCAACGCGGCCACGGCCACGCCCCGCTCCCGGGCCAGCAGCAGCTCCTGTTCCAGCAGGGCGGTCTTCCCGCTGCCCGGACTGGACAGCAGGTTGACGACGGTCGTTCCGCGGGCGGTGAGTTCGGCGCGCAGCACCTGGGCCGCCAGATCGTTCTTGGCGAGCACCGCCTGTTGCAGGTCCACCACTCGGCACATGGGTCAGGCCTCCTCGGAGATCGGTTCACGGGTACGGCCCGGGCCGCCGTCCGGGTCGTCCTCCCAGGTCACGCTGAGGATCCGCAGTTCACGGCCCGACACCAGCTCCACGCCGCCGGCCCGGCCGCAGTCCGGGCAGCACAGCCGCGGCGGCATGCCGACGGCCCATTCGTCCGGGCAGTCCGCGCAGCGGGCACGGCCCGCCTCGGAGACGGTGACCAGCTCGGCGCCTTCGAGGACGGTGCCGGCGCAGGCGAGTTCGAAGCAGAAGGCGAGGGCGTCCGGCACCACGCCGGCCAGCTCCCCGACCTGGAGCCGGACCAGGGTGACGGCGTGCGCCCCGCCCGCCTCGGCGGCCTCTTCCACCTGGCCCACGACGGCCATGGCGATCGACATCTCGTGCATCGGGACTCCGTCCTGCCGGGGCTCATTACAGCGGCCGGACCCGGGCGCCGCGGTCGGGCACGCCGACGCCCCGCACGCCCCGTACGCCGTTCGGGTGCGCCGGGGCGGCCGGCCGGAGGACGGCGGGTGTCACATCCTGCGCAGCCGCAGGTAGCGCCGGATGTCGGGCAGCACCTGGGTGAGCACGGCGACGAGCGCGGCGGCGGCAGCTCCGCCGACGAAGGCCTTCTTCATGGGGTCCTCCTCAGTTCGCGCGCGGTGTGCGCGGTGGTCCGTGCGTCCGGGGCCGCCCCGGGACGCGGGGCGTCCCGCACGAGCTCCAGGACCGTCCGTACGGCCTCGGGTACGGCGGCGGCCACCGGGGCGCTGAGCCCGATGCCCTCCTCGACCGAGGCGGGTTCGCAGCCGACGACCAGGGTGCGCCGCGGCGGAGCGGACCCGGTGCCCGCGCACAGGGTTCCCAGCAGGGCCAGTACCGCGTCGGGCGACATGTGGTGACCGTCGAGCACGGCGCCGCCGGCGGGCGGGTCGGCGCCCGCTTCCCCGGCGCCCGCTTCCCCGGCGTCGATCAGGTACACGGTGCCGGGGGCCCCGCCGCGGGCGGCGGCGTCGATCAGGACGAGCGTGTCGTAACCGTCCAGCAGTTGGTAGGCCAGGTGGACCCCGCGCACCCCGAAGTCCACCACCTCGACGTGGTCGGGCAACGGGTGCGCCGACAGCGCGCGCACCACCTCGACGCCGAAGCCGTCGTCGCCGAGGAACAGGTTGCCGATGCCCGCGACCAGCACGCCGCCGCTCACGCGCCCTCCAGGGGAGTGACCTCGTCGGGTTGGAAGTACAGGAACCGGCCCTGCTCGCGCCGGATGTCGGCGCCCGGATCGCCCTCCACCGTGACGGCCAGGTGCACCCCGCCGTCCACGTCGTGCAGGACCGCTTCGACGAGGGCGGGCCGGTCCCGCAGGAACAGGTCCTGGGCGTCGGTGGGCCGCAACCCGGGGCGCAGCAGCACCCGACTGCCGACGCCCACCGTGACGCCGTCGATCGTGATCCGCTCCGGAACCGGGTCGAGGGCGTCCGGCCGGGCCGGGTCCCACCACGGCGTGTCCGGGCTGAACAGCGCTTCCTCCGGCGGGAGTTCGCGGATCTCCGGCGGTCCTTCGCCAGTGACCTCCCGGAGGGCGCGGACGGCGCCGTGCAGTCGCTCCAGGACCTCCGGCGGCATGGACTCCGCGAGGTCGATCACCGCGGCCGCCCGCGGATCGGTACCACGGGCCTCGCGCTTCTCCTGGTCGGTGAGGGCCGCCGTGCGCAGGGTGAGGATCTCGTCGATCTCCAGGGCGTCGTACATGGCCCCGGCGCTCTCCGGCGCGATGGCCGGGTGGTCCTCCAGGATGATCGGGGAGGACAGCGCCACGTCGGCGTGGCCTCCGGCGCCCGCGAGGACGGGCCAGGTGTGCTCGTTGACGCAGTCGGCGACGGCGCCCTTGGCCCATTCCGGCGGGTCGGTCATCGACAGGAAGGACCCGGCGTCGAGCCCCAGCATGAGGTGCGCGGCGAGGAGCGAGCGGGGCAGGGCGGCTTCGCGGGCGTCCCGTTCGCCGTTCGGGGCCCACGGGCTCGTGTTCTCCACGACCGCGGTGAGCCGCGACACCCGGTAGGGGCCGTCGAGTTCCGCGGTGCGGATCCGTACGAGGCCACTGACCCGCTCGGTGCGCCGCACCAGCCGGCCCACCGTCCGCCCGTCGGCGTCCAGGACCTCCTCGGTGTCCTCGCGGGCCGGCCGCGAGAAGGGCAACACGAGCCCCTCGCCGCTGAGTTCGGCGACGGGGATCGCGTGGACGACGCGTTCCTCCGTCCCCTCGTCCCACGGCACCAGCACCCGGTCCGCCAGGTGCAGTTCGTCGGTCGTGGTGAACGAGTCGTCCTCCCGCACCCGTTGGACGGTCCGTCGCCGCGCGTGCAGGAACCGCAGCTCCAGGCGAAGGGTTGCCGCGCCGCGCGGCTCCATCAGCAGCTCGGTCCGCTGGAAGCAGTGTTCCTCGTGCGCCGGGGCCCAGGTCGGGGGCACGAGCACGCCGAACTGCCAGCGCATCCGGTTCTTCGCGGCCGACGCCCGGTACGGGTAGAGGACGTAGCCCTCGAACAGGACGGCGTCGGCCACCTGCCGGGCGGTGGCGAAGTGGTCCTCCCGGGCGGGGGCGCCGGTGGTCGCGGTCGTCGCGAGCGGGGTCGTCGCGGTCACGGGGCGGTCCTCTCCGAGGTGCGCGGCAGGACGGCACCGGCCCAGGCGGGCCGGTCGGGCGCGCGCCCGACCGGCGGGGGAGCGTCGGCTGCCGCGTCGAGCAGCGCCCGTACGGTCGCCTCCCAGGAGGACAGCGCGTGGCGCGAACGGTAGGCGAGCAGCTCGTCCATGACGTCGCGCGGAAGCCGCAGCCAGCCGCAGCCCGGGAAGTGCTGTTCGACCATCTCGCGCCACACCGAGACCGGCATCCGGTACGAGGCCTCCCGGTCCCAGGGCACCGGCTCGACCCGGAAGCCGCCGTCGCCCGTGAAGGCGGTGCCGGAGAACAGCATCAGCAGCGGGGCCTCGCCGTCCTGAAGGGCGTTGAAGTAACGGGTCGCCGCGATGTCCATGTCATAGGTGCAGGGCACCACCAGGTCGATCTCGGTCTCCCCGGTGAAGCTCGGCACCATCACCGGCACCTGCGCGAACTGCACGGGCTGGAGGGTGTTGCCCCACCGGGAACGGGCGCCGAAAAGGTCCGCCAGCCCGTCGGCCTCGCCGCTCGCGTACCCGCGCCGGGCCGGCTCGATCCGCAGCTGACAGCGCAGCGCCAGGGCGTGCACCCGCACCCCTGGACCGGCCGTGATGCCGAGCCGGAACACCAGCGTGGGCCCGGCGGCGTAGCCGTCGGCCCGCACGCCCCGGCAGGTGAAGGTGAAGTCCGTCGTCGCCGTCATGATCCCGACGCCCCTTCCCCGGCGGCCCCGGCCGGGACCTTCGCCCGCCGTACCACCTGCGCGAAGAAGGCGTCCAGCGCGGCCCGGGCCTCGGCCCCGCCGTCGAAGCCCTGCCACAGCAACCGCATCCGCCCCACCAGCTCGTAGCAGATGTCGATCGGCACCAGATGGCACTCGGTGCGCCCCTCGACGCGGCGCAACAGCAGTGCCTCCACGTCCGGTTCGAGCAGCGCGGCCAGCCGGCTGGAGCCGAGTACGCTCTGCCAGGTCTGCGGGTCGAGTTCGCTCTCGGTGGCCCCGGCCGGGCTCGGGTACAGGGCGACCAGCCGGTCGAGGGCGGCGTTGCGGAAGAAGAACGCGACGCCGACCGGGATCTGCAACAGTTCCCAGGCGTTGTCGTCCAGCCGGTGCCCGGGGTCGGTCAGGTAGCGGTCCGGGACGGCCCGGAACCGCCCGGTCACGGCGCCCGGCCGGTCGAACAGCAGGGCGCAGCCGGTGCAGGCGCAGACCAGCGCCCGCCGCTCGGTCTCCACCAGGTGGCGGTGAGCGTCCTCGGGCACCACCACCCCGCACAGTTCGCAGGTCTCGGGGCGGGGCGTACGGGGCCCCGCGAACCGGCGCAGGCCGCGCGGGGCGACCTGCGCCGGGCCGGCCGCGGCGGGCCCGCTCACGGGACCCGCGCCGGTGCCGGCGGGCGGGCGGAGATCTGCAGCAGCGCCGGCTGCGGCGCGACCGCCTCCGACTCCACCCCGGTCACCTCGGGCGCGAAGCAGGCGAGGGTGTCCTCGACCGTCCGCCGGGCCGCGTCGGCGGTCCCGGAGGAACAGCCGCAGCCGGAGGCGGCGGCCGCGGGGCGCAGCCGCAGCACCCCGGTGCCCTCGTCGAAGTCGATCAGCTCCACCGGGTCGCCCGCGTGGTCCAGGGCGCGCGCGATGCGGGTGCGCACGTCCTCCGGGTGCAGGTCGTGCAGGGTCAGCAGGCTCGCCACCAGCTCGTCGTCGAGCAGTTCGGCGGGCAGCCCGCCCGGCGCTCCTCCCGGCCGGGCGCCGGCCGCGGCGCCGAGCCGTTCCACGATCCGGGCGAGCCCGGCCCCGTAGAAGTCCATGAGGACGCGCACCAGTTCCTCGGCCGCCGCGCACGCCTGACGGTCCCCGGACCCGGCGAGCCGGTCGAGCACCTCGTCCACCCGCAGGCCCGCCTGCCGGGCGTCGGTCGGGGCGCTCATCCGCCCAGTCCGCTCAGGCCGGTGGGTACGTGCATCGTCTTCACGGTCTTGCCGCCGCCCACGTACATGTGGACCCCGCACGGCAGACAGGGGTCGAAGCTGCGCACGGCCCGCATGATGTCGATGCCCTTGAAGTTCTCCGGGGTGTTCTCCTCGAAGATCGGGGTGTTCTGCACCGCGTCCTCGTAGGGGCCCGGTGTGCCGAAGGTGTCGCGGGTGCTCGCGTTCCACGGGGTCGGCGGGTACGGGTGGTAGTTCGCGATCTTGCCGTCACGGATCACCATGTGGTGCGAGAGGACGCCGCGCACGGCCTCGGTGAAGCCGACGCCCAGACCCTCGTCCGGCACCTCGAACTTCTCCCAGGTCTGGGTGCGCCCGGCGCGGACCTCGGCCAGCCCCTTCTCCGCGCAGTGCAGGGCGATCGCGGCGGCGTACGCCTGGAAGTACGTGCGGGCGCGGTTGCGCTCCAGCGCGTTGCTCCACTTCGGGATCTTCCACTCGAAGCGGGTCTCCGGCTTGGTCATCGTCCGGGGCAGGGTGATGACGACGCTGTTCCCGGTGGCCTGCACGTAGTCGGTGTGCACGAGCCCGGACAGGGCCGTGGACCACAGGCGGGCGAGGGGGCCGCCGCCGGTGTCCAGGGCGAGGTGGTCCTTGCCGTCGAACCAGCGGGGCGACATCACCCAGCTGTACTTGTCGTCGAAGTTCCGCTTCTGCGGCGCCGGGATGGTGTGCTGGTTCCACGGGTGGCGCGGGTCGACCGGGTTGCCGAGCGGGTCGTGCGTGACGAACTGCTCCCGGCCCTCCCAGTCGTCGTAGTACGAGCTGCCCAGCAGGATGCGGATGCCGAGGTTGATCTCGGTGAGGTCGTTGGTGACCAGCTTGCCGTCCACCACCACGCCCGGGGTGACGAACATCTTCCGTCCCCAGTCGGTCATGTTGGCGTACGTGAAGTCGCAGTGCTCGGGGTCGTTGAGCGCGCCCCAACAGCCCAGCAGCACCCGGCGCCGGCCGACCTCCTCGTAGCCCGGCAGGGCCTCGTAGAAGAAGTCGAACAGGTCGTCGTGCAGCGGCACGACGCGCTTCATGAACTCGCAGTACCGCATGAGGCGGCTCATGTAGTCCGTGAACAGCTGGACCGAGGCGATCGTGCCGACACCGCCCGGGTAGAGCGTGGAGGGGTGCACGTGGCGCCCCTCCATCAGGCAGAACATCTCCCGCGTGTAGCGGCTCACTTGGAGCGCCTCGCGGTAGAACTCGCCCTCGATGGGGTTGAGCGAGCGCATGATGTCGGCGATGGTCCGGAAGCCGTGCTCCCCGGCGTGCGGAGCGGGCGTGCGCTCGGCCAGTTCCAGCACGCCGGGGTTGGTCTCGCGGACCATCTTCTCGCAGTAGTCGACCCCGACCAGGTTCTCCTGGAAGATGTTGTGGTCGAACATGTACTCCGCCGACTCGCCCAGGTTGATGATCCACTCGGCGAGGTGGGGCGGCTTCACCCCGTAGGCCATGTTCTGCGCGTACACCGAGCAGGTCGCGTGGTTGTCCCCGCAGATCCCGCAGATGCGGCTGGTGATGAAGTGCGCGTCACGGGGGTCCTTGCCGCGCATGAAGACGCTGTACCCGCGGAAGACCGAGGAGGTGCTGTAGCACTCGGCGACCTTCTTCTGCTTGAAGTCGATCTTCGTGTGGATGCCGAGACTGCCCACGATCCGGGTGATCGGATCCCAAGCCATCTCCACCAGACCGCTGCCGTCCGCGGCTGCCTTCGTCTTCGGTGTCGCCATCGTCTGTGCCGTGACCCTTCTTCGGTGCGGAGTTCCTGAACGGGAGGGGGAGGCGCCGGGCCGTCACCAGGGCGGGCGGTAGCCCGTGGTCAACTTCTCGCCGGTGTGGCGCCACTTCGGTTCCTGGTCCACGGTGTGCGCCGTGATCGCCCGCAGCCTGCGCACGACCGCCCCGTACGCGCCGCTCGCCTTGCTGGAGACCTTCGCGCCGGGAGGCTCGTCCATGAACGGCATGAACTTGTCGGGGAAGCCGGGCATCGTGCAGGCGATGCAGATGCCGCCGACGTTCGGACAGCCGCCGATCCCGTTCATCCAGCCGCGCTTGGGCACGTTGCACTTCACGACCGGACCCCAACAGCCGAGCTTGACCAGGCACTTGGGCGAGTCGTAGGTGTGCGCGAACTGGCCCTGCTCGTAGTAGCCGGCCCGGTCGCAGCCCTCGTGGACGGTCGCCCCGAACAGCCAGGTGGGGCGCAGCTTGTCGTCCAGCGGGATCATCGGGGCGGAGCCGGCCGCCTGGTACAGCAGGTACGTGAGCGTCTCCGAGAAGTTGTCCGGCTGGATCGGGCACCCCGGTACGCACACGATCGGGATGCCGGCCTTCGACTTCCAGTCCCAGCCCAGGTAGTCGGGCACGCCCATGGCGCCGGTCGGATTGCCCTCCATCGCGTGGATGCCGCCGTACGTGGCGCAGGTGCCGATGGCGACGACCGCCAGGGCCTTGGGCGCCAACCGGTCGAGCCACTCGCTGGTGGTGATGGGCTGGCCGGTCTCCGGGTTGTCACCGAACCCGCACCAGTACCCCTCGGGTTTGATGCTCTCGTTCGGGATCGAACCCTCCACGACGAGCACGAACGGATCGATCTCGCCGCGCTCGGCCTTGAAGAACCACTCGATGAACGTGTCGGCGCCGCCGACGGGACCGCACTCGAAGTCGATCAGGGGCCAGTGCACGGCGATCTTGGGCAGACCGGGCAGCACCCCCATCACGATCTCCTCGATGCTCGGCTGCATCGCCGCCGTCAGCGACACGGAGTCGCCGTCGCAGCTCAGCCCCGCGTTGATCCAGAGGATGTGGATCGGGGGGTCCTCGACCGGGTCCTGCGTTGCTGCATCCACGGGGATGCCTCCTTGGTGCTCCTTGGGGAGAAGATCGGGAAGGGGGAGCGGAGGGTCCGGCCTCTCCGGATCCCACCTTTCTTGCTAACAGCCCGCGGGGCCGGGTGCTCCGTCATGTACGGCCAGTCCAGTGACACGGGCGGTGCGGTCACCGATGACACGGGCGGCGGTGCGGTCTCGGGCGCCCGGTCCGTCGGCAGGAGTCGTCACGTGCCGGTCCGGTACGGGCCGCGCGAGGTGCTCGGGCGTGCCCGCCGGGGCCTCCTTGCGCACGAACGCCCGCCGCAGCGCGTGGTACGGCGCCTGCGGGTCGAAGAAGGTCCGGCGCATCACCGCCAGCTCCGCCTCCCGATAGGCCGCCAGCGGTCGGGCCGCCTCGTCCCGCTCGCGCCGTTCCTTCTTCGCCGCGATCCGGGACCGGGTGGCGGGCAGCGCGGCGAGCTGCGCCGCCAGCCGCGCCGCCTCGTCCGCGAACCCCGTCGGAGAGCAGAGGAGCGTACGGTCGACCAGCCCGAGCCGGAGGGCCGCGTCCGCGCTCAGCGGGAGCGCCCCGCAGGTGAGCCGCTCCGCGACGGCCGCGCCGACGCGCCGCGGCAGGGTGTACGTCCAGTACTCCGAGCCGTGCAGTCCCATCAGGCGGTAGTGCGGGTTCAGCACCACCCCCGACCTGCACCACACCTCGTCGGCGGCGAGCGCCAGCAGCGCCCCGCCGGCGGCCGCGTTGCCGCCGACCGCGGCGACGACCAGCCGGTCCGTGGTGGTCAGGACGGCCTCCACCAGGTCGTCCATGGCGTTGATGTTGGCCCAGGACTCCTCGGCCGGGTCCGGCGCAGCCTCGATCACGCCGAGGTGGATGCCGTTGGAGAAGAAGTCCCGGCCGCCGCCCAGGACCAGCACCGAGGTGGGACGGCCGCAGGCCGTCCGGTACGCCTCCAGCAGCCGCCGGCACCGGTCCGTGCTCATGGCCCCGCCGGGGAACGAGAAGGACAGGAAACCCGTCTGCCCCTCCTCCCGGTAACCGATGTCCGACCACGTGCGCCGCCCCGGGTTGACGTGCAGCGGCGCCGGGCGTTCGCGCAGCGCGGGCAACCGGTCGCCGAGCGCGACGGTGGCCGGCAGCTTGACCGGCGCCGGGGCGCCCGGGGTGCGGACGGCCCGCAGCTCCGGGATCCACACCGCCCCGTCCGTGGTGGCCCGGCACACCGCCCCCGCCCGGGTCGCGAGCAGCTCCCCGGCCCGGCCGCGCAGCCGGTCCTCCGGGTGGCCGCCGTGCAGGTACCACTCGGCGCCGAGGAGCTCGTCCCGGACGCCCGGCCGGGAATCGGCGGCACGCAGCACGCGCAGCACGCGCTCGGTGGAGTCCACCTCCCAGTCGAGGCGACGGCACTCCTGCCGCAGGTAGGGGCGCGTCCGGACGGTCGCCGGATCCTGTGGCCGCGGCGTGTGGTCACCGGAGGCGAAGCGGTCGACCGCGAGGAGGACGGCCCGCAGGGCGGCGTCGGCGATCTCACCCCGGTACAGGTCGCTCTTGCCGACCGGCGGTACGGCGCACTCCACCGAGGCCCACACGTCACCGGCGTCCATCTCCGCCCCGGCTTCCAGGACGGTGACGCCCCAGCGCGGCACCCGCTCCTGCACGGCCCGGTCCAGGGACGAGGGGCCCCGGTCACCGACCGGCCCCGGATGCACGATCAGACAGGTGTGGGACGCCCACACCTCCTCGGGCAGCGCCGTCCGGAGCATCGGCGCGATCACCAGGTCCGGCGCGTGGCGACGTACCGCGTCCGTCAGGTTCACGCCGGGCAGGGCCAGTTCGACCGCCACTCGGTGGCCGTGGTCCCGCAACTCGGCGTGGACCCGCTGCGTCAGGCTGTTGAAGGCACTCGCGACGAGCAGGACGTACACGTGATCTCCCAGCGACGGCCCGATGCCGGGACGGCATGACGCCCGGCCTGATTCACGGTTCGTGACCGGAACATGACCGGCCGCCTGAGATGGTCGGGTACGGGATCGGCGCGCCGCCCGCAGCCGTGCGGGAGGAGTCACTCGAAAGCGCGTCCACAGAGGGCCGCTCGGCCCTGGGACGCGACGGGGCGGCGGGGAGGGCGGGGCGCGTGCTCCGCCCGCCGCGCTACTCCCGCTCCTCCACGCGGATGGCCCGCCGAAGGTCCTCGTGCGCCCGGCCGCCCTTGCCCTCCTGCTGCTCCAACAGGGCCGCGGCGATGGCGTCGAGCTTCTGCTGGATCGCGTGCTCGGCCCGGCGCTCGGAGTTCTTCAACAGGGACAGCAACAGCAAGGACACCGCCGCCATCGCGTCCCCCACGAGGTGCTGCCAGATCACCGGCAGGTGGAGGGCGTGGACGACGAGGAACGCCAGCACGAGCCCGACGCAGAGGACGGAGAAGCCGGCGGAGCTGGTGAAGTTGGAGGCCAGCTCGGCCAGCTTCTCGAAGCGACCGAGCCTGCCTCTGCCGCTTTTTTCGGAAGGGTGCTCGAAAGTCATGACGGGCGCCTGCCCCGACGCGGGTGGGCCAATCCTGCCCGTTGCCGGGGGCCGCCGGCGTGGTCCCCCCGGCCGGCCGGGGTCGCGCCGTACGGTGGGCCGGTGGCGCGACGTACGGCAGACGAGGTGGACCCGAGCACGGCCGCGGCCCACCTCAAGGAACGGCTCTACGCGACGATCACGATGATCTCCGTCGTCATCGGGCTCGCGGGCAGCGGCCACGTGGACGCCCTCGGCGCCGCCCTGACGGTGGTCACGGCCTCGGCCGGCCTGTGGTTGGCCTCGCTCGTCGCCGACCAGCAGGCCCACCGGGTGACGCACGGAGTCCTCGCCCGGGGCCGTGACCTGCGCACCATGCTGTTCGTCAGCAGCCCGCTCCTGCTGTCCGCGGTCGGCCCGCTGATCCTCATCGGCCTCGCCGCACTCGACGTGATGCACGTCGAGACGGCCCTCCTCACGGCGGCCGCGGTCAACGTCGCCACCCTGTTCGCCTGGGGCTGCTACGGCGGCATCCGCATGGGCGGCGGAACCGCCTTCGCCCTCCTCGCCGGCGGCATCGACGCGGCGATCGGCACGGCGGTCGCGGCGGTCAAGGTCGCCGCCGGCCACTGACCCCGGGGCGTGCCCGGCGCTCAGGTACGCGGATTCCCGCGCGCCGGCAGGCCGTTCAGGAGGTCGTGCTCGGCCCGGGTGAGCGGAGGGCGGAGGAGTTGAGGGCGTGAGGGTCCCATGAGCGCGGTCAACAGCACGCTGGGCCGGACGAGGGACGTGGGCCGCGCCTGGAGGGCCAGTACGTCGGTCAGGGCCGTGGCCGCCAGGAACGATCCGGTCGCGGTGCGGGACAGCCGGCTGACGTAGCGGTGCAGGAGACGGTCCCCCAGGTGCGGCTGCTTGCCCCTGGTGGGGGAGAAGTGGATGTCCTGACCGACGGCGAGGGCCCAGGCGATGTCGACGGGAGCGGCGATGGCGCGCTGCGCACGCCGGGCCAGGCCGGGAGCCGGGCGGGCCGCGAGGGCGTCGCGCAGGGCGACGGCGCCCAACGCGGCCACCGACATGCCTTGGGCGTAGACGGGGTTGAAGGTCGCGACGCAGTCCCCGAGAGCCACCAGGCCCTCGGGCCACGAGCGCAGCCTTTCGTAGGAGTGGCGCCGGTTCGCCGTGCTGTGCGAGACGCTGACGTCGGTGAGGGGCTCGGCGTGCTTCAGCAGGTCCGCCAGTACCGGGTCGCGCAGCGTCCGGGCGAAGGGTTCGAAGTCCTCCGGGTCCCGGGTGGGTCGGCCCCCCGCGGCGCCCATCAGGCCGGCGTGCCAACGATCGCCCTCGATCGGGAGGATGCCGCCGGCCTTGGCGGGACCCGGCGCACGCGGGTCGGCCTGCACGCCCACCACGGGCCAGCCACGCGTGGGGACCGGTGCCCGGTAGATCCGGCTCGCATAGGTGAGGCCGGCGTCCACGCGGTCCTCGACGAGTCCCCGGACGCCCAGTTTCCCGAGCCATTCGGGCAGGCGCGAGGACCGGCCGGACGCGTCGATGACCAGGTCGGCGCGCAGCTCGGTCTCCGCGCCGTCGGCCGCGCGCACCCTGACCCCCGTGACGGTGCGGCCCTCGCGGAGCAGCTCCACCACCCGGGTCCGCGTTCGAACGCCGACCCGGGGGTCCGAGAGGACCTGCCGGCGGATGACGAAGTCGATCAGGTCCCGGCTCGCGGTGATCACGACATGGGTGGCGCGCTCCCAGCGCCGGTACCACCCCTCCGGAGAGTTGATGACCATGTCGGTGGTCACCGGTACGCGGTGGGCGCCCGCGGCCGTCAACAGGTCGATGGTGCCCGGCACCAGGGAGTCGATGGCCTCGGCCCCGCCGCCCTGGAGCCAGTGGATGTGCGCCGCCTGGGGAACGCCGGTACGCGGTCCGGGCCCGTCGGGCAGCTCGTGCGCCTCGATGACCTCGACGGAATCGACGTGCTCCTTGACGGCGGCCGCGGCGAGCATGCCGGCGATGCTGCCCCCGATGACGAGTACGCGCCGGGGAGGCCGGCTCGTGCCCTCACCCATGACGGGCTTCACCGAGCCGGCGCATCGCCTTCTGCCGCGTCCTCATGGGTCTCCTTCGCGTTCGTCGATGTCCCGCAGCGCGTTCTCGGACGACCGCGTCGAGGCGCGTGAGCGTCTCGGGCGGCAGCGCCTCGGGCGCGAGCGGGGCGGGGTCCATCCGGGGATCTCCCGGCGCGGCGGACGGAAGCGGTGGTGCGCAGGGGAGCCTAGTGCGCCACCACCGCCGTTCCACGATCATTTATGGCCAATCGGCGATCTTCGACGCGCCCTTGCGCGGGGGTGTCGAGCCGGGCGACGGCGCGATCGGCCGGGACGGGAGGCGGGCCATGCCGTAGGCTGCGGGCGGGCCCTTGACCTGCGAGAAGCAGGCAGGGAGCAGACATCTCGGGAGTTTCTTCATGCTTCGTACCATGTTCAAGTCCAAGATCCACCGGGCCACGGTGACCCAGGCCGACCTGCACTACGTCGGGTCCGTCACCATCGATGCCGATCTGCTCGACGCGGCCGACCTGCTGCCCGGGGAACTCGTGCACATCGTGGACATCACCAACGGGGCGCGCCTGGAGACGTACGTCATCCAGGGCGAGCGCGGCTCCGGCGTCATCGGGATCAACGGCGCCGCCGCCCATCTCGTGCACCCCGGGGACCTCGTCATCCTCATCAGTTACGCGCAGGTCGAGGACGCCGAGGCGCGGGCGCTCGTGCCGCGCGTCGTCCACGTCGACGCCGACAACAGGATCGTCGAGCTGGGCGCGGATCCGTCCGCCCCGGTACCGGGAACCGAGCAGCGGCGCGGCCCGCACGCAGTGGCCGGCTGAGGGAGCAGGGGACGATGGCGATCGAACTGCGGGACGAGCGCGCGGCGGGACGGCTGCTGGCCGTCGAGGGCGGCGAGACGGTCGGGCACATCGCCTACTTCGTCCTCGCCGACGCGCCCCACGCGCTGGTGGCGGTGCACACCGTGGTCGAGGCGGGCCACGAGGGCAAGGGCATCGCCGGGCAGTTGGTGCGGCACTTCTACGGGACGGCCGCCGCCGAGGGCGTGCCGGTCGTACCGCTCTGCCCCTACGCCGCGAGCTGGGCGGCCAAGCACCCCGACGAGGCGCCCGAGGCGCCGGCCGAGGTCGTCGCGGCCGCCAAGGCGCAGCTGAAGGCCGACCCCCAGCTGTGGTGAGGCGGCTGACGCTGCTGCACACCTCACCGGTTCACGTACCGGTCTTCGACGCCCTGCGCGACCAGGACCATCCGGGCGCCGCCCTGCGGCACCTGGTGGCCCCGGAACTCCTGGACCGGGCCCGGGCGCTCGGGCCGGGGGCGGTGGTCGCGGACCTCGTGGCGCGGCTCGACGGCGCCGAGGATCCGGTGCTGGTGACCTGTTCCACGATCGGAGCGGTCGCGGAGTCCCTCGCCCCCGCCCTCGGCGTTCCGGTGCTGCGCGTGGACCGTCCGATGGCCGCCGAGGCCGTCCGGATCGGCCCGCGGATCGCCGTACTGGCCACCGTGGAATCGACGCTCGCCCCGACGGTGGAACTGCTGACCGAGGTCGCGGCCGGCCGGCCGGTGTCCGTCCGTACGCACCTCGTCGACGGGGCCTGGGCGCTGTTCGAGGCCGGGGACGACGCCGGCTCCCGCGCCGCCGTCGCGGCGGCCGCGGACGCCGTCAGCGACGCGGACGTCATCGTCCTGGCCCAGGTCTCCATGGCCGGGGCCGTGCCCCTCGTACGGACCCGGCTGCCCGTGCTCACCAGCCCCCGCCGGGGCCTCGCCGCCGGCCTGGGCGCGTAGGCGTCGGGGGCTCGGGCGGGGCTCGGGTGGGGCCCGAGTGGAATACCCCGTTCGGGTGAACGCGGACGGCGGATCCGGTCGGGCCCCGCGGACCGTGGCCGTTCGTCCGGGTTCGGGGGCGTGCCCCGCCGGATCGGGGGCAGGCGGGACCCATGGTGCGCAACGCAGAGCAGACCCAGCCCCCGGTGCCCGGCCCCGACCCGGTACCCGTGCCGGCCCCGCCGGTTCCGGGCCCCCCGCCCGTACCGCGCCCGGCGCCGCCCGTTCCCGGGCCGGTCCCCGAGCCCGATCCGGTGCCCCCGCCGCCCGGCCCCGCGCCGATCCCGCAGCCCGGCCCCCTGAGCTAGGCGACCGGGGCGCCCGACCCCCGCCGCGACGGACGCGGCGGGGCGGTGGTCCGGCGCGGGGAGGACGGACGAAGCCGGACGGAGCCGGAGGTAGCGGTCAACTTCCCTTTGAGGGCGGCCGGTTGTGGCCCTTGTCAGGAATGTGGCACGCCGTTAGGTTGTGCGGTTCCTGATGTCTTCGAGGGGGCTCCCCATGGGTGTACGGGGCCGGCACCGCCGGTACCAGCCGAGCAGCATCAACCGGGCTTCGCTCGCCGTCACCGCCGGTGGCGCCGGGATCGCCCTACCGTTGATCGGCGCCGGGGTCGCGAACGCCGCCTCCGTGGACACGTGGAACAAGGTCGCCCACTGCGAGTCGACCAACAACTGGAAGATCAACACCGGCAACGGCTACTACGGCGGACTCCAGTTCAGTCAGAGCACCTGGCGCGAGTTCGGCGGCACGGTCTTCGCGCCGCGTGCCGACCTCGCCACCCGGGAGCAACAGATCGCGGTGGCCGAGAAGGTCCTCAAGGGCCAGGGGCCCAAGGCCTGGCCCGCCTGCGGCCCGCAGGCGGGGCTCAGCCGCAGCGGCCCCGCCCCCGTCCTAGGCTCGACGGCCACGCCGCAGAAGCCGACCGGGCAGAAGCCCGTCGCGCAGACGCCCGCGCCGCCGAAGGCGCAGCAGTCGCAGGCACCCGAGTCCCAGGCGCACAAGGACCGGATCCAGGCGACCAAGGCCACCACCGGCCCGCCGGTGGCGCTGCCCCGTCCGACCGGGACCTCCGTCCTGCCGAACCCGTACGTCGTCGCGCCCGGCGACTCGCTGTCGGCCATCGCCACCGACCAGCGCGTCGAGGGCGGCTGGCAGGCCCTGTACGAGACCAACCGGGCCACCGTCGGCGGCAACCCCAACCTGATCTTCCCCGGGCAGCGGCTGACGCTGCGGATCACCGCCGCACCGCCCGTCCAGAACCCGGAGAAGCCGCCGCGCACGGCGGAGCCCGTCAAGCCCGTGGAGCCGGCCGCGCCCGCGCCGGAGCAGAGCAAGCCGGCGGAGAAGCCGACGCCGAAGCCGACCCCGGAGCAGAGCAAGCCCGCCGAGAAGCCGAAGCCCGCAGAGAAGCCGAAGCCGGCCGAGCAGGCCAAGCCCGCCGAGAAGCCCAAGCCGAAGCCGGAGCCCGCCTCCAAGCCGGCCGCGAAGCCCGTCCAGCAGCCCGCCGCCGGTGGGTTCTCCGCACCGGTCGACGCCGGCCTGGGCACCGCCTACCGCGTCTCCGGCTCGTCCTGGTCCAGCGGCTACCACACGGGCGTCGACTTCCCGGTGCCGACCGGTACCACCGTCAAGTCAGTGGGCCCCGGCACGGTCCTGTCGGCGGGCTGGGCCGGCGCCTACGGCTACCAGGTCGTCATCAAGCACTCCGACGGCCGGTACTCCCAGTACGCCCACCTCTCCGCGCTCGGCGTGAAGGCCGGCCAGCAGGTCTCCGGCGGCCAGCGCATCGGCCGTTCCGGTTCCACGGGCAACAGCAGCGGCCCCCACCTGCACTTCGAGATGCGTACGGCTCCCGGGTACGGCTCCGACATCGACCCGTTGAAGTACCTGCGCGGGCACGGAGTCCGCATCTGACCCCCGCACGTGCGGCGGCACGGCCGTGAGCAGGACCAGGCCGGCCGCCGCCAGCACGCCGCTCGCCGCCGCGGCCGCCGCGCCGGCGGCGCCGTGCCGGAACCCCTCGTCGAACAGGGAGATCCCGACCGCCGCCGCCGCCACCGGATTGACGACCGTCACGGTGGCCAACGGCGCGGTCAGCCCGGCGCCCCGGTAGGCCGCCTGGGACAGCAGCACTCCGCACGCCGCCAGCAGGGCGATCGCCACCAGGTCCGGCCACGGCGCGGCCGGGTCGGCCGGCGTGAAGCTCTCCGCGACCGCCTTCGTGAACACCGATCCCATGCCGAAGGCCGTGCCGGCCGCCGCGGCCAGCAGCACGCTGCGCAGCACCGGCCGGACCACCCGGTGTGCGGCCAGGAACAGCGCCGCCACCACGCCCCCCGTCACCACCAGCAGGAGCAGCCGCTCCCCGCCCGCGAAGGCCTGCCGGCCCGCGCCGTCCCCGCCCGTCAGGGCCAGCAACCCGGCCAGGCCCGCCGTCGCCATGACCGCGCCCCGCCACGCCGCCGCACCCGCCCGGCGGCGTACGAACACGGCCGCCAGCGGCAGCGCGAAGACGATCGTCAGCGCGCCGAGGGGCTGGACCAGGCTCAGCGGCCCGTACGCCAGCGCCACCACGTGCAGCAGCGCGCCGAGGCCGTTCAGCCCGACCGCCACCCACCACCCGGTCCGGCGCAGGGGCGCGTAAACATGACCCGGCGAGGTCGCCGCGACACGTTCCTGGACGATCGCGCCGCCCGCGTACGCGACGGCCGACACCAGGCAGAGCAGAACCGACAAGGCCAAGGCACTCATGAGAGCCACCATGCCCCAGCTCGACGGGCCGTTCATCCGCCCGGAGGAGTCATGATCGCCGTCCGTGTCATCCTCCGGTCATACACCAGGAGGAGTACGCCGAGTCATCGCCCATACGCGAGCGGTACGGGGTATCGGGTATCGGCCCGCCCATCGCCGCGCCGGCGCCGGGTGCGGAGCGTCGTCAAACCATCCATACCGTGACGATCCGCTCGCGGTGCGTGAGGTGTGCGGTCACGGGTTTGGTGCCCGGCGTGTCGGCTCCGTACAGTGGCGGTTTTGAGGACTTCCGCAGCACGCGGACGCGGACGAACGAGGAACGGCAGCGGCCATGACGGTGACCGAAGACAACCACGCATACGGGCCGGGCATCGACCCCGAGCGGCTTGCCCTCTGCCTCGGCGTGATCGACGAGCTGGACAAGCTGGAGGTCGACCACCCGGACGCCATCACCGTACGCCGTGCCACCGCCGGCCTCTACCGGACGGTCAAGCAGCGCCGTCGCCAGGAGCGCCGCGCCGCCAAGACCGCCAACGACAAGGCCGTCACGGAGTCGACCGCGACCGGTTCCGCCGAACGGATCGACGACGAGACCCAGGGCAACGCCCTGACGACCGCGACCAAGGGGCCGATCGCCGGAATACTCCAGCGACCCCGGTCCTGCTACATCTGCAAGACCCGCTACGTCGAGGTCGACGCCTTCTACCACCAGCTCTGCCAGGACTGCGCCGCCTTCAATCACGCGCGCCGCGACGCCCGCACCGACCTGACCGGCCGGCGCGCCCTGCTCACCGGCGGTCGCGCCAAGATCGGCATGTACATCGCGCTGCGGCTGCTGCGCGACGGCGCGCACACCACCATCACCACGCGCTTCCCCAACGACGCGGTCCGCCGCTTCAAGGCGATGCCCGACAGCTCCGAATGGCTGCACCGCCTGAAGATCGTCGGGATCGACCTGCGCGACCCGGCCCAGGTCGTCGCACTCGCCGACTCCGTCGCCGCCGAGGGCCCGCTGGACATCCTGATCAACAACGCGGCCCAGACCGTACGGCGTTCCCCCGGCGCCTACAGCGAGCTGGTCGCGGCGGAGAACGCCCCGCTGCCGGCGGGCGAGCTGCCCTCCTCCGAGGTCATCGGCACCTTCGGCAGTGGCACCGTCGACCGGGTGGCCGCCCTGACGTCCGGTTCCGGCGAGAAGCTCACCGCCCAGGACGTCACCGAGCTCGCGCTGGTCTCCGGCTCGGCCTCCCTGGAGCGGATCGCGGCGGGCACCGCCATCGACGCGGGCGGCCTCGTCCCCGACCTGCACGATACGAACAGCTGGATCCAGACGGTGTCCGAGGTGGACCCCGTCGAGCTCCTCGAAGTGCAGCTCTGCAACTCCACCGCGCCGTTCATCCTGATCAGCAGGCTCCGCCCGGCGATGGCCGCGGCCGGGGCGCAACGACGCTACGTCGTCAACGTGTCCGCCATGGAAGGGGTGTTCAGTCGCGGCTACAAGGGCGCCGGCCATCCGCACACCAACATGGCGAAGGCCGCGCTGAACATGTTGACGCGCACCAGCGCGCAGGAGATGTTCCAGAAGGACCGGATCCTGATGACCGCCGTCGACACGGGCTGGATCACGGACGAGCGCCCGCACCCGGACAAGATCCGCCTGGCGGAGGAGGGCTTCCACGCCCCGCTGGACCTGGTCGACGGCGCCGCCCGCGTCTACGACCCGATCGTCCGCGGCGAGCTCGGCGAGGACCTGTTCGGCGTATTCCTCAAGGACTACGCCCCCGCCAACTGGTAGACCGGCCGACCGAGGGGGCCCACCGCCGGGGGGGGGCCCGCGGGGTGCCCGGCGTGCGTGGTTTGCTGGGTGATGGTTAGAGGGTGGGTGTGGGTAATAGTGTGTGGTTTATTGT
>NZ_JBEZKS010000004.1:0-181886 GCF_040651775.1 Streptomyces sp. NPDC048383
GCGAAGTTGCTGTACGCGTACTGCAACGCGACCGTGCCGCGGATCTCGCTGATCCTGCGGAAGGCGTACGGCGGTGCGTACATCGTCATGGACTCGCAGTCCATCGGGGCCGACCTGACCTACGCCTGGCCCACCAACGAGATCGCGGTGATGGGCGCCGACGGCGCCGCCAACGTCATCTTCCGCAAGCAGATCGCGGACGCCGAGGACCCCGAGGCGATGCGCGCGCGCATGGTCAAGGAGTACAAGGCCGAGCTGATGCACCCGTACTACGCGGCCGAACGCGGTCTCGTGGACGACGTCATCGATCCCGCCGAGACCCGCGAGGTCCTCGCGGGCGCGCTCGCGATGCTCCGCACCAAGCACGCCGACCTGCCGTCGCGCAAGCACGGCAACCCGCCGCAGTAAACGAAGGAGACATGCCACCGATGAGCATTGCCACCGACACCCTGTTGAAGGTCGAGAAGGGCAACGCCGAGCCCGAGGAGCTGGCCGCGATCACCGCGATCCTGCTCGCCCGCGCCGCCGCGACCCCCGAGGCCGTCAACATCCCCCGCCCCCCGGCGGGCTGGCGGCGCCTGGAGCGCAGCCGGGGCTTCCAGGCCCCGCACAGCTGGCGCTGACCCGGCGCGGTACGCACCCCGCTCGTCCCGACGGCCGCTCAGCCGCTCCTGACCTTGATGCCCTCCGGCACCGAGTCGAGGCGGCGGGCGGCCGTCGGCCGTCCGGCACCCGGACAGCCGCAGCGTCCGGCAGCCGAGCACACCGAGGCCGCTCAGGTCCTCGGGCAGCGTGCAGCCGTGCAGGACCAGCTGTTCCAGGTGCGGGGGCCCGCTCTCCAGACGCGGGAGCCAATCCCGCAGGTCGTAGCCGAACAGCGTGAGACCGGTCAGGCGCTCCAGCCGGTCGAGGCCGGAAGCCGCGCGGTGTGCCCTCGCCCTGGAGCACCAGCCGACTCAGGCGGACGCCGAGGCGGAGGGAGTCGAGTCCGACATCCGCGGGGAGCCGTCCCAGGGACAGGCCACGCAGCTTCGGGACGTCCGATATCTCGTCCGGCGCCGGGCAGGTGCTCCAGTTCAGGAGCTGGAGGAACTCCAGGTCCGGCAACTCGCGTAGCGGCCCTACGTCGCGCAGCGGTACGTTGCCCCAGGCGTCGAGCGCCGTCAGGCCGGTGAGGGAGGCCACGGGCGCGAGGTCGGCGTCCTCCCGCAGATCGGTCACCGACAGCCTCTCCAGCGGCCCCAGTTCCACGAACGCCCCCAGGCCTCGGGTGAGGGGGTGGTGCACCGCGATCCGCCGGGCATGGGCCAGCAGCGGCATCGCGTGCCACTGGGCGGCGTGCGTCAGCGAGAGCCAGGCTCCACCAGGTTGCCGATGCGGTCCTCCGAGGCCGCCTCGGCCGCCGCCAGGTACTCCTGGAAACTGCGGTGGACGAAGTCCACCCGGTCCTCGGCCGGCGCCCGCAGCACGCCCGAGCGCACCAGCAGGTGGTCCAGTACGGCCGCCCCGTCCGCCCCCTCCAGGTGCCGCATCGCGGAGATCGCGCCGCGCACGTGCTCGGCGGCCCGGTCCCGGGCGATCTCGCTGCGGTTGTTGTCCGACAGCCGCCAGGCCAGGTCCTGGAGCAGCAGGAGCTTGTCCGCCAGGGTCAACGGGACGACGAGGTCGCCCGGGACGCCCCGCTCCGTGTCCCGCCGGTGCAGCAGGATCTCCAACGCCGTCCGGTACAACTCCATCCGACTGCGGGGCAATTGCCGACGTCGCTCCAGGTGGAGCGCGCACAGCAGCGCGGCCATCAGCGGGCTCGCGGCCAGGGACTGCAGCTCCACCTCGTCCAACGTCCCGCTGATGAGCTCCAGGTACTCCCGCCGGAACGCCTCGTCCTCGCCCGCGCCCTCGGGCGCGTACAGCGAGCGGACGGGCAGGCGGTCCAGCGCGCGGGCCACCTCGGCGGCCAAGGTCGTGGTACGGGCCAGCAGTTCGGTGACGGCCCGCTCGGTGAAGACCGGCAGGTGCTTCAGGATCCGTACGTAGCAGTCGACGGACTCGGCGAACAGGGCCTCGTGGAAGGCGGCAGCCGCCTCGGACAGCCCTGCCGGGGCCGGGACGGCGCCGCGGATCGCCCGGGCCGGCTCCGACGGGTCGGCGTCCGCGCCGATGACCGCCGCGTCGGAGAGGTCGGCGCGGACGAAGGTGTCCGAGACGCCGTCGAGCGCCGCCCGGCGCTCGTGGTCGGGAAGTCCGCGGAACTCGTGCGCCAGCAGCGGCTCCAGGCGCGCGGCCACGGCATCGGCCATGTCCTCGAACTGTCGCTCCAGGCCCCGCTGATGGCGCAGCCCCGGTACGCGGAAGCGAATCAGGTCCGCCATGGAGGAGTCGGCCTCCTGCGCACACCGGCGTGGCGCGAGCCACAAGGACACCGCGCGGGTGGCCAGCACCCTGCCCAGATTGATGGCCGCGACCTCGGCGCTCACGCCTACCCCCCTCCGTCAGAAGGAGAGAACGCCGGGAACCCGTCACGGGTTCCCGGCGTCCCGGGTGAAACGACCGGGCGGAGCGCCTACCGCAGGCGGGCCATCAGGGCGTGCTCGACGAGCGTGATGAGCGCGCTCTTGGCGTCGCCGCGGTGCCGGGCGTCGGTGGTGATGATGGGGGCGTCCGGGCCGATCTGCAGGGCCTCGCGGACTTCCTCCGGCGTGTACGGCTGGTGCCCGTCGAAGCCGTTGAGGGCGATCACGAACGGCAGGCCGCTGTTCTCGAAGTAGTCCACCGCGGGGAAGCAGTCCGCCAGACGGCGCGTGTCCACGAGCACGACCGCGCCGATGGCGCCGCGCACCAGGTCGTCCCACATGAACCAGAAGCGGTCCTGACCCGGGGTACCGAAGAGGTACAGGATCAGGTCCTGGTCCAAGGTGATGCGGCCGAAGTCCATGGCGACCGTGGTGGTCGTCTTGTCACCGGTGTGGGTGAGGTCGTCGATGCCCGCGGAGGCGCTGGTCATGACGGCTTCGGTGCGCAGCGGGTTGATCTCGGAGACCGCGCCGACGAACGTGGTCTTGCCCACGCCGAAGCCGCCCGCCACCACGATCTTCGCGGAGGTGGTGGAGCGCGGTGCTCCTCCGGCAGAACCTCCGTTAGAGCTTGCGAAGTCCACTGAGCACCCTTTCGAGCAGTGTCACATCTGGCTGGCCGCCCGCGGACTCGTCGCCGCCGGGCTGGTGGATGGCGACGAGGCCCGCCTCCGCCAGGTCGGCGACGAGGATTCGGGCGACACCAAGAGGAATGGAGAGGAGTGCCGAGATCTCCGCGACGGATTTGATCTCCTGGCACAGGCGGCAGATGCGCTGGTGCTCGGGCAACTGCCCTTGCAGCCGCGCGGGATCGGCCGTGGTACTGACCAGCGCCTCGATGGCGAGCTGGTAGCGCGGCCGGGTACGGCCGCCGGTCATGGCGTACGGACGCACCAGCGGGTTGTGCGCCTTCGGAGCCGGGGGCTGCGAGGACCGCATGGGACTCTGCGAGGGCCGATGGCCCTGCGGAGGCTGCTGCGGCTGCTGGGGCTGGCCGTACTGCTGGTACGGGTTGTGCTCCGGCACGGGCCGGCTGGGAGCGGAGGGGAAGTTGAAGCGGTTCTGGTCGTGCCCACCCTGCGGCTGCTGCGCGCCGCCATAAGGATGTCCTCCGGGTGTTGTCACGTTTCCTCCTCCGACTCCAAGAACGCAGTACTCCCTGTGGAACCGCGCCACCGCACCCTATGGTGCGGTGACGCGAAACGCACTGCTTGTTTGCTAGTTGAGAAGACTTCCCTGGAGCTCCGCGCGCAGGTCCGGGGTGAGGACGCTGCCCGCGCGGTCCACGAGGAGGGCCATCTCGTAGCCCACGAGGCCGATGTCGCACTCGGGGTGCGCGAGCACCGCGAGCGAGGAACCGTCCGACACGGACATGAGGAAGAGGAACCCGCGGTCCATCTCCACGACGGTCTGGTTGACGGCGCCACCCTCGAAGATGCGGGAAGCACCGGCGGTCAGCGACGTCAGACCGGAGGCCACGGCCGCCAGCTGATCGGCGCGGTCGCGCGGGAATCCGTCGGACATCGCCAGAAGGAGTCCGTCGGCGGAGACCACCACCGTGTGCGACACCCCTGGGGTGTTGTCCACGAAGTTGGTGATCAACCAGTTCAGGTTCTGTGCCGCCTGGCTCATCGGGCTCACACTAACGCTCCTGGTCATAGCTGTTACTTGACTGCTCGGATCCCGCGTTGCGTCCCTGCTGGACACCACGCCGCAGGTTGCTCAACCTGCCACGGACGTCCTCCGGTGCGCGGGAGACCTGGGGGCCGCCCTGCGGAGTCGTCTCCGCAGCACCCTCGACCAGGTTGGCCTTGGGCACCCGCCGAGGGAGACCGGACGGGGTGACCCCGCCCGCCTTCGGCTCACGGAGCTTGCCGGCCTGTTGCCAGCGCTCGTCGTTCGTCGAGCGCCAGGACTCGGTGCCTTCGGATTCCTCCGGGGCCCGCTTCGGTTCGGCGGGCTGCTGCTGACGCTGCGGCCGCTGCTCGAAGAGAGATCCGGTGGACTCCGCTTCCTGCTTCGCCGGCTGCCACTGCTGCTGGCTGCCGCGTCGCGGCAGGCCCGCTCCGGTCATCTGGTGACCGGTGTCGGCAGCGGCGCCCGGACGGTCGAAGCCTACGCGCTCCGCGGCCGGTTCGGGAGCGGACGTCGATTCCGATTCGGTCCCGTAGCTCTGCTGGTAGGAGCCCGAATAGGTGTTCTGCTGGGGCCACTCGCCCTGCTGGGACTGGTCCTCGTAGCCACCCTCGTACGACGGGGCGGGCTGCTGGGGGTCCTGGTAGCCGACCTCCGGATAGGCATATGCCTGGTCCGGGTAGGCCTCCTGGCCCACCGGCTGCTGCGGAGCGTCCCAGGTGTTCTGGTAGCCCTGCGCGGCCGGTTCCTCGTAGCCCTGGTACGGCTGGTAGCCGTGTTCCGGTTGAGGTTCCGGATAGTCCTGGGACGGGTACTCGGCCTGCCCCTGCGGGAAGCCGACCTGAGCCTCCAGCGCGGCCCGGCGCTCCTCGCGGCCCAGCGACCGTACGACGGGGTCCGCGGGCGCAGCGTCGGCGCTGCGGTCGCCCTGGCGGTCGTACGCCGAGTCGTCGAAGCCGAGTTCGGCGGCGGTGCGCAGCGGGGCGGCCTGCTGGGACTTCTGCTCCGGAATCATCGAGGAGACCGTGAAGTCGTCGTCCGGGATGCCCTCGCCACCGCCACCGTGGGTGATCGCGTCCGGGAGCATGACCAGCGAGGTGGTGCCCGCGGCCTCGCCCGAGGGACGCAGCTGGACGCGGATGCTGTGGCGGTCCGCCAGCCGGCCGACCACGAACAGACCCATGCGCTGCGAGATCGCGGCGTCCACGGTCGGCGGGTTGGCCAGCTTGTGGTTGATGTCCGCGAAGTCCTCGGCGGTGAGGCCGATGCCCTTGTCGTGGATCTCGACCATGACGCGGCCGTCCGGCAGACGCGTGGCGTTCACCCGGACCTTGGTCTGCGGGGAGGAGAACGTGGTGGCGTTCTCCAGCAGCTCGGCCAGCAGGTGCACGAGGTCGGTCACGGCCTGGCCGTGGATCTCGGCCTCGGAGACGCCGGAGAGCTCGATGCGCTCGTACTGCTCCACCTCGGAGGAGGCGGCGCGCAGCACGTCGACGAGGGGCACCGGCTGGTCCCAGCGGCGGCCCGGGTTCTCACCCGCGAGGATGAGGAGGTTCTCGCCGTTGCGGCGCATGCGGGTGGCCAGGTGGTCCAGGCGGAAGAGGTTCTCCAGCTGGTCCGGGTCGGCCTCGTTGTTCTCCAGGTCGGTGATGAGGGTCAGCTGGCCCTCGATCAGCGACTGGTTGCGCATGGAGAGGTTCGTGAAGATCGCGTTGACGTTCCCTCGCAGGAGCGCCTGCTCGGCGGCGAGCCGGACCGCTTCCCGGTGGACCTGGTCGAAGGCGCGGGCGACCTCGCCGATCTCGTCCTGGGAGTTGATCGGGATCGGCGCGACACGGGTGTCGACCTTGCCCGGGTCGGTGCGCGAGAGCTGGTCGACGAGCATCGGCAGGCGCTGCTCGGCGATGTCGAAGGCCGAGCTGCGCAGGTGGCGCATCGCACGGCCCATCTGGCGGGCCATCATGCCGGCCAGGATGAAGGCGGCGAGCAGGGCCACGACCACGATCGCGCCGGTCAGGATGGCGTCGCCGCGGGACTCGTCGGAGACCGCGACGGCGTCGTCGACGGCCTTTTCGAGGAGTTCCTTCTCGATCTCGGCGTAACCGTCGAACTTGGCCGTGGAGGCGGCCTGCCAGGCGGCCGGCGTGGTGCCGTTCAGGGCCAGCTTCGTGTTCTTGTCGCCGCCGGCTATCGCCTCGGTCATGCCGACCAGCGGGGAGCCGTTGACCACGGGCGGAGCCTTGAAGGCGGCGCCGGACTGCTCGGCGGCCTGCTTGGCCTGCGCGAGCTTGGCGGCGCCCTCCTGGGACTTCTTGCCCATGACCTCCTTGAGCCGGTTCGTCTCCTCGTCGGTACCGGCGGCGACGTACTCGCCGATGGCTATCTCTTCGAGGTAGGCGTAGGAGGAGAAGGCGACGAGCTGGGCCTTGCGGACCTCCTCGTTCTCGTTCGGACGCACCAGCAGGTGCGTGCCGACCGAGCGCTGGAGGGAGTTCGCGGCCTTCGCCAGCTCGATCGCGTAGACCATGCGGCCGTAGCTGGTGACGTTGCCGGTGCCGAGGCCGAGCTCGTTGGAGAACTGCATGAGGTAGTGCTGGACCAGCACGTACCCCTCTTCGGTCGGGATGGGACCCGCCGAGGCCGGGAGGTTCTTCTTCGCCGACTCGGGCACCGCGTAGGCGGTCTTGCGGACCTGCTCCAGCTTCGGCTCCTCCTGGCGGAAGAGCTCCAGCCGGCGCTCCAGGCCCTGCTTCGAGGGCAGGTCCTTCGCGGCCGTCGCGAACTTGGCCTTGGCGGCATCGGTGGCGGCGTACGCCTTCGACACGACCTCGCTGTTGCGGTCGCCCTTGAGGAGCGGCTCGGCGGTCAGGTCGCGCTCGTTGAGCAGCGCCTGGCCGTACTCGGCAGCCGCCTGGACGATGCGCGCGGTCTTCTCGGCGTCCTTCGCCTCGTTCCAGCTGTCGACCGAACCCTTGACCTGGAAACCGCCCATGACCAGTCCGACGAGGACGGGTACGAGGAGGATGGCGTTCAGACGGGTCGGTACGCGCCAGTTGCGGGGGGACAGCTTGCTGGTGCTACCGCCGCTCGTGGGTGGGTCCACGGGCACGTCGACGGATGACGTGGCCGCGCGCGGCGGCGGGGTGAAGTTGCCGCGCGCGGGTTCATCCGCGGGGCTCGAGTTGCTTCGCCTCACTCGACCAACAACCTCTCGGCGGTGCTACTAGCTAGTTCGTTGAATTCCAGCACGGTTGACGGCCGTGTTCCAAACAGTTGAAATCGGCGATTCACAGAGCCTTGAGCCCCACATAAACCGGACATAAAGAGCGAGCTGCGGCAAAAACCGGGCCATATGTGCGCGCAGCGGTACCGGACGAACGCACCCTGTGCGCACGCCCCCGATAATTCTCTGTCGAAACGTTATGAACGACAGGGGCGGGCCGTGTCGTAGGACACAGCCCGCCCCGGTGCACGGCGTGCGGAATCGTGTTACTTGAGCCGCGCCATCAGGGCGTGCTCGACGAGCGTGATGAGCGCGCTCTTGGCGTCGCCGCGGTGCCGGGCGTCGGTGGTGATGATGGGGGCGTCCGGGCCGATCTGCAGGGCCTCGCGGACTTCCTCCGGCGTGTACGGCTGGTGTCCCTCGAAGCCGTTGAGGGCGACGACGAACGGCAGGCCGCTGTTCTCGAAGTAGTCCACCGCGGGGAAGCAGTCCGCCAGGCGCCGCGTGTCGACCAGCACGATGGCGCCGATGGCGCCGCGCACCAGGTCGTCCCACATGAACCAGAAGCGGTCCTGACCCGGGGTACCGAAGAGGTACAGGATCAGGTCCTGGTCCAGGGTGATGCGGCCGAAGTCCATGGCGACCGTGGTGGTCGTCTTGTCACCGGTGTGGGTGAGGTCGTCGATGCCCGCGCTCGCGGACGTCATCACGGCCTCGGTGCGCAGCGGGTTGATCTCGGAGACCGCGCCGACGAACGTGGTCTTGCCCACGCCGAAGCCGCCCGCGACCACGATCTTCGCGGAGGTGGTGGAGCGAGGAGCCGCTCCACCGTCAGAGCTTGCGAAGTCCACTGAGAACCCTCTCGAGCAGCGTTACATCCGGCGTTCCGCCGGCCTCTCCATTGCCCGGCTGGTGGATGGCCACCATTCCGGCCTCGGCCAGGTCGGCGACGAGGATCCGGGCGACACCGAGCGGCATCGACAGCAGTGCGGAGACCTCCGCGACCGACTTCACCTCACGGCAGAGCGTGCAGATGCGCTGGTGCTCCGGCAGCAGGCCGGACAGGTGCATCGGATCGGCCGTGGTGCTGACCAGCGCCTCGATGGCGAGCTGGTAGCGCGGACGGGTCCGGCCACCGGTCATCGCGTACGGACGTACCAGCGGCTGGTCGCCATCCGAGTACGAATCTCCGTACGCATCGGGATAGGCGGGGGGCGGGGTCATTGATCCTCCGGGCTGGACAGCAGTGGTCAGCGTGCCGTCTGACGGGGCGGCCGGTGGGGGGACGTGATGACGGCCTGTCGGGGGTACTGGGTACCGGGGGTGGGGTCCCGGTTCCCCCGGCCGGAAGTACCGTCCGGCCGGGGGATGTGCAGTCAGATGAGCAGGCTTCCCTGGAGCTCGGCGCGCAGGTCCGGGGTGAGGACGCTGCCCGCGCGGTCCACGAGGAGGGCCATTTCGTAGCCCACGAGGCCGATGTCGCACTCGGGGTGCGCGAGTACGGCCAGCGAGGAGCCGTCCGAGACGGACATGAGGAAGAGGAATCCCCGGTCCATCTCCACGACGGTCTGGTTGACGGGGCCGCCCTCGAAGATGCGGGAGGCACCGGCGGTCAGCGACGTCAGACCGGAGGCCACGGCCGCCAGCTGATCGGCGCGGTCACGGGGGAATCCTTCGGACATCGCCAGAAGGAGTCCGTCGGCGGAAACCACCACCGTGTGGGACACCCCTGGGGTGTTGTCCACGAAGTTGGTGATCAACCAGTTCAGGTTCTGTGCCGCCTGGCTCATCGAACTCAACTAACGCTCCTGCTGGTAAGTGGGGTCGATGTGGTAACTGCCGGTCGCGGGGCCGGTGGTGCCGGCCTGGCGCCCCTGCTGGATACCGCGTCGGAGGTTGGTGAGACGGCCACGGACGTCGTCCGGAGCACGCGAAACCTGCGGGCCCGCCTGGGCTTCGGCCTGCTGCTGCGCGGTGCCGGCCACGAGGTTCGCCCGCGGTACCCGGCGGGGCAGCCCCGACGTCGTGATCCCTCCGGCGGCGGGCTGACGGACGCGCTCGGCCTGCCGCATCAGCTCGTCGTTGGGGGAGGAGCGCCAGCTGACGGTCGGCGAGGTGCCGGTGACCGCCGCGGCGGGCTCGGCGGCGAGTTCCGTGCCGCGCTGAGCCTGTGCCTGCTGCTGGGGTACGGCCGGTGCCTGCGCGGCGGGCTGTTCGCCCTCCTCGCGGAACCAGTTCGACTCCAGCGTGTCGAAGATCGGGCTGCGGCCCGGACCGCTCGCGGGCTGCGCCGGCGGCAGGGCCTCGGGCTGTGTCTGGGGCAGCCGGGGCGCGTCGGGACGCTGAACCGGGAGGGGCGCCGGCGCGTAACCGCCGGGCTGCTGCTGCTCCTGCCCGTAGCCACCGACACCCGGACCGCCGGGCAGCGGTGCCGGAGCGTGCTGCTGGGGCGGGACCGGACGGGCGAACTGGCCCGTCGAGGCCGGGTCGAGGGGGCCGCCCAGCTGCGGGCGCTCGAACTGTCCCGTGGTGGACGGGTCCAGGGGACCCCGTACGTCGGGACGCTCGAACTGGCCGGTCGTGCTGTTGGCGGGGTTGCCGCCGGTGGCCTGGGGCGGGTAGGGGGCGTTGTAGTCCGGGCGAGCGAACTCGGAGGTCGAGCCGGGGCCCGAGAGCTCGTCGTGGCCGCGCGGGACCTCGTGGCCGCCCTGGGCGGAGCCCCAGCTGGCGGACTGCGGGATCCCGGCGGGCGAAGCGCCGGTGCCCGGGAGCTCCGCACGGGGGGCGCCGCCGCGCGGCGGCAGCTGCGGCCGCTTGCGCTGGACCGGAGCGGCGGGCTGCTGGCCGCCGGGCTGCTGCTGTGCGGCCTGCTGCGGCTGCTGCTGTCCGGGCTGCTGACCCTGCTGGAACTGGCCCTGCTGACGGCCCTGCTGGGGCTGCTGCGCCTGCGGCCGCTCGAAGCCGTTGCCCTGGGCGAACGCGCCGGGCCCGGAGGACTGGGGCGCCGCCGGACGGGCCTGCGGGCCGCCGGACGGGCCGCGCGTGGGCAGCGGGCCACCGCTGCCGAAGGCCGCCTGACCCTGGCCGGTCGGAGCCGAGGGGCCGCCCTGCTGCGGGCGACCGCCCTGCGGGCCCTGACCCTGGCCCGGACCCTGCCCCTGGGGGCGCTGCTGCTGACCGGGGCCACCGCCCTGGCCGGGCAGCGCGGGGCGCTGTCCGCCACCGGCGACCTGACCGCGCTGCGGCCCGGCGCCGACCGGGGGACGGGTACCCGCACCGGCCATCGAAGCCTGACCACCGGGGCCACCCGCGCCGGGACCGCCCGTGCCGCCGGCGTTGCCCTGGGATCCCGGGCCGCCCTGGCCCGGCATCGGAGCCGGCTTCTTGCCGCCCTGGGCGACGTCCACCGGCAGCATGACGAGAGCCGTCGTACCGCCCGAGTCGGAGGGGCGCAGCTGGATGCGGATGCCGTGTCGCAGGGACAGGCGGCCGACCACGAACAGGCCCATGCGGCGGGAGACGGAGACGTCCACGGTCGGCGGCGCCGCGAGGCGCTCGTTGATCGCGGCCAGGTCCTCGGGGGAGAGGCCGATGCCGGTGTCGTGGATCTCGACGAGCACGCGGCCGTCGGGCAGCGCGTGACCGGTCACCTTGACCTTGGTCTGCGGGGAGGAGAACGAGGTGGCGTTCTCCAGCAGCTCGGCGAGCAGGTGGACGAGGTCGTTGACGACGCGGCCGGCGACGTCGGTGCCGGGCACCGACGAGAGTTCGATGCGCTCGTACTGCTCCACCTCGGACGCCGCGGCGCGGAGCACGTCGACGAGCGGGACGGGGCGGGTCCACCGGCGGCCCGGCTCCTCACCCGCGAGGACGAGGAGGTTTTCGCCGTTACGGCGCATGCGGGTCGCGAGGTGGTCGAGCTTGAAGAGCGAGGACAGCTGGTCCGGGTCGGCCTCGCGCGACTCCAGCTCGGAGATGAGCGAGAGCTGACGCTGGATGAGGCCCTGCGAGCGGCGCGAGAGGTTGGTGAACATCGCGTTGACGTTGCCCCGGAGGAGGGCCTGCTCGGCGGCGAGGCGGACGGCCTCGCGGTGCACGTCGTCGAAGGCCGCGGCCACCTGGCCGATCTCGTCGCGGGTGTGCAGACCGACGGACTCCACGGAGGTGTCCACGTCCTGCGGGTCCGACTCGGAGAGCTGCTTGACGAGCTCGGGCAGACGGTCCTGGGCGACGCGCGTCGCGGTGTCCTGCAGGCGGCGCAGCGAGCGGATCATCGACCGGGCCATGACGAAGGCGCCGACGAGGGAGACACCGAGGACGAGGAGGATCAGGGCACCGTTGATGATGGCGTCCTGCTGCGACTCGCTCTTGAGCTCGCGGGCCTTCTGCTCCATGTCCTCGAGCAGCGTCAGCTCGATGACCTTCATCGCCTGGAGCTTGGTGTCGTCGGCGTCGTACCAGTCCATCCAGGACCGGTTCTTCTCCTTGCCGAGCTGTCCCGGGGTGGTCAGGACGCGGCGGGCGTAGTGGTCCGCGGTGCCGATCTCCGAATTGCCGTCCCCGAGCGAGGCGAGGAGGTCCTCCGCCTTGCCCTGGTAGGCCACGTCGAAGGCCTTCCGGGACTGGCTCTCACCGCGGAGCGCGGAGAGCGCGTAGAGGCGGTCGTTCTCCTCCAACTTGCCCGGCTGGGCGCCGTTCTCGGGGAGCGAGGCGGCGATGACCGCGCGCTGGATGGAGGCGTACTCCTTGGCGGACGAGAAGGCCGCCAGGGCGCGGGTGCGCTTGATCATCTCGGGGCTGGAGGTGGCCTGGGCCATGTCCTGCGACAGCGAGAGGAGCGAGGTGATCAGTGCGTTGTACTCGGTGACGGTCTGCTGGGCGCCGTTGGCGTACGCCTTCTTGCGGATGTCCTCGATGCCGGTCAGCTGGCGCGCGATCTGCAGGATGTTGCTGCGGATCGACTGGAGGGTCTCGTCCTGGTCCTTGGTGTTGTTGACCTTCTCCGTCGCCGCCGTGAAGGCGATGGCGGCGGCGTCGGTCTGGTCGCGGACGCCCTCGACGAGGCTGTTGGTCTTGCCGTCCTTGGCGACGGACATCGGACCGGCCGACTTGTCCCGCTCCTCCTGGAGCATGGCGGCCAGGTTGGTGGCCTGCCGGGTCATCGTCGTCAGCAGCTGCATGTGCTCCAGCTGCGAGATGTCGTTCATCGAGTCGTTGATGCGGAAGCCACCGAGCGTGGTGGCGGCGACGACCGGCAGGGTCAGCAGCGACACCAGTCGCGTGCTGATGCGCCAGTTCTGCATGGCGAGACGGGAACCGGGCCCGGGAGCCTTCGGTATCGCCTCGGCCGCCGGCTGGGGCGCGTCGAGCTTGCCCTTGGGCTTGGCCTTGACGGCCTTACCGGGCTTGCCCGACTTTCCGCGTCCCTTCGCCTTCACCGAAGCGGAGGCATCGGGTCCCGCTCCTTCGACAGCCGGCCCGCGGTTCTGGGCGTGCTGGGGCGAGGAGCCACGGTCGGTCCCGCCGCGCGGCTCCTGCTCCGCCGCAGCGCTGCCATCCCTCTTGAATCGTCCCTGCACTAGCGTCGCAACCTCTGGACCAGGCGCCCCGCCGGGTGAGCGGTGGGACGGTGTCGAGTCTTGGGGCACTGACGGCCCCATGGTGGTCGTCGGTGACCGGCGCGTCTCCCTCTCCGTTGCCACCGCGCTCGGCGCTGTCTCGCGCCACCTGCGCGCCGGCTGATTCCCGCGGCGGTCCCGCGAATTCCAGCACAGTGGGGGATCTCCAACAAGGTGCGCGTGTCGCCCCGGCGAGCCGTCACGGCACGTGACAGGAACGCTACGCGACGTGGACCCGCTACCGGGACGAACCGGACTTACGCCAATCAAAGCTCGCGCCTGGCAAGGTGTCCCAGTCCTGATGATCAGGAGCGGAATGGCGCATTCAGTGGCGCAATGTCCGATTGGTCGGTCGGAATCCACTGTCTGGTATGCCGGGAATGCCCGGTCATTGGTGAGCAAACTCACACGCCCATGGCCATTACTTCCCGGTTCAGCCGGGGATTCAGATGTTTAGCCTTGCCCATTGAAGGGTTGGCGCCAAGGTTGGCGCATCACACAACCACCACCCACCACGACCGAACCGAGGGCCCCGGACTCCGATGAAGACGACGATGCTGTTCCGCAACATAGCCAACCCCCGCCGCACCACCCTCGCGCACCTCGAGGACGCCGAGGAGCTGCAGGCGGCCCCGGCCACCCCGGAGCACTCCGTCGAGCTGCCGGCCCAGACCGCGAACCCCCGCCGCACGATCCTGATGGACGCCCCGGTCGCGGTCGCCGCGCCGTAGTCCCCCGGGTACGGAGCGCCGAACGCCCCCGCCCGCCGCGTTAGCCTGGAGTCCGCAGACTCCAGCAAGCGGACATACAGAGGGGCAGACGCAACACGTGCGCATCGCCAGGTTCTCGATCGACGGCAACGTCGCCTTCGGCGCGGTCGAGGGCGATGCCGCCCCCGGCGCCGAGGGCGAGCTCGTCCTCGACATCATCAAGGGCATCCCGTTCGCGGACTTCGAGCTCTCCGGCACGAAGGTCCCGCTCGCCAAGGTCCGGCTGCTGCCGCCCGTGCTCCCGAACAAGATCGTGGCCGTCGGCCGCAACTACGCGGAGCACGCGGCGGAGCTCGGGAACTCCCTCGTCGACGAGCAGGGCGCGCTCGAACCGCCCCTCACCTTCTTCAAGCCCTCCACCTCGGTGGTCGGCTCCGGCGACCCGATCACGTACCCCCCCTTCTCGCAGGACCTCCACCACGAGGCGGAACTCGCCGTGGTCATCGGCCGCATGTGCCGCGAGGTCCCCAAGGAGCGCGTCAAGGACGTGATCCTCGGCTACACCTGCGCCAACGACGTCACCGCCCGCGACGTGCAGCGGCGCGAGAAGCAGTGGGCCCGGGCCAAGGGCTTCGACAGCTCCTGCCCCCTCGGCCCGTGGATCGAGACCGACCTCGACCCGAGCGACCTGACCATCCAGTGCACCGTCAACGGCGAACAACGCCAGCTCGGCCGCACCAGCGACATGGTCCGCTCCATCGAGGACCTGATCGTGCACATCAGCGAGGCCATGACCCTGCTCCCGGGCGACGTCATCCTCACGGGGACCCCGGCCGGAGTCGGCCCCCTCAACGTCGGCGACGAGGTCGCCGTCACCATCGAAGGCATCGGCACTCTCACCAACAAGGTGATCAAGCGTGGTTAACGGACCCGTCCGCGTACGTTTCTGTCCCTCCCCGACCGGCAACCCCCACGTGGGCCTGGTCCGCACCGCCCTGTTCAACTGGGCGTTCGCGCGCCACCACGGCGGCACGTTCGTCTTCCGCATCGAGGACACCGACGCGGCCCGCGACTCCGAGGAGTCGTACGACCAGCTGCTCGACTCGCTGCGCTGGCTCGGCTTCACCTGGGACGAGGGCCCCGAGATCGGCGGCCCGCACGCCCCGTACCGCCAGTCGCAGCGCATGGACATCTACGCGGACGTCGCGAAGAAGCTCCAGGACGGCGGCCACGCCTACAGCTGCTACTGCACCACCGAGGAGCTCGACCAGCGGCGCGACGCCGCCCGCGCGGCCGGCAAGCCCTCCGGTTACGACGGCCACTGCCGCGAGCTGACCGCGGAGCGGAAGGCCGCGTACGAGGCCGAGGGTCGCGCCTCGATCGTCCGCTTCCGGATGCCCGACGAGACGATCACCTTCACGGACCTGGTCCGCGGCGAGATCTCCGTCACCCCGGAGAACGTCCCGGACTTCGGCATCGTCCGGGCCAACGGCGCCCCGCTGTACACCCTGGTCAACCCGGTCGACGACGCGCTGATGGAGATCACCCACGTCCTGCGCGGCGAGGACCTGCTGTCCTCCACCCCCCGCCAGATCGCGCTCTACCGGGCACTGATCGAGCTGGGCGTCGCCAAGGCCGTCCCCGAGTTCGGCCACCTGCCGTACGTCATGGGGGAGGGCAACAAGAAGCTCTCCAAGCGCGACCCGGAGTCCTCGCTCAACCTCTACCGCGAGCGCGGCTTCCTGCCCGAGGGCCTGCTGAACTACCTCTCGCTGCTCGGCTGGTCCTTCTCCAAGGACCAGGACATCTTCTCGATCGAGGAGATGGTGGCGAAGTTCGACATCCCGGACGTCAACGCCAACCCGGCCCGCTTCGACCTCAAGAAGGCCGAGGCGATCAACGCCGACCACATCCGGCAGCTGGACCCCAAGGACTTCGCGGACGCCTGCGCCCCCTGGCTCACGGCCCCGCACGCCAATTGGGCGCCCGAGGACTTCGACGCCGAGGCGTGGGCCCGCATCGCCCCGCACGCCCAGACCCGCGTCACCGTCCTGTCGGACATCACCGCGAACGTGGACTTCCTCTTCCGCCGGGAGCCCGTCGAGGACCAGGCGTCCTGGGACAAGGCGATGAAGGGAGAGCCCGCGGCCCTGCTGACCACGGCCCGCGCCAACCTGGAGACGGCCGACTGGTCCGACCCGGAGGCCCTCAAGCAGGCCGTCCTGACCGCGGGCGAGGCCCACGGCCTCAAGCTCGGCAAGGCCCAGGCCCCCGTCCGCGTCGCCGTGACCGGCCGCACCGTCGGCCTGCCGCTCTTCGAGTCCCTGGAGATCCTGGGCAAGGAGCGCTCGCTGGCCCGCATCGACGCCACCCTGGCCAAGCTCACCGCCTGACCCGCACCACCCCCGCGGGGGCGACGGCCGCGCCGGCCGTCGCCCCCGCGGCGTTCCCGGTCGTACTTCCCCGTTGCCCTCCCGAGGCCGGGCGCCCCGGCGTAGGCTCGGCCGCATGCCGATCCGCGCCGTGCTGTGGGACATCGACGACACCCTCTTCGACTACACGAGCGCCGACCGGGCCGGACTGGCCGCGCACCTGCTCGCGGAGGGCACCGCCGGACGGTACGGGGCCCCGCACGAGGCGCTCGCGCGGTGGCGGCGGATCACCGAGCGGCACTGGAACCGCTTCGCCGCGGGGCACGGAACCTTCCAGGGGCAGCGCCGGGACCGGGTGCGGGAGTTCGCGGGGCTCCCCGCGATGAGCGACGCCGAGGCCGACGACTGGTTCGCACGGTACGTGGAGCACTACCGGGGCGCCTGGGCGCTCTTCCCGGACGTCGTGCCCGTGCTGGACGCCCTGGCCACCACCCACCGGCACGGGGTGCTCTCCAACTCCTCCGTGGCCAACCAGGACCCCAAGCTGCGCCACCTCGGGCTGCGCGACCGCTTCGAGGTCCTGGTCTGCGCCGCCGAGCTGGGCATCAGCAAGCCCGACGCGGGCGCCTTCCGCGCGGCGTGCGCGGAGCTGGCCCTGGAGCCGCACGAGGTGGTCTACGTGGGGAACGAGCCGGAGATCGACGCCCGCGGCGCCCACGACGCCGGGCTCGCGGCCGTCTGGCTGGACCGGGACGGCGGCCGTGGTTCCGGACCCGACGGCGTGCACCGGATCACGGGACTCGACGGGCTCCTGCGGCTACTGGCCGCCGATACCCGTTTTGGAGCACGGTCAGGCATCCGGTAATGTTCTTTCTGCGCCGCCCGAGCGGGCCGAAAGGCCGGGCCGGAGGCGCTAACCGAACGAAAGCCCCTCAGGGTCTTGAGTTTTGGTGGGCTATAGTGTAATTGGCAACACGAGGGTTTCTGGTTCCCTTATTCTAGGTTCGAGTCCTGGTAGCCCAGCGCAGTTCAGTAGTGACGCAGTGCTTGCCCCCGTTGTGTAGCGGCCTAGCACGCCGCCCTCTCAAGGCGGTAGCGCCGGTTCGAATCCGGTCGGGGGTACAGATCCTTCCCGCGAGATCTCCAGGGTCGCACCCGGATGTTTTGATGCAGGATCGCTAGGGCCCCCGTTGTGTAGCGGCCTAGCACGCCGCCCTCTCAAGGCGGTAGCGCCGGTTCGAATCCGGTCGGGGGTACGGTGTCTAGTTGGTCTAGACCTTTGGGCTATAGTGTAATTGGCAACACGAGAGTTTCTGGTTCTCTTATTCTAGGTTCGAGTCCTGGTAGCCCAGCGCAGTACCGCAGTAAACAGGCCCCCGTTGTGTAGCGGCCTAGCACGCCGCCCTCTCAAGGCGGTAGCGCCGGTTCGAATCCGGTCGGGGGTACATGAGGAAGAGGCCCTCCGCGATCATCGCGGAGGGCCTCTTCGCCGTTCCCGGCCACCCGCCCACCCGTCCGGCCAGCGGACAAGTGCGGGCCCGGAGGCGCGAGTTCGGACGTGTGCGGCGTCGTACGCGCCCCCGGACCCGGGGGGATGGGTGAGGGAGGTCCTTCGGACCGGGGGTGCTCAGCTGGAGCGGCGCAGGGCCTCCGTCAGGCGGGCGGCCGCGTCGATGACGGCCTGGGCGTGCATGCGCCCCGGGTGGCGGGTCAGGCGCTCGATCGGGCCGGAGACCGATACGGAGGCCACCACGCGGTTCGACGGCCCGCGCACCGGCGCGGAGACGGAGGCCACACCGGGCTCCCGCTCGCCGATCGACTGGGCCCAGCCGCGGCGTCGTACGCCCGACAGGGCCGTGGCCGTGAAGCGCGCGCCCTGCAGGCCGCGGTGGAGCCGCTCGGGCTCCTCCCAGGCCATCAGGATCTGCGCTGCCGAACCCGCCTTCATGGGCAGGGTGGAGCCCACCGGGACGGTGTCCCGCAGGCCCGACAGTCGTTCCGCCGCTGCCACGCAGATGCGCATGTCGCCCTGACGACGGTAGAGCTGCGCGCTCTCACCCGTCACGTCACGGAGGTGCGTGAGCACCGGTCCGGCCGTGGCCAGCAGACGGTCCTCGCCGGCCGCGGCGGCAAGTTCTGCCAACCGCGGGCCGAGGATGAACCGGCCCTGCATGTCCCTCGCCACCATGCGGTGGTGTTCCAGTGCCACGGCAAGGCGATGTGCCGTGGGTCGTGCGAGCCCTGTCGCCGCGACCAGCCCGGCGAGGGTGGCCGGACCGGACTCCAGTGCGCTCAATACCAGAGCTGCCTTGTCGAGAACGCCGACGCCGCTAGAGTTGTCCATGAAACGATATTCGCGTCTCACACTGTGAAACGCAAGTTCAATTTTTCCAAGAACAGGCGAGTCTGTATGTGCGGGTCCACGAACCACTGGGTCCGAGCCGTCGATCCGCGCGGGGGGTGCGGGCGATCAGGCGCACCAGGTCTCTATGAAGCGCCGGCACAACCGGCCGGCCGGAGGGAAAGCGATGGGTAGGACACTCGCGGAGAAGGTCTGGGACGACCACGTCGTCCGGCGCGCCGAAGGCGAGCCCGACCTCCTCTTCATCGATCTGCACCTGCTGCACGAGGTGACCAGCCCGCAGGCCTTCGAGGGTCTGCGCCAGGCCGGCCGCAAGGTCCGACGCCTCGACCTCACCATCGCGACCGAGGACCACAACACCCCCACCATCGACATCGACAAGCCGATCGCGGACCCGGTCTCCCGGGCCCAGCTGGAGACGCTGCGCAAGAACTGCGCCGAGTTCGGCGTACGCCTGCACTCGCTGGGCGACGTCGAGCAGGGCGTCGTCCACGTCGTGGGCCCGCAACTGGGGCTGACCCAGCCGGGCACCACGGTGGTCTGCGGCGACTCGCACACCTCCACGCACGGCGCCTTCGGCGCGCTGGCATTCGGCATCGGCACCAGCCAGGTCGAGCACGTGCTGGCCACCCAGACGCTGCCGCTGGCCCGCCCCAGGACGATGGCGATCACCATCACCGGCGCGCTGGCCGAGGGCGTCACCGCGAAGGACCTGATCCTGGCGATCATCGCCAGGATCGGCACCGGCGGCGGCCAGGGCTACATCCTGGAATACCGCGGCGAGGCCATCGAGCAGCTCTCGATGGAAGCCCGCATGACCATCTGCAACATGTCGATCGAGGCCGGCGCCCGCGCGGGCATGATCGCCCCCGACGCCACCACCTTCGACTACCTCAAGGGCCGCGACCACGCCCCCGAGGGGGCGGACTGGGACGCGGCCGTCGAGTACTGGAAGACGCTGCGCACCGACGACAACGCGGTCTTCGACGCCGAGGTCGTCATCGACGGCACGACGCTGGCCCCGTTCGTCACCTGGGGCACCAACCCCGGCCAGGGCGCGCCGCTGTCGGCCAACGTCCCCGACCCGGCTTCGTACGAGGACGCTTCGGAGCGGTACGCCGCCGAAAAGGCCCTGGAATACATGGGGTTGACCGCCGGCCAGCGGCTGCGGGACATCAAGGTCGACACCGTCTTCGTAGGTTCCTGCACCAACGGCCGCATCGAGGACCTGCGTGCCGTCGCCGGGATCGTCGAGGGCCGCAAAGTCGCCGACGGCGTACGGATGCTGGTCGTCCCCGGCTCGGTGCGCGTCGCGCTCCAGGCCGTGGAGGAGGGCCTGGACAAGGTCTTCAAGGAGGCCGGCGCCGAATGGCGGCACGCGGGCTGCTCGATGTGCCTGGGCATGAACCCCGACCAGTTGGCCCCCGGTGAGCGCTCCGCGTCCACCTCCAACCGCAACTTCGAGGGCCGGCAGGGCAAGGGCGGACGCACCCACCTGGTCTCCCCGCAGGTGGCCGCGGCCACCGCGGTGCTGGGCCATCTGGCCTCGCCCGCCGACCTGTCCGACGCCCCCGCGACCGCCGGAGTCTGAACCATGGAAGCCTTCACCACCCACACCGGCCGGGCCGTCCCGCTGCGGCGCAGCAACGTCGACACCGACCAGATCATCCCGGCCCACTGGCTGAAGAAGATCACCCGCGACGGCTTCGAGGACGGGCTCTTCGAGGCCTGGCGCAAGGACCCGGAGTTCGTCACGAACCGTCCGGAGCGCGCGGGCGCCACCGTGCTGATCGCGGGCCCCGACTTCGGTACGGGTTCCTCGCGCGAGCACGCCGTCTGGGCGCTGCAGAACTTCGGCTTCAAGACGGTCATCTCCTCCCGCTTCGCCGACATCTTCCGCGGCAACTCGCTGAAGAACGGTCTGCTGACCGTCGTTCTGCCGCAGGAGACCGTCGAGCGGCTGTGGGAGCTGACCGAGGCCGACCCCACCGCCGAGGTGACCGTCGACCTGGTGGACCGCAAGGTCCGAGCCGCTGGCGTCGAGGCGGAGTTCGAACTCGACGACAACGCCCGCTGGCGCCTTCTGGAGGGGCTGGACGACATCTCGCTCACCCTTCAGAACGAAGGGGACATCAGCACCTACGAAAGCACCCGCCCGGCGTTCAAGCCGCGCACGATTAGGGCGTGATTCCAGCCTGATCAGCGCTTATTCACCTACGGGTGATCACATCGACAACACTGTGCCCCTCGCCTTCCGGCGGGGGGCACAGCTGTATGTTGAGGCCCCGTGAGGCGACAACTCGCCCCAGATGGCACAATCTGTGCATGGAACGCGACAGTCAACTGGAGCTCTGGGAACTCGTCGCCGACCGACTGAAAGAAGCACACACAAGGGTGCGCACACTGCAAGTCCCGGAGGGCGTAAGGATGGCGCTGTCCCGGAAGCTGTTGGTCGCCACTGCCGCGGCGAAGCATGATCTCGCCGACGCGGCAAGGCGCCTGGACAGGTTGATGAAGGACCTCGACGAGGGTCGATTCCCTGAAGGCGACTGATGCGAAGGAACTCCGTAACGGACTGCATCGTTGCGGCACTAGGGTGATTAGCCCGTTTCGTGTTTGATTTGCGGTATATATCCGCCTAACGTGCGAAATAAGCTTGAACACATTCGTTCTGGCGAAGTCTCCGAAGGGGAAGACGTGAACAAGGCGCAGCTCGTAGAAGCGATTGCCGACAAGGTGGGCGGCCGCCAGCAGGCCGCCGACGCCGTCGATGCGGTACTCGACGCGATCGTCCGCGCAGTCGTCGCGGGCGACCGGGTCTCGGTCACGGGCTTCGGCTCGTTCGAGAAGGTCGACCGGCCGGCCCGCTACGCCCGTAACCCGCAGACGGGTGAGCGCGTCCGGGTCAAGAAGACCTCTGTTCCCCGCTTCCGCGCGGGCCAGGGCTTCAAGGACCTTGTCAGCGGCACCAAGAAGCTGCCCAAGGGCGGCGAGGTGTCCGTGAAGAAGGCGCCCAAGGGCAGCCTGAGCGGCGGCGGCGCCTCGGTGACCGTCAAGAAGGCCGCGGCCAAGAGGGCCACCACCGCGAAGAAGGCCGCGGCGAAGACCGCCGTCGCGAAGAAGACCACGGCCACGCCGGCGAAGAAGACGACCGCCACCGCCAAGAAGGCCACCGCCACGGCGAAGAAGGCCGGCGCGACGGCCAAGAAGACCACGGCGACCGCGAAGAAGGCGGCCGTGAAGTCCACGACGGCGGCGGCGAAGAAGACCACCGCCAAGAAGACCGCTCCCGCGGCCAAGAAGGCCACCGCGAAGACCACGGCGCCCGCCACCAAGACGGCGACCGCCCGCAAGACCACCGCGAAGAAGACCACCGCTCGCAAGAAGTAGGGCACGAGTCACACACGCCGGGCCGGTTTCCCCACCGTGGGGAAGTCGGCCCGCGGTGCTTTCCCCGCAGGTCAACGGGGTGCCTGGTGACGCAGCGCCCGCCGGCGCCGGCAGGCGCGTCAGAAGGTCTGCAGCGTGACCAGCGTGATGCGCAGGGCCGCGCCCTCGCCGTCCGTCTCGATCCGCACCCGCTGTCCGGGGCGCAGCAGTCGCAGACCGCCCGCGTCGAAGGCCGGGGCGCCGAAGGGCACCGGGGTGCCGTCGTCCAGCAGCACGCTGCCGCTGCGGGTCTGGGAGTCGTACGTGTACGCGGTCGCCTGCATACGCGCACTGTATCGGGCGGTGTGGCGGCCCACACCGAGGGTGAGGGCCGTGCGCAGATCGGCCGCGGTGTCCACGTCCCGACGCACGCTCTCGACGTCCGGCAGGGCGATTTCCACCGCGCCCGACGCCGAATGCCGGGCCCGGGAGGGCCCTCCGAACGAGGGTGCCAATTCCACGTCCGGAGCAGCGGAAAGCAGAGTCGTCCCGATTCCCGCCGCATCCGCCAGAAATGCCCGGGGAAATGCCGAAGCGTTATCGAGCACGCGTAGCAATTCCGGTGCCCGCAAAGCGGGCAGATCGGCGTTCATCGCGGCCACCCGAGCCCCGGGGCGCCCCCTGCGCACCGCCCCGGCGCCGTGCGCGAGGGCCGCGTTGAGGCCGGCGCCCGGGGCGTCGGCCAGGATCCGCGCCCCCAGCCTGGCCAGTTCCGCACCGGCCAGGGAGTCGTCCGTGACGACCACCACATCCGCCACCGCCGCGCAGGCCAGCGCCCCCGCCACGGTGTCCTGCGCGAACGCCAGCGCCCATCCCGGGCGGGACGAGCCGACGGCCGCCGCGAGCCGGCTCTTGGCCACCGCCAAGGGCTTGAGCGGAACCACCAGACTCCACACGGCGTTCGTGGCGGACTCCTTCCTTCCGGCGCGTTCACGCACCCCCCGGCCATCGGCAGGTCATGGCCTGGTCATCAGTCGGCCCATTGTCGCCCCCGACCGGCCACTGGGGGGCCCGGTGGTGCGGGCGGGGCGTACGGTGTCCTCGACAGAGACCGGACCTGGGGCGAGACTTGTCCGGCCGATGAGGTGCCCAAGCCGCGCACCGGTCCTAGAGGAAGGTGTCCGAGTGTCCCGCCGCAGAATCGGCTTCTGGTACCGCCTGGCAGCGGTCATCGCGAAACCGCCGCTGGTAGTGCTCTTCAAGCGGGACTGGCGGGGAATGGAGCACATTCCGGCCGACGGTGGATTTATCACCGCCGTCAATCACAACTCGTATCTGGACCCGCTGTCCTACGCGCACTTCCAGTACAACACCGGCCGGGTGCCCCGATTGCTCGCCAAGGCCGGACTCTTCAAGGTGCCTTTCGTCGGCATGATCCTCCGCGGATCGGGCCAGATCCCCGTCTACCGGGAGACCACGAACGCCCTGGACGCATTCCGGGCCGCCGTGGACGCCATCGAACGCGGTGAATGCGTCGCCTTTTACCCGGAAGGCACCCTGACCCGGGATCCCGAGATGTGGCCGATGGCCGGCAAGACCGGCGCCGCCCGGGTGGCGCTGATCACCAAGGCGCCCGTCATTCCGGTGGCCCAATGGGGCGCGAATCTCGCGATGCCGCCCTATGCCAGGGAGAACAAGCTCAGCCTGTTCCCCCGCAAGACCCTCCAGGTCCTCGCCGGACCGCCCGTGGACCTCTCGGCCTTCCACGACCTGGAACCCACGCCGGACGTCCTCAAGGGCGCCACCGAGGCCATCATGGCCGACATCACCAAACTCCTGGAGGAGCTGCGCGGGGAGAACGCCCCCGCGCAGCCCTACGACCACCGCAGGGCCAGGGCGCAGCAGCGGCGCGACGCCGCGGGGGAGGACAACAAGTGACACGTCCCGTGAAGGTGGCCGTCTTCGGAACCGGCTCGTGGGGAACGGCCTTCGGCATGGTGCTCGCCGACGCCGGCTGCGAGGTGACCCTGTGGGGCCGCCGGCAGGAACTGGCCGACGCCATCAACAACGGCCGGACCAACCCCGACTACTTCCCCGACGTGGAACTGCCCGCGAACATGCGGGCCACCACCGACGCCGCACAGGCCGCGGACGGCGCCGACTTCGCGGTCCTCGCGATCCCCTCGCAGACCCTGCGCGGCAACCTCGCCGCCTGGGCCCCGCTGCTCCCGGCCGACGCCGTCCTCGTCTCCCTGATGAAGGGCATCGAACTCGGCAGCGCCAAGCGGATGAGCGAGGTCATCGAGGAGGTGGCCAAGGTCCCCTCCGAGCGGGTCGCCGTCGTCACCGGCCCCAACCTGGCCCGCGAGATCGTCGCCCGGCAGCCCGCCGCGTCGGTCGTCGCCTGTGTGGACGAGGCCGTGGCGCAGCGGCTCCAGGCCGCCTGCCACACCCCGTACTTCCGCCCGTACACGAGCACCGACGTCATCGGCTGCGAGCTCGGAGGCGCCGTCAAGAACGTCATCGGCCTCGCCGTCGGCATCGCGGACGGCATGGGGCTGGGCGACAACACCAAGGGCTCCCTCATCACCCGAGGCCTCGCCGAAGCCACCCGCCTGGGCCTGGCCATGGGCGCCGACCCGCTGACCTTCTCCGGACTCGCCGGGCTCGGCGACCTCGTCGCCACCTGCTCCTCGCCGCTTTCCCGGAACCACACCTTCGGCACCAACCTGGGCCGCGGGATGACCCTGGAGGAGACCATCGCGGTCACCAAGCAGACCGCCGAGGGGGTCAAGTCCTGCCAGTCGGTGGCGGATCTGGCCAACCGGTACGGAGTGGACATGCCGATCACCGACACCGTCGTCGACATCGTCCACCACGGCAAGCCCACGCTGGTCGCCCTGAAGGAACTCATGGGACGCAGCGCCAAACCGGAACGGCGCTGACTCCGTTCCGGCCGTTCGAACGGGTACCCTCGTGGCGATATGAGCAGCGAGAACCTCCCCCAGACCCCTGAGCAGCAGGGCCGCAAGCCCCGCGTGGCCGTCGTGTTCGGCGGCCGCAGCTCGGAACACGCCATTTCGGTCGTCACGGCAGGCGCCGTGCTGCGTTCCATCGACCGCTCCAAGTACGAGGTGCTGCCCATCGGCATCACCACGGACGGCCGGTGGGCGCTGACCGCCGACGAGCCCGAGCGCATGGCCATCGCGGACCGCGAGCTGCCGAGCGTGGAGACGCTCGCCGACTCCGCCGACGGCAGCGTCGTGCTCTCCGTCGACCCGGCCAGCCGCGAGGTCGTCTACACCGAGCCCGGCGCCGTTCCCAAGGCCCTGGGCGAGGTCGACGTCGTCTTCCCCGTCCTGCACGGCCCGTACGGCGAGGACGGCACCCTCCAGGGCCTCCTGGAGCTCTCCGGGATCCCGTACGTCGGCTCGGGCGTCCTCGCCTCGGCCGTCGGCCAGGACAAGGACTACATGAAGCGGGTCTTCACGTCCTTCGGGCTGAAGGTCGGCCCGTACGTGACCATCCGCCCCCGCGAGTGGGAGGCCGACCAGGACGCGGCCCGCGCCAAGGTCCTGGACTTCGCCGCCGAGCACGGCTGGCCGCTGTTCGTGAAGCCCGCCCGCGCGGGCTCCTCCATCGGCATCACCAAGGTCGACGACGCCGCCGGACTGGACGCCGCGATCCGCGAGGCCCGCCGCCACGACCCGAAGATCATCGTGGAGGCGCTGCTGCGCGGCCGCGAGATCGAGTGCGGGGTGCTGGAGTTCGAGGACGGCCCGCGCGCCAGCGCGCCCGCCGAGATCCCGCCGGTCTCCAGCCACGACTTCTACGACTTCGAGGCGAAGTACATCGACTCCGCCTCCGGGATCGTGCCCGCCCCGCTCACCCCGGAGCAGACCGCGGAAGTGCAGCGCCTGGCGATCGAGGCGTTCGACGCCGCGTCCTGCGAGGGCCTGGTGCGCGCCGACTTCTTCCTCACCGAGGACGGCGAGTTCGTCATCAACGAGATCAACACGATGCCGGGCTTCACCCCCATCTCGATGTACCCGCGCATGTGGCAGGAGGCCGGCATCGAGTACCAGCAGCTGGTGGACCTGCTCATCCAGGCGGCGCTGCGCCGCTCCACCGGGCTGCGCTAGCAGGCGGCCCGGACCCCGGACAGCCGACCGCCCGCCGCCGCGCTCATCGAGCGCGGCCGGCGGGCGGCGGTGTGCGGGCGGCGGATCCGGTGGGACGGATCCGGTGGGGGAACGCGTCGACGGACTCAGTAGGACGAGATGCCGACGGGCACGGACTCGGCAACGGCGCCGGACAGCCCGACCAGCATCCCGGCATCCGTGGCATGCTCCTCGTCGACCAGGACCTCGGTGTAGGCCAGCCGTGACCCGGTGGTGAACCGGTACCCGCCGTCGTCCGTCTTCTCCAGCAGCCAGCCGACGCCGTTCACCTCGACGCCCTCCTGTTTCGGATCCGCCATCTTGGGGGGCTTGGGGATACCGCACCGCAGTACGATCGCCGAGCCGCCCCACGCGGCCGTCAGATCCGAGCGCGGTTCGGTGGTGGTCCGCGCCAGCCCGGCCACCTCTTCGGGGAGCTTCTCGTGCAGCGTCGCACAGAGCCCCGCGACGTCGGCGGGCGGAGCGGGCGGCGGATCCACCGTGACCCCGGAATCCCCCGGGGCGCAGCCCGCGAGGGCCAGGAGGACCGCGGCGGCGGGCGGGGCGAGCAGACGGAGCGGCCGGCGGTGCAGTGACATCACCGGCCCAGAGTAGACGGGGGCTACAGATGGACCACCGGGCAGGTCAAGGTGCGGGTGATGCCCTCCACCTGCTGGACCTTGGCCACCACCATGCGGCCGAGATCGTCGACGGTGTCGGCCTGGGCGCGCACGATCACGTCGTAGGGGCCCGTCACGTCCTCGGCCTGGATCACCCCCGCGATCTGGCTGATGGACTCGGCGACGAACGACGCCTTGCCCACCTCGGTCTGGATGAGGATGTACGCCTGTACCACGGAACCTCCAGGGCGGCCACGGGGATCATTTCCCCTAACCTTCGGATGGGCCCGGGGACAACGGGCGGGCCCCGGCACGAAGGGACGCCACGGTACCGCGTCGCCGCGTGCCGCGGGGAGACCCTTCCCGCACGTGCCGTGGGGAGATCCGATGGACCCGGCGCCACGCACCGCGAGGCGTACGGAAAGCAGCAGTTGACGTATCTGTTGACGGTACCCAGAGCTGTGACGGCTCGCGACCGCAAGCGGACTTGCCAAGAAGGGGCACAGCGATGAAGGGCACTGTGGGCGAGCTGGGGGAGTTCGGGCTCATTCGGGAGCTCACCTCACGGCTCACCACCACCCCGGCGGTCCGGCTCGGACCGGGCGACGACGCCGCGGTGGTGTCGGCACCCGACCGCCGGGTCGTGGCGAGCACGGACATCCTGCTGGAGGGCCGGCACTTCCGGCGCGACTGGTCCACGGCCTACGACGTCGGCCGCAAGGCCGCCGCGCAGAACCTGGCCGACATCGCCGCCATGGGCGCGGTACCGACCGCGCTCCTGCTCGGCCTGGTCGTGCCGGCGGAACTGCCGGTCACCTGGCCCACCGAGCTGATGGACGGCATCCGCGACGAGTGCCAGGTCGCGGGCGCCGCCGTGGTCGGCGGCGACGTCGTACGCGGCGACACCATCACCGTCGCCATCACGGCCCTCGGTGACCTGCGCAACCACGAGCCCGTGCTGCGCTCCGGCGCCCGCCCCGGCGACGTGGTGGCCGTGACCGGCTGGCTCGGGTGGTCCGCCGCCGGGTTCGCCGTGCTCTCGCGCGGCTTCCGCTCTCCGCGCGCCTTCGTCGAGGCCCACCGCAGGCCCGAACCGCCGTACCACGCGGGTCCGGCGGCCGCCGGACTCGGCGCCACCGCCATGACCGACGTCAGTGACGGGCTGATCGCCGACCTCGGGCACATCGCCGAGGCGAGCAAGGTGCGCATCGACGTGCGGTCGGGGGCCGTGGACATCCCGACCCAGATGCACGACATCGGCCAGGCCGTCGGCGTCGACCCGCTCCAGTGGGTGCTCACCGGGGGAGAGGACCACGCCATCGTGGCGACGTTCCCGCCCGACGTGAAGCTGCCGGCGCGCTGGAAGGTCATCGGGGAGGTCCAGAACCGCTCCGCGCTGCCCCAGGTGACGGTGGACGGCGCCCCCTGGACCAGCACCGGCGGCTGGGACCACTTCGGCGCCGACCCGGCCCCCGAGGAGAACCTGCGATGAGCGGCCCCGTACCGCCGCTGTGCCTGACCGTCGCCGGATCCGACTCCGGCGGCGGCGCCGGCGTCCAGGCCGACCTCAAGGCCATGCTCGCGCTGGGCGTGCACGGCATGAGCGTGCTCACCGCCGTGACCGCCCAGAACTCCCTCGGCGTGCACGGGGTCTGGGAACTGCCGCCCGAGGCCGTCACGGCCCAGTACCGGGCCGTCGTCGACGACATCGGGGTGGGAGCGGTCAAGACCGGGATGCTGGCCTCGGCCGTCCTCGTCGAGACCGTCGCGGAACTGCTGGCCGGTACGGACGCCCCGGCGGTCGTGGACCCGGTGGGCGTCTCCAAGCACGGGGACGCGCTGCTCGCCGCCTCGGCGCTGGACGCCGTACGCGAGGAACTGCTGCCCCGGGCCACGGTCGCGACGCCGAACCTGGACGAGGTCGCCCAGCTCACCGGCATCGTCGTCGAGGACGAGGACGGGATGCGGCGGGCCGCCGACGCGATCCTGGGCCACGGAGCGCGGTGGGCGCTGATCAAGGGCGGACACCTCGCGGCGCACGGCGGCGAGGCCGTCGACCTGCTGACGGACGGGACCGAGGAGCACTGGCTGCGGGCGCCCCGCCACGACAACCGGCACACGCACGGCACGGGCTGCACGCTGGCCAGCGCCGTCGCGGCCGGCCTGGCCAAGGGGCGGACGGTCCCGGAGGCCGTCACGGAGGCCAAGGCGTACGTCACCGGCGCCATCGCGGCCGGCTTCGCGCTCGGCGCGGGCATCGGCCCCGTGGACCACGCCTGGCGGTGGAAGGGCACCACCAAGCGCTAGAACCCGTGCGCGGGTCCCCGGTTCACGCCGGGGGCCGGCGGCTCAGGAAGGTTCCGGGCAAGGCAAAAGGCCGGTTCACCTGGGTGAACCGGCCTTTCTGGCAACCGAGAAGGGCTGCGCGACGACGACGGAGGCCGTCAGCGCGAGACCTTGCCGGCCTTGATGCACGAGGTGCAGGCGTTGAGGCGCTTCGGCGTCCCATTGACCACGGCACGGACGCGCTGGATGTTCGGGTTCCAGCGACGCGAGGTGCGGCGGTGCGAGTGGGAGATGCTGTTGCCGAAGCTCGGCCCCTTGGCGCAAACGTCGCAGTTGGCAGCCACAGGTCACTCCAAAGACTTCAGATGCACTTACAGTGAAATCCGGCGCACCGGAATCAGAGATCTGAAGTGGCTTGCCGGACGAATGGCCCGACTCTCGACGGGCAACCTGAGCAGCATACAACGACTGCTTCGGTCCAAGAAAACTACCATGTGAGCCACCGGCCCCGCCCCGGGGTCCCGGGCCGGCGGCCGCCCTTCGTTACCCTGCGGTGAACCCTGGCCCGCACAAGGAGGAACGCCCGGTGGCGAACGAGCCCGGCCCGCACACCCTCGACGCCGAAGCGGTGCGCACCTGGAGCTCGCTGGCCCTGGCCGCACTGGGCCGGGCCCGCGAGGACATCGACGCGATCAACGTCTACCCGGTCGCGGACGCCGACACCGGCACCAACCTCTACCTGACCGCCGAGGCGGCCCACCGCGCGCTCACCGAAGCCTTCGAGAAGGCCGACGGCGGGGTGACCGAGGGCACACCCGGGACCGCCTCCCTGGCCGAGGCCGTACGCGCCTACGCGCACGGGGCCCTCATAGGCGCCCGCGGCAACTCCGGCACGATCCTCGCCCAACTGCTGCGGGGCGTCGCCGACGTCCTGGGCGCCGAGCGCGCGCCCGCCGAACGCGCCCCCGGCACCCTGCTGGCCCGGGCCCTGACCAGGGCCGCGGAGGAGGCGTACCAGGCCGTCGCGCACCCCGTCGAGGGCACCATGCTCACCGTCGCGGGCGCCGCGGCCCGCGCCGGGGCCGCCGTGGAGAGCGCCGCCGCCACCGCCGCCGACGTCGCCAGGGCTGCGTACGACGGCGCCCGCGCGGCCCTCGCCGAGACCCCGGGACAACTCGCCGCGCTGAGCCGCGCCGGCGTCGTCGACGCCGGGGGCTGCGGGCTCGTCGCCGTACTCGGGGCCCTGTGGCAGGCCCTGTCCGGCGAGGCGCCCGCCGAGGAGCCGGTGCGCGGTCGGGCCGTGCCCGTACCGTCGACGCCGCAGCCCTGCGCCGAGGAACAGGGCGGACCCGGCTACGAGGTGATCTACCTGCTGGAGGCCTCCGAGGAAGGCGTCGGCGAGCTGCGCGAGCGCCTCGACGGGCTCGGCGACTCCCTGGTGGTGGTCGGCGGCGACGGCCTGTGGAACGTCCACGTGCACGTCGACGACCCCGGCGCCGCCGTGGAGGCCGGAGTCGTCGCCGGCCGGCCGTACCGGATCCGCATCACGCACTTCGGCGACGAACGCCGCCGCGCCAAGGCCCCGCGCGCCCAACGGGCCGTGGTCGCCGTGGTCCCGGGCGAGGGGCTGGCCGCCCTGTGCGGGGAGGCCGGCGCGACCACCGTGCTGGCCCGCCCCGGCGAGGCGCCCGCCGTCACCGAACTCCTCGACGCCGTCGGCCGGGCCCACGCCCGCGAGGTGATCCTGCTCGCGGGCTCCGTCGAACTGCGCGCCGCCGCCGTCGCCGCCGCCGAACGGGCCCGCGCCGACGGGATCCGCGTCGCCGTGATCCCCACCCGGTCCGCCGTCCAGAACCTGGCCGCGCTCGCCGTGCACGACCCCGACGCCAGCTTCGACGAGGACGTCGTCGCGATGACGGCCGCCGCCGGCGCCACCCGGTACGCGGAACTCGCCGTCGCCGAGGCCCGGTCCTTCACCTCCGTCGGCATCTGCCAGGCCGGCGACGTGCTCGGCCTCATCGACGGGGACGTCGCCGTCATAGGCTCGGGCCTGCCCGAGACGGCCGAGGCGGTGCTGGAGCGGATGCTCGGCTCCGGCGGCGAACTCGTCACCCTCGTACTGGGACCCGAGGTCCCCGACACCCTGGCCGCGCACCTGGAGGCGTACGTCCAGCACGGACACCTGGCCGTCGACACCGTTACCTACCGGGGCGGACGCTGGTCGGCGCCCCTTCTCATCGGGGTGGAATAGCCGGCTTGTCGGCGCCATGGTGTGCAATGGAACACGTGCCCGCGCTCGACGAAGACCTCAAGAAGACCCTCGGCCCCGCCACCGCCAAGGTGCTGGCCGAGCAGCTCGGCCTGCACACGGCCCTGGACCTGCTGCACCACTACCCCCGGCGGTACGCCGAGCGCGGCGAGCTGACCCCGCTCGCCGAACTCGCCGACCAGATCGACGAGCACGTCACCGTCGTCGCCCAGGTCGCCGACGCCCGACTGCTGACCTACCAGGGCAGCCGAGGCGGCGGAAAGCGCCTGGAGGTGACCATCACCGACGGCAGCGGCCGCCTCCAACTGGTCTTCTTCGGCGCCGGCGTCCACAAACCGCACAAGGACCTGCTGCCCGGCAGCCGCGCCATGTTCGCGGGCAAGGTCTCGAAGTTCAACAACAAGCTCCAACTGGCCCACCCGGCCTACGAACCGCTCGGCGCGGACGCCTCCGACCAGGACGCCGCCAGCGCCTTCGCGGGCCGGCTCATCCCGATCTACCCGGCCTGCGCCAAGATGGAGTCCTGGAAGATCACCAAATGCGTCGACGCGGTACTGCCCGGCGTCGGCGAGATCGTGGACCCGCTCCCGCCCGCCCTGCGCGAGGGCCGCGGGCTGCTCCCGCTCACCGAGGCCCTCCTCAAGATCCACCGACCCACCACCAAGGCCGACATCGAGGACGCCCGCCAACGCCTCAAGTGGGACGAGGCCTTCGTCCTCCAAGTGGCCCTGGCCCGCCGCCGGCACGACGACTCCCAGCTCCCGGCCGTCCCGCGCCGCGCCACCCCCGGCGGCCTCCTCGACTCCTTCGACGCCACCCTGCCCTTCACCCTCACCGAGGGCCAGCAGACCGTCTCGAAGGAGATCTTCGACGGCCTGGGCACCAGCCACCCCATGCACCGACTCCTCCAGGGCGAGGTCGGATCCGGGAAAACGATGGTGGCCCTGCGGGCCATGCTCGCCGTCGTCGACTCCGGCGGACAGGCCGCGATGCTCGCGCCGACCGAGGTGCTCGCCCAACAGCACCACCGGTCCATCACCGAGATGATGGGCGAACTCGCCGAGGGCGGCATGCTCGGCGGCTCAGACCGGGGCACCAAGGTGGTGCTGCTCACCGGCTCTATGGGCATGCCCGCCCGCCGGCAGGCCCTGCTCGACCTGGTCACCGGCGAGGCCGGCATCGTCATCGGCACCCACGCCCTGATCGAGGACAAGGTCCGCTTCCACGACCTCGGCCTGGTCGTCGTCGACGAACAGCACCGCTTCGGCGTCGAACAGCGCGACGCCCTGCGCTCGAAGGGCAAGCAGCCCCCCCACCTGCTCGTCATGACGGCCACCCCGATCCCGCGCACCGTCGCCATGACCGTCTTCGGCGACCTGGAGACCTCCGTCCTGGACCAGCTGCCCGCCGGGCGCTCCCCGATCGCCACGCACGTGGTGCCCGCCAAGGACAAGCCGCACTTCCTCACCCGCGCCTGGGAGCGGGTCCGCGAGGAGGTGGAGAACGGCCACCAGGCGTACGTGGTCTGCCCCCGGATCGGCGACGGCGAGGACGAGCCCAAGAAGAAGAAGGCCGCCGAGGAGGACGGCGACCGGCGGCCCCCGCTCGCGGTCCTGGAGATCGCCGAACAACTGGTCAAGGGACCCCTGTCCGGGCTGTCCGTCGAAGTGCTGCACGGCCGGATGGACCCCGCCGACAAGGACGACGTGATGCGCCGCTTCGCCGCCGGCGAGGTCAAGGTGCTGGTCGCGACCACCGTCATCGAGGTCGGGGTGAACGTACCGAACTCCACCGTCATGGTGATCATGGACGCGGACCGGTTCGGCGTCTCCCAACTCCACCAGCTGCGCGGCCGCGTCGGCCGCGGCTCCGCCCCCGGCCTGTGCCTGCTGGTCAGCGAGATGCACGAGGCGAGCCCCGCCCGGGCCCGGCTCGCCGCGGTCGCCGCCACCCTCGACGGGTTCGAACTCTCGCGGATCGACCTGGAACAGCGCCGCGAGGGCGACGTCCTCGGCCAGGCCCAGTCGGGCGTGCGCTCCTCGCTGCGGATGCTCGCCGTCATCGAGGACGAGGAGGTCATCGCCCAGGCCCGGGAGGAAGCCACCCGCGTCGTCGCCGCCGACCCAGACCTGGAGCGGCTGCCCGGACTGCGCACCGCGCTGGCCGCCCTGCTGGACACCGAACGGGAGCAGTACCTGGACAAGGGCTGAACGGCGGCCCCCCGGCGGCACGACCTATCGTGGGGCGGGAGACCGACATCCCGCCCACCCCAGCGAAGGACCCCAGATGACCCGCGTGATCGCCGGCACCGCCGGCGGGCGGCGGCTGACCGTGCCGCCCGGCACCGGCACCCGCCCCACCTCCGACCGGATGCGCGAGGGGCTCTTCTCCACCTGGGAGTCGCTGCACGGCCTGGAGGGCGCCCGGGTGCTCGACCTCTACGGCGGCTCCGGCGCCGTGGGCCTGGAAGCCCTCTCCCGGGGCGCGGCCCACGCCCTGCTCGTCGAGGCCGACGCCAAGGCCTCCCAGGCCATCCGACAGAACATCACGACCCTGGGACTGCCCGGCGCCGAGTTCCGCCCGGGCAAGGCGGAGCAGATCGTCGCGGCCACCGCGCAGGGGGACCCGTACGACATCGTCTTCCTGGACCCCCCGTACGCCGTCGAGCACGGCGATCTTGGCGAGATCCTGCTCACACTCCGGTCCAATGGCTGGCTCACCGACGATGCGCTCGTCACCGTGGAGCGCAGTACGAGGAGCGGTGCGTTCCCGTGGCCCGAGGGCTTCGAGCCGCTCCGCTCGCGCAAGTACGGCGAGGGCACGCTTTGGTACGGTCGCGCCGCCTTCACCAGCGAAGATTCATGATGCCCGCACGGGAGAGCGAGGGACTTCAGTTGCGCCGCGCCGTCTGTCCGGGGTCGTTCGACCCCATCACCAACGGACACCTCGACATCATCGGCCGGGCCTCCCGGCTCTACGACGTGGTCCACGTCGCCGTGATGATCAACCAGTCCAAGCAGGGCCTCTTCACCGTCGAGGAGCGGATCGAACTCATCCGCGAGGCGACCGCCGACTACGGGAACATCGAGGTCGAGTCCTTCCACGGGCTGCTCGTCGACTTCTGCAAGCAGCGGGACATCCCGGCCATCGTCAAGGGCCTGCGCGCGGTCAGCGACTTCGACTACGAACTCCAGATGGCCCAGATGAACATGGGCCTGTCGGGAGTCGAAACGCTGTTCGTGCCGACCAACCCGACCTACAGCTTCCTGTCGTCCTCCCTGGTCAAGGAGGTCGCGGCCTGGGGTGGCGACGTCGCCCACCTGCTCCCCGCGCACGTGCACGCGGCGCTGATCGAGCGACTCGGCTCCAAGTGACCGGGCGGCGGCCGGACCGGGGTTCCCCGGTCCGCGTCGCCCGCCGGTCCGGTGGCCCTACAGTCGTCTCCTCAGCCGTCCCGTCCGTCCCGGCACCGGCCCGGGGCAGAGAGTGCGAGCCCCCATGGACGTACAGAAGAAGCTGGACGAGATCGTCGCGGCCGTCGGCGCCGCCCGGTCCATGCCCATGTCGGCCTCCTGCGTGCTCAACCGCACCGAGCTCCTCGCCCGACTCGACGAGTTGCGCCAGGCCCTGCCCGGCTCCCTCGCCCAGGCGCGCGAGCTCCTCGGCGGCCGGGAGCAGATGGTCGAGGAGGCCCGCCGGGAGGCGGAGCGGATCATCGGATCCGCGCACGCCCAGCGGGGCGCGCTGATCGCCGACACCGAGGTCGCCCGCCGCTCGCAGGCCGAGGCGGACCGGATCCTGGCGGACGCCCGCCGCGAGGCCGAGGAGATCAGGGCCGAGGCGGACGACTACGTCGACAGCAAGCTCGCCAACTTCGAGGTCGTCCTCGGCAAGACCATCGGCGCGGTGGACCGCGGCCGGGAGAAGCTGTTGGGCCGCGGCCCCGGCCACGGCCGGGAACACCCGGACGACGCGGACGCCCCCGAGCGCAGCGAGGACCCGCGCACGCAGCGCGAGCAGGCGGACGCGTACGTCGACACGAAACTGGCGACCTTCGAGGCGGTGCTCGCCAAGACCCTGGAGGCCGTCGGTCGGGGCCGCCAGAAGCTCCAGGGCCGGGGCCGGAGCGACGACCTCGGGGCCCACGTGGCCGCCCAGGACGCCGTCGGGGGCCGGGCGGGACGCCCGTCGAGCGACGCGGACTTCCTGGCGGGCCTGGCCGAACCGGCCCCGGCGCACGTTCCGATCCCGGCGCAGGCGCAGCCGGAGCCCGCGTACGAGGCCTACTACCCGCAGCCGGTGGCCGCGCAGCAGGACGCGTACGGCTACCAGGACCCCTACGGGGGGCAGGCGTACGGCACGCAGCAGCAGCCCGCGTACGTCGATCCGTACGGCGGCGGGCAGCAACCCGACCCGTACGCGGCGTACCAGCAGCCGCAGCAGCCGCAAGCGCGGCAGCCGGCGCTCGACGAGACCAGCTTCTTCGACACGGGCATGATCAACCTGGACCAGCTGCGCCCGTACGAACAGGGGCGCTAGCCCGGATTGGGTCCAGGGCGCGTCGCCGGGTATCCTGGCACTTCGGTCGCGCGTATGCACCGCGATCCATGCTGCCCGTAAGCGGTTCCCGCTTGTGCGGCAGGTGTTTGATCTTCAACGATCCGTGAAAGCAGGAACGGCCCTGAATACCCGCCTTGACCACCGCGACCCCCTCGTGTTCGACACGCACGAACTGGGTCGGCGTCCGGGTGCCATGCAGCGGCTGTCCCGTGAGATCGCGACCCCGGCGGACTTCGGTCTCGCCGGTGTCATCGGAGTGCCGGAAGGCACCCCGATGAAGCTCAAGCTCCGCCTGGAGTCGGTCATGGAAGGGGTGCTTGTCACAGGCACCGCCCGTGCATCGGCCGTGGGGGAGTGCGTAAGGTGTCTGGAGACCGTCGAGCGTGAGCTCAAGGCGGACTTCCAGGAGATGTTCTCGTACCCTGACGCCGACGACCGGACCCGCTCCAAGGCGGAGCCGGCCGACGACGCCGAGGACGACGAGGACACTCTCTTCCTCGAGGACGGCTTGTTCGACCTCGAACCCGTGCTGCGCGATGTGGTGGTGCTCGCACTGCCCATGCAGCCGGTGTGCCGGGAGGACTGTCTCGGACTGTGCCCCGATTGCGGGCTCAGCCTGAACGACGACCCGGACCACCACCATGACGCCGTCGACATCCGTTGGGCGGCATTGCAGGGACTCGTCGTGACCGATCAGGACGACGAGAAGGACAACATGAGCGGCACTGCCTCTGACGGAGTTCAGGGCGCCGCCGAGAAGCAGGAGAAGTAGCCGTGGCTGTTCCGAAGCGGAAGATGTCGCGCAGCAACACGCGCCACCGCCGGTCGCAGTGGAAGGCTGCGGTCCCCACCCTGGTTTCGTGTGAGCGTTGCCAGGAGCCGAAGCTCCAGCACATTGCGTGCCCGAGCTGCGGCACCTACAACAAGCGCCAGGTCCTCGAGGTCTGAGCGGCTGGTGAGAGGCGCAATGTCTGAGCTGTCCAACGCTGAGAAGCAGGCAGACAGTAAGAACGCGGCCTCGTCCCACACGCTTCTGGAAGGGCGGCTCGGGTACCAACTCGAGTCCGCCCTTCTGGTGCGTGCGCTGACCCACCGTTCGTACGCGTACGAGAACGGCGGTCTGCCCACCAACGAACGCCTGGAGTTCCTCGGGGACTCCGTGCTGGGCCTGGTGGTCACGGACACGCTGTACACCACCCACCCCGACCTGCCTGAAGGCCAGCTGGCCAAATTGCGGGCCGCGGTGGTCAACTCGCGTGCGCTGGCGGAGGTGGGGCGCGGCCTCGAACTCGGCTCCTTCATCCGGCTCGGCCGGGGCGAAGAGGGCACGGGTGGCCGGGACAAGGCCTCCATCCTCGCCGACACCCTTGAAGCGGTGATCGGCGCGGTCTACCTCGATCAGGGCCTCGACGCGGCCTCGGAGCTGGTTCACCGGCTCTTCGACCCGCTCATCGAGAAGTCCTCCAACCTCGGGGCCGGCCTGGACTGGAAGACCAGTCTCCAGGAGCTCACGGCGGCTGAAGGCCTCGGCGTACCGGAATATCTGGTGACCGAGACCGGACCGGACCACGAAAAGACCTTTACCGCTGCTGCCCGCGTCGGTGGTGTCTCGTACGGCACCGGCACCGGCCGCAGCAAGAAGGAAGCGGAACAGCAGGCAGCGGAGTCCGCCTGGCGCGGGATCCGTGGCGCGGCGGACGAGCGGATCGCGGCGGCCGCCGCGCCCGTCGCGATGCCCGCCGCCGCTGCGGCCGAGGACGACGGGGCGCCGACGCCCGCCGAACCGACGCCGGGCGCCTGACGGCACCGCCCCTTCGGGTGTTTCCCCGCCCGCCCCCTGCCCCGGCAGGAGGCGGGCGGATCCGTTTCCGGGGGCTGTTTCCGGATCACTTTCCGGGCGGGACGGGGAGGCCGGTAGGCTCGCCGGAGCCCCCAGTCCGTGGATCTCCGGAGGAGAACGCCGTGCCCGAGCTGCCCGAAGTCGAAGTGGTGCGGCGCGGGCTGGAGCGATGGGTGGCCGGGCGGACCGTCGCGTCCGTGGAAGTGCTGCACCCCCGCGCGGTACGCCGCCACCTCGCCGGCGGCGCCGATTTCGCCGCGCGCCTGGCCGGCCGGACGATCGGGGTGCCGCGGCGGCGCGGCAAGTACCTGTGGCTGCCGCTGGAGGGCGGGGACCTCTCCGTACTCGGCCACCTCGGGATGAGCGGGCAGCTGCTGGTGCAGCCTGCCGACGCCCCCGACGAGAAGCACCTGCGCATCCGGGTCCGCTTCGCCGACGACGCCGCCACCGAGCTGCGCTTCGTCGACCAGCGCACCTTCGGCGGGCTGTCCCTGCACGAGATCGTCGGCGACGGCGCCGAGGGGCTGCCCGACGTCATCGCGCACATCGCGCGCGACCCGCTGGACCCGCTCTTCGAGGAAGCGGCCTACCACCTCGCGCTGCGCGCCAAGCGCACCACCGTGAAGCGGGCCCTGCTGGACCAGTCGCTGATCAGCGGGGTCGGCAACATCTACGCCGACGAGGCGCTGTGGCGCGCGAAGCTGCACTACGAGCGCCCCACCGGCACGCTGACGCGCCCCCGGAGCACGGAACTCCTGACCCACGTACGGGACGTCATGAACGCCGCGCTCGCCGTCGGCGGGACCAGCTTCGACAGCCTGTACGTCAACGTGAACGGCGAGTCGGGCTACTTCGACCGCTCGCTCGACGCGTACGGCCGGGAGGGTGAACCCTGCCGCCGATGCGGCACGCCCATGAGGCGCCGGGCCTGGATGAACCGGTCCAGCTACTTCTGCCCGCGCTGTCAGCGGCCGCCGCGCTCGGAGTCGTAGGCGCCGCGGGAGACCATGACCTGGTCCATGCTGCCTTCGAGGAAGTGGATGAGCGCGAGCAGTCGGTCCGCGACCTCACGGCCGAGCGCCGTGAGCTCGTAGTCGACGCGCGGCGGGTTGGTCGGCTGCGCCTCGCGGTGCACGATGCCGTCGCGTTCCAGCGCGTGCAGGGTCTGCGAGAGCATCTTCTCGCTCACCCCGTCGACCCGGCGGCGCAACTCGTTGAAGCGGCAGGGCCCTTCGCGCAGGGCGCCGACCGTCAGGCTGCCCCAACGGCCGGTGACGTGCTCCAGGGTTTCCCGGGACGGACAGGCGCGCGCGAAGACGTCGAACGGCAGGTCCGCGCCGGCGGCCTCGGTACAGACAGGTGTCTCCATACGCACAAGCGTACCGCCGGGCAGCGCTAACTGTCTGCTTGCGCTTTCGAAAAGTTAGTGCTTTTCTTTCTCTCGTCGCACCGCGCCACCCACCGCACCGCTCCTGAGGAGAACAGTCATGTCCGCAGTCACCCCCGCACCCGTCGTGTCGATCGCCTACCACTCCGGCTACGGGCACACGGCGGTCGTCGCCGAGGCCGTCCGGGCGGGAGCCGCCGCGGCCGGCGCGACGGTCCACCTGATCAACGTCGACGGGATCGGCGAAGCCGAATGGGAGCTGCTCGACGGCTCCGACGCCATCGTCTTCGGCTCCCCGACCTACATGGGCACCGCCTCCGGCGCCTTCCACGTCTTCGCCGAGGCCACCTCGAAGCGTTGGTTCGGCGACGTCTGGCAGGACAAGGTCGCCGCCGGCTTCACCAACTCCGGCTCCAAGAGCGGCGACAAGCTGCACACCCTGCAGTTCTTCCAGACGCTCGCCGCGCAGCACGGCATGAGCTGGGTCAACCTGGGCCTCAAGCCCGGCTGGAACTCGACCACGGGCTCCGAGTTCGACCTGAACCGTCTCGGCTTCTTCTCCGGCGCCGCGGCCCAGACCAACTCCGACGAGGGTCCGGAAGGCGTGCACAAGGCAGACCTCGCTACGGCCGAGCACCTCGGCCGCCGCGTCGCCGACCACACCCGTGTGATCGTGGCGGGCCGGGCGGCGCTGTCGGCGACCGCCGCCGTCTGATCGGGCGAGGGCTTCTAGAAGCCGAAGTCCTGGGTCCACCAGGGGCCGCCGGACGCGACGTACACGCCGACGCCCAGGGTGCGGAATTCGCAGTTGAGTATGTTCGCCTTGTGGCCCGGGCTGTTCATCCAGGCCTTCATCACGGCGTCGGCGTCACCCTGGCCGCGCGCGATGTTCTCGCCGCCCATGCCCGAGATCCCGGCCCGGTCGGCCCGCGTCCAGGGGGTGTTCCCGTCCGGGTCGGTGTGGTCGAAGAAGCCCCGGACCGCCATGTCCTTGCTGAAGGCTCCGGCCAGCGCGGCCAGCGGCGGGTTCGCCCGGACCGGTCCGCAGCCCGCCATCGCGCGCTCCTGGTTCACCAGGGTGAGGACGGCCGCCTCCTCGGCGTTGTGGCCGTCGTCGGGCGTGGGGGCGGTGGGCTTGGCGGTGGTCGGCTTCGGGGCCGGCGGCTCGGGTTCCGCGGGCTTGGGCGCCACGGGCTTGGGGGTCGGCGGCTCGGGTTCCGCGGGCTTGGGCGCCGGCGGCTCGGGCGCCACGGGCTTGGGCGCCGGCGGCTTGGGGGCCGGCGGGGCGGGCGTCCGCTCCGGTTCCTTGGTGGAGGGGGAGGGCGAAGGGGCTGCCGAGGACGGGGACGGGGCCGAAGCCGACGGGGACGGCGAGGCGGAGGTCGAGCCCGACGGGGACGGCGAGGCCGAAGTGTCGGCAGGGGTAGGCGGGCTGGTCACGCCGCCCTTGCCGGCGGGGGCCGACGAGGCGCGACCCGACAGGCCGGCCAGCCCGCCCTGCCGCTCCGGCGTCCGCTCCGCGCTCGCGACCGGCTTGGCCTTCGTCTCGGACCGGTCGGCGCCGGGGCCCACGTAAGGGAACGACCCGCCGACCGGGACGAAGCCGGTCGTGACGGCCGCGGTGCCGAGGGCCACGGCCACCGAGACGCCGAGCAGGCCGGTGCGTACGGCCGTGCGGCGCGTGACGCCGCGGCGGGGCGGTGCGGCGTGGAGTCGGTGGCGTCCCATCGGCGGCTCGCCCTTCCTGGCAAGATCAACCCAAACTCACCCGAACGGGTGAGGCATTGGTGGGGGACTGTAGTCCATGACGGGAGGGGGCGATGTGACCCGAAAGTGTTTGCCCCGTTAGCGTTCACGCATGGATGAAGAGGTCCGGCTGACCGCCTGGGTGCGCGGCCGTGTACAGGGAGTGGGCTTCCGTTGGTTCACCAGGGCGAATGCTCTGGAGATCGGCGGCATGGTCGGATTCGCCCTCAATCTGGACGACGGCAGGGTCCAGGTCGTGGCGGAAGGTCAACGTGAGAATTGCCACCGGCTGCTGGAGTGGCTCGGCTCCGCCGACACGCCCGGGAGGGTGGACGGAGTGACGGAGATCTGGGGCACGCCCCGCGGCGGTTACGACGGGTTCGGAATCCGTTGATCTTTCGACTGATCATGAACTGATCAGATCCCGGGGTCGCGCGCACCTGGTCGGATCTGCGCATTCATCGCCGACGCGTTGCCGTGGGCGCCGATCCGTGGAAGGCTCGGAGACGAGGATGATCTCCGCGCCCCTTGTGCGGACCGGGCCGCCCGCCGATACGGGGCGTGATCGTGTTGACCGTCAAACTTTTTGGTGAGACGCTGGAAGCCCCGCGCACCTGAGCTGTTTGGCAGTGTTGGCAGTAGTAAGCGCAGTGGCTGTCAGTCGCTGCCGGACATCCGCGGGTGCGATTCCCTCACGACCCACACCGCTCTCGGTCGGTCACTCAGTGTGGAGGACCATCCATCATGGCAAAGGCGCTTCTCGGTTACGTCGGCGGTTCCGACCCGCGACTCCTCGCCGAGATGCGACGGCTTCAGCAGCGCGTCCAGGACCTCGAGTCCGAGCTCGGACGAATCCAGTCCGAGAATGACGCACTGAACGCGGCCGCCGCTCAGCACGGAGACTCGCTGCTCGACAGCATCGACCTCGACGTACCCCAGGCGGAGCCTGCGCTCACCTGATCCGCGCTCACCCGTCGCAACTCCAGCCCCGCATGATCTGCAAGGGACGCTCCGGCGTCCCTTCTTTCTTTCACCCGCCGCCCCCTCCGTTCCTCGGCGGCCCGCCGGCGGCCCCGTCCTCGGCCCTTCGCGTTCCGACTTCGCCGTCGGACGTGCGTTGGGCCGGGCGGGGGGCCGCGTCCTTCGGCGTCCGATCTGCCCTGCACCTTCATGGGTGAAACCGGACGCGAAAGGTAGAGTCCGGCGGCGTGCACCTCAAGTCCCTGACCCTGCGCGGCTTCAAATCATTTGCCTCCGCGACCACCCTGCGCTTCGAACCGGGGATCACCTGCGTCGTCGGCCCGAACGGTTCCGGCAAGTCCAACGTGGTGGACGCGCTGTCGTGGGTCATGGGGGAGCAGGGAGCCAAGTCCCTGCGCGGCGGCAAGATGGAAGACGTCATCTTCGCCGGCACCACCGGCCGCCCGCCGCTCGGCCGCGCCGAGGTCTCCCTGACGATCGACAACTCTGACGGCGCGCTGCCGATCGAGTACGCCGAGGTCACCATCACGCGGATCATGTTCCGCGGCGGCAGCAGCGAGTACCAGATCAACGGGGACACCTGCCGGCTCCTCGACATCCAGGAGCTGCTCTCCGACTCCGGCATCGGCCGCGAGATGCACGTCATCGTCGGGCAGGGGCAGCTGGACTCCGTGCTGCACGCCGATCCCATGGGCCGCCGCGCCTTCATCGAGGAGGCGGCGGGCGTGCTGAAGCACCGCAAGCGCAAGGAGAAGGCGCTGCGCAAGCTCGACGCGATGCAGGCCAATCTCGCGCGGGTGCAGGACCTCACCGACGAACTGCGGCGCCGGCTCAAGCCGCTCGGACGGCAGGCCGCGGTGGCCCGGCAGGCCGCCGTGATCCAGGCCGACCTGCGCGACGCGCGGCTGCGGCTGCTCGCCGACGACCTCATGACGCTGCGGGGCGCGCTGGACGCCGAGCTCGCCGACGAGGCGGCGCTCAAGGAGCGCAAGGAATCGGCGGAACGGGACCTCGCCGCTGCCCTGCGTCGGGAGGCCGAGCTGGAACAGGCCGTACGGGAGCTCTCGCCCCGGCTCCAGCGCGCCCAGCAGACCTGGCACGAATTGGCGCAGCTCGCCGAACGGGTCCGGGGAACCGCCTCGCTCGCCGACGCCCGGGTCAGGAGCGCGACGGCCCCGGTGGAGGAGGAACGGCGCGGCCGGGACCCGCAGGACATGGAGAAGGAGGCCGAACGGATCCGCGAGCAGGAGGCGGAGCTGACGGCCGCGCTGGAGGCCGCCGAACGGGCGCTGGAGGACACCTCCGAGCACCGTGCCGAGCTGGAACGGGCGCTCGCCGCGGAGGAACGCCGGCTGCGGGACGCGGCCCGGGCGATCGCCGACCGGCGCGAGGAACTCGCCCGGCTGACCGGGCGCCTCGGTGCGGCGCGCTCCCGGGCGGGCGCCGCCCAGGCGGAGATCGACCGGCTGGTGGCGGCCCGGGACGGCGCGCAGGCCCGGGCGGTGGCGGCCCGGGAGGAGTACGAGGCCCTGGCCGAGGAGGTCGGCGCGCTGGAGGACCCCGGGGCGGAGGGCGCGTACGAGGAGGCCCGCGCCGAACTGGTCGCGGCCGAGGCCGCGCTCGGGGTGGCCCGGGAGGCGTCGACCGCGGCGGAACGCTCCCGCGCGGCGGTCTCGGCGCGCCGGGACGCCCTCGCGCTGGGGCTGCGCCGCAAGGACGGTACGGGGGCGCTGCTCGCGGCGCGCGAGAAGCTGTCCGGGCTGTTCGGCCCGGCGGCGGAGCGCCTGACGGTGACGCCGGGGTACGAGGTCGCGGTGGCCGCGGCGCTCGGGGTCGCGGCCGACGCGCTGGCGGTGGACTCACCGGGGGCTGCGGCGCAGGCCATCCGCCTCCTCCGCGACACGGACGGGGGCCGGGCGGGCTTCCTGATCACCCCGCCGCCGGCCGGGGCGGCGGGCGCGAACGGCTGTGGGGCGAACGGTGTCGGCAGCCCCCGTCCGGCCCCCGGCGGGGTTCCGCATCCGGCGCCGGGCCGGGACCGCAGCGTCGCCGCCGAGGCGGGTGCGGCGCGGGGCGGGGCCGACGCCCGGACGGCCGTCGGGGTGCTGGCGCCGCCGTGGCGGGAGGCCGCGGCCCTGGTCGGCGGGGACGCCGAGGTGCGGCGGGCCGCCGCCTGGGTGCTGCGGGACCACGTGGTGGTCGGGACCCTGGAGGAGGCCGAGGCCGTCGTGACGGAGCATCCGCACCTGGTGGCGGTGACCGCGGAGGGCGACGTACTCGGGGCGCACGCCGCGCACGGCGGCTCGGCGGGGGCTCCGAGCCTGATCGAGGTACAGGCCGCCGTCGACGAGGCGGCGGCGGAGCTGGACCGGCTGGACGAGCGGTGCCGCGAGCTGGCCGGGGCGCAGGACGGAGCCCGGGAGCGGCGTACCGGGGCGGCGGCCCGGGCCGATGAACTCGCCGAGCGGCGCCGCGCGGGCGAGCAGGCGCGCGCCGGGGTCGCGCAGCAGCTCGGGCGCCTCGCCGGGCAGGCGAAGGGGGCCCTCGGCGAGGCCGAACGCAGCGCCCAGGCGGCGGCCACCGCGCAGGAGGCGCTGGAGCGGGCGCGGATCGACGTGGAGGAGTGCGCGGAGCGGCTCGCGGTGGCGCAGGAGCTGCCGGCGGAGGAGGAGCCCGACACCGCGGCGCGGGACCGGCTCGCCGCCGACGGGGCGAACGCCCGGCAGACCGAGATGGAGGCCCGGCTCCAGCTGCGCACCCACGAGGAGCGGGTCAAGGGCCTGGCCGGGCGCGCGGACGCCCTCGACCGGGGGGCCAGAGCCGAACGCGAGGCCCGGGCGCGGGCGGAGCGGCGCCGCGCCCGGCTGCGCCACGAGGCCGAGGTGGCCCGGGCCGTGGCCGACGGGGCGCGGCAGCTGCTGGCGCACCTGGAGGTGTCGATCGGCCGGGCGGAGCAGGAGCGGGCGGCCGCCGAACGGGCGAAGGGGTTGCGCGAGCGGGAGCTCGGGGAGGCCCGCGGTCGGGGGCGTGACCTCAAGGGCGAACTGGACAAGCTGACCGACTCGGTGCACCGGGGCGAGGTGCTCGGCGCGGAGAAGCGGCTGCGGATCGAGCAGTTGGAGACGCGGGCCCTGGAGGAGCTGGGCGTGGACCCGGTCGCCCTGGTGGCGGAGTACGGACCCGACCAGCCCGTCCCGCCGTCCCTGCCCGCCGAGGGGGAGGGCGGCACGGCCGGCCCCGTCGCGGAGGGTGGGGATCCGCAGGATCCGCGCCGGCTGCCCGGACCCTTCGTACGGGCGCAGCAGGAGAAGCGGCTGCGCGCGGCGGAGCGTGCGTACCAGCAGCTCGGCAAGGTCAACCCGCTCGCGCTGGAGGAGTTCGCGGCGCTGGAGGAGCGCCACCGGTTCCTCAGCGAGCAGCTGGAGGACCTGCGCAAGACCCGGACCGACCTCCTTCAAGTCGTGAAGGAGGTCGACCAGCGCGTCGAGCAGGTATTCACGGAGGCCTACCGGGATACCGCCCGGGAGTTCGAGGGGGTGTTCTCGCGGCTGTTCCCCGGCGGCGAGGGCCGGCTGATCCTCACCGACCCGAGCAACATGCTGACGACCGGGGTGGACGTGGAGGCCCGGCCGCCGGGCAAGAAGGTCAAGCGGCTGTCGCTGCTGTCCGGCGGCGAGCGATCGCTGACGGCCGTGGCGTTGCTGGTCTCCATCTTCAAGGCGCGCCCCAGTCCGTTCTACGTGATGGACGAGGTCGAGGCGGCGCTGGACGACACCAACCTGCAACGTCTGATCCGCATCATGGTGGAGCTCCAGGAGAGCTCCCAGCTGATCGTCATCACGCACCAGAAGCGGACGATGGAGGTCGCGGACGCGCTCTACGGAGTGTCGATGCAGGGGGACGGGGTATCCAAGGTGATCAGCCAGCGGTTGCGTTGAGTTCCGGTCCCTGATCTCAAACCTTCAAGAAGTTAACTCAAGTAGCGAGCCTGTAGTCCATCGGACCTTTGCACCCGCCTCTTGACTTCAGAAAATGAACACATAGGCTCGCTCCGCTGTCCCCCGACTTCGGGTGGTGCCCGATCTTGACCTGTGCGCCACTAGGAGAACGGACAAAACCCCCACGGAGCGCACCTTGACCAGCAGCACAGCGAAGGCACCCGCGCCGGGCGGCGGCTCGCCGCAGCCCGAGCACCTCGGGCACGTCATCTTCATCACCGCGGCCGCGGCCATGGGCGGATTCCTCTTCGGCTACGACAGTTCCGTCATCAACGGCGCCGTCGAGGCGATCCGCGACCGTTTCGACGTCGGTTCCGGCACCCTCGCCCAGGTGATCGCCGCCGCGCTCATCGGCTGCGCCCTCGGCGCGGCCACGGCCGGCCGCATCGCCGACCGGATCGGCCGAATCCGCTGCATGCAGATCGCCGCGGTCCTCTTCACCGCGAGCGCCATCGGCTCCGCCCTGCCGTTCGCCCTCTGGGACCTCGCCCTGTGGCGCGTCATCGGCGGCTTCGGCATCGGCATGGCCTCGGTGATCGGCCCCGCCTACATCGCCGAGGTGTCCCCGCCCGCCTACCGCGGCCGGCTCGCCTCCTTCCAGCAGGCCGCCATCGTCATCGGCATCGCCATCTCGCAGCTGGTCAACTGGGGCATCCTCAACCTCGCCGACGGCGACCAGCGCGGCGAGCTCGGCGGGCTGGAAGCCTGGCAGTGGATGCTCGGCGTGATGGTCGTCCCGGCCGTGCTCTACGGCCTGCTGTCGTTCGCGATCCCCGAGTCCCCGCGCTTCCTGGTGTCCGTCGGCAAGATGGACAAGGCCAAGACGGTCCTGCGCGAGGTCGAGGGCGAGGGGATCGACGCGGACGCCCGGGTGCGCGAGATCGACAACGCCATCCACTCGGAGCAGAAGTCGACGTTCAAGGACCTGCTCGGTGGCGGCTTCGGCTTCCTGCCGATCGTCTGGATCGGTATCGGCCTCTCCGTGTTCCAGCAGCTCGTCGGCATCAACGTGATCTTCTACTACAGCTCCTCGCTGTGGCAGTCGGTCGGCATCGACCCCAGCTCCTCGTTCCTGTACTCCTTCGAGACGTCCGTCGTGAACATCATCGGTACGGTGATCGCGATGCTGCTCGTCGACCGGATCGGCCGCAAGCCGCTGGCCCTCATCGGCTCCGTCGGCATGGCGATCTCCCTCGCGCTCGCCGCGTGGGCCTTCTCCTACAAGGACACCAGCGGCGGCGACATCGCCCTGCCGCACACGCAGGGCCTCGTCGCCCTCATCGCCGCCAACTGCTTCGTCCTCTTCTTCGCCCTGTCCTGGGGCGTGGTGGTCTGGGTGCTGCTCGGCGAGATGTTCCCCGGCCGGATCCGCGCCGCGGCCCTCGGTGTGGCCGCCGCCGCGCAGTGGATCGCCAACTGGGTCATCACGGTGTCGTTCCCGACCCTGTCGGACTGGAACCTGTCCGGCGCCTACGTCATCTACGCGGTCTTCGCCGTGCTCTCGATCCCCTTCATCCTCAAATGGGTGCCGGAGACCAAGGGCAAGGCGTTGGAGGAGATGGGGTAATCATCCCCGCCACCACCCCCTCTCCTCCTGCGGCGCTGCCCCGGCTCAGTCCTTGAGCCGGGGCAGTACCCGTTCGCACAGCAACTGGAGGCTGCGCCGACCCTCCTCCAGCGGCATCCCCCCGCACAACGGGTGCAGCACCAGGTTCCCCGCCTCGCCCGCGTCCCGAGCGAAGTCCACCGCCTGCTCCGGGCTCAGGATCCGGTACACCCCCTCCGCGCGGAGCTCCTCGACCGTGCGCGCGCCCGAGCGCACCGCGCTGCGGATGTCCTTGGACTGCCAGGAGGCGTACGTCGCGGCCTCGTGCAGGAAGTGCCCGCCGTACTCGGCCCACGCCCGGTCCGGGTCCTCGGCGATGTGCAGCAGCGGGGTCACGGCCGCGGGCATCATGCAGAACCCCTCCGTGCCGTACTCCGCGAGCTTCGTCAGGTAGTACGTCTCCAGCTCCGGCAGGTGCGCGCTCGGGAAGAAGGGCAACCCCAGCCGGGCCGCGCGCCGGGCCGCCGCCTGCGAGCTGCCGCCCACCAGGAGCAGCGGGTGCGGCCGGCTCAGGGGGCGCGGGGTGACCCGTACGGTCCTGCCGCGGAAGGTGAACGGCTCGCCGGTCCACGCCTTCAGCAGGGCCTCCAGCAACTCGTCCTGCAGCTTGCCGCGCCGGCCCCACTCCACGCCGTGCTGCTCGTACTCCTCGGGCCGGTAGCCGATCCCCGCGACGGTGACCAGGCGTCCGCCGCTGAGCAGGTCCAGGACGGCGATGTCCTCGGCGACCTTCAGTGGGTCGTGCAGCGGGCCGATGATCGCTGAGACGGTGACCGTGAGCCGGCGGGTCGCGCCGAGGACCGCGCCCGCGAAGGTGAAGGGCGAGGGCATCCAGTTGTTCGCGGTGCCGTGGTGCTCCTCGGTCTGGAGGGTGTCGATGCCGTGCCCGTCCGCGTAGACGGCCATCTCCAGCGCCGCCCGGTAGCGGGCGGAGAGGGTCTCGGGGGTGCCGTTCGGGTCGACCAGGTTGAACCGGGCCACGGTGATGGGCATGGAGGAGTCCCCCTTCGCCGGAGGTGGGTGGGCGGGCGAAGGGGGACGTTAGCTGACGTTGCGTCAGTTGGACAGGGTTCCCACCGGCGCCCCGCCCTCGGCGGGGGCGGGTGCCGGCTCGACCGGCGCCGTGCGCGGCAGGACGGCGTACAGCACGCCGGACGTCACGATGCCGGTCACCCAGCCCAAGCCGTTCTGCCCGATCCAGGTGGAAGCCAGCGGGCCGCCGAACCAGTCCACCTTGGTGAACAGCAGGCCCGTCACCAGGGCGAGGGCCCAGGCCGTCATGGCTTGCCAGGCGAACCCGCCGCGGTACCAGTAGGCGCTGGTGGGCGTGGTGTCCAGGAGCGCGGCACCGTCGTACGTCCGGCGGCGCAGCATGTCCACGCCGAACACGCCGATCCACGCGGAGAAGGCCACCGCCAGCAGCGTCAGGAAGGAGATGAACGAGCCGAAGAAGCTCGTGGCCACGACCATCAGCAGGAAGCCGAAGACCAGGCTGATGACGGCGTTGACGCTGACCGCCCAGGCGCGCGGGACCTTGATGCCGAGCGTCTGCGCGGTGAAACCGGCCGAGTACATGGACATCGAGTTGATCAGCAGCATCCCGATCAGCGCGATGAGCAGGTAGGGGACCGCCAGCCAGATCGGCAGCAGCTCGCCGATGAAGGAGACCGGGTCCTGGGCGGTGGCCAGGTCCGGCGTACCGACGGCCATCACGGCGCCCATCAGGACCATCGGCAGCACCACGACGCCCGCGCCGCCGATCGTCGCGCCGACCATGCCCCGCGAGGAGGCGGTGCGCGGGAGGTACCGGGTGAAGTCCGGGCCGGAGGGCACCCAGCTGATGCCGCCCGCCGCGATGGTGCCGATGCCCGCGATCATCATCGCCGTGGAGCCGGCCGGCTTGTCGAAGACGGCCGACCAGTCGGTGGTGAACAGCAGGTAGCCGAGCACGAGCACGCTGAAGCCGCCGAACAGGTACGTCGACCAGGTGGAGCAGACGCGCAGCGCGTTGATGCCGAGCCCGGACACCACGAAGGTGCAGCCCACGAAGAGGAGCAGGGTGAGGATGATCAGCGGGGTGTTGCTCCGGATCCCGAAGAGCAGGTCCAGGACGGTCAGCACGGCGTAGGCCCCGCTGACGGCGTTGATGGTCTCCCAACCCCACCGGGCCACCCAGATCAGCGCGCCCGGGAACAGGTTGCCCCGCTGCCCGAAGACGGCCCGTGAGAGGGCCATGCCGGGCGCCCCGCCGCGCTTGCCCGCGATGGAGATCAGCCCGACGAGCCCGTACGAGATCACGGGCGCGGCGATCGCCACGACCAGCACCTGCCAGATGTTCAGCCCGTTCAGGATCACGAGCCCGGCGCCCATGGTGAGCAGCAGCACGCTGATGTTCGCGGCGACCCAGGTGGGGACGAGCTCGCGCACGCGGCCGGTGCGCTCGCCGTCCGGTACGGGCTCCAGGCCGCGGGTCTCGACCGCGGTCTCGGTCGGGGCGGTCATCGCGCCGTCGACGGTCTCGGCAGGCATGCGCTACTCCGTGGGGGCAGGGAGGGTAATCCGACCATCATCATGGATTCCTCGCGAAAAGCCCAAACAACTGCTTAGTGCTCAAGGGGGAAGGGCCGAAAACGCCCGGGCGGGACCGACGGACCGCCGCGGACGCGGTCGCGCATACTGACCCTGTTATGGAAATCCTGATCCTTGCTGTAGTCATCGCCCTGGTCGCGGTCGGCGCGATCAGCGGGCTCGTGGTCAGCAGCCGCAAGAAGAAGCAGCTGCCCCCCACGGCGCCGCCGAGCACGCCGACCATCACTGCCCCGCCCGCCGAGCCGCAGGTGGGGGAGGACGCCGCACCGACGGCGCAAGAGCCGCGCCGCACCATCGAGGAGGTCGACCTCCCCGACGCCGAGGCTGCCCTCGCCTCCCCGGTCGCGGTCGAGGATCCGGTCGTCGAGGCGCCCGCCGCCCCCGAGATCGAGGTGCCCGAGCCCACCGCCGGCCGCCTGGTCCGGCTGCGCGCGCGACTCGCCCGTTCACAGAACTCCCTCGGCAAGGGGCTGCTCACGCTGCTCTCGCGCGAGCACCTCGACGAGGACACCTGGGAGGAGATCGAGGAGACCCTCCTCATCGCCGACGTGGGCGTCGCGCCGACCCAGGAGCTGGTCGACCGGCTCCGCGAGCGGGTCAAGGTGCTCGGCACCCGCACCCCCGCCGAGCTGCGCGCCCTGCTCAAGGAAGAGCTGGTGGCCCTGCTCGGCACCGACTTCGACCGCGCCGTGAAGACCGAGAGCGGCGTCGACACCCCGGCCGTCGTGATGGTCGTCGGCGTCAACGGCACCGGCAAGACCACCACCACCGGCAAGCTGGCCCGGGTCCTCGTCGCGGACGGCCGCAGCGTGGTCCTCGGCGCCGCCGACACCTTCCGCGCGGCCGCCGCCGACCAGCTCCAGACCTGGGGCGAGCGGGTCGGGGCGCGCACCGTGCGCGGCCCCGAGGGCGGCGACCCGGCGTCGATCGCCTACGACGCGGTCAAGGAGGGCATCGCCGAGGGCGCCGACGTGGTGCTCATCGACACCGCCGGCCGGCTCCACACCAAGACCGGCCTCATGGACGAGCTCGGCAAGGTCAAGCGCGTCGTGGAGAAGCACGGCCCGCTGGATGAGATCCTGCTCGTCCTCGACGCGACCACCGGCCAGAACGGCCTGACGCAGGCCCGCGTCTTCGCCGAGGTCGTGGACATCACCGGCATCGTCCTGACCAAGCTCGACGGCACCGCCAAGGGTGGCATCGTCATCGCCGTCCAGCGCGCGCTGGGCGTCCCGGTCAAGCTCATCGGCCTCGGTGAGGGCCCGGACGACCTGGCGCCCTTCGAGCCCGAGGCGTTCGTCGACGCCCTGATCGGCGACTGAGAGCACGTCCCCGCACGCGATGGTGCCCCCCGGTCCGCTCGGACCGGGGGGCACCATCGCGTACGGGGACGTCAGCGCCGGAAGCGGTGGCAGATGTAGGCCAGGGTGCCCAGCAGCAGCCGGGCCTGCGGCGGGCCGCCCGCACAGTCCAGCGCGGGCCGGCGCAGCCAGTCGGCCGGACCGAGGCCCGCGTGGTCGGAGGGCGGGGCGGTCAGGAAGGCGCCCGGGCCCAGGGCGCGCAGGTCCAGATCGGCGTCGTCCCAGCCCATCCGGTACAGCAGCTGCGGCAGCTCGGCGGCGGCGCCGGGGGCCACGAAGAACTGCGCGCGACCGTTCGGGGTGGCCGTGACCGGCCCCAGCGGCAGGCCCATCCGCTCCAGCCGGACCAGGGCCCGCCGGCCCGCTTCCGCGGAGACCTCGATGACGTCGAAGGCACGGCCGACCGGGAGCATGATCGCCGCGCCGGGGTACTCGCCCCACACCTTCGTGACCTCGTCCAGGGTGGCGCCCGCGGCGACGGTGGGAGCGAAGTCCAGCGGATGCGCCCCCGGCGCACCGCAGTTCGTATGACCGCAGGAGCAGTCGCGGGTGGGACCGGCGGCCCTGGCGCCGGGCCTCACGTCCCAGCCCCACAGTCCCGTGTACTCCGCCACCGTCGTGCACTCCGAGGTCCGGCCGCGGCGCCGGGCGCCGGTACGGAACTCCTTGGTGCCGCGGCTGCCGCCGATCGTGAAGCCCATGCCCATGCCCCCTCCAACGGGTCGGACGCGCCGGTGGTTACGACATCGGCGGCACCTTGCGGCGGTCGGGTGCGTCGCGTCCTCCGGTCGGACCCGCCCGGCGCACTCCTCGCCGCGCGCGCCCCGAGCGCACTCCCGACCAACCATTCCGTTCCGCCTTCGTGTCAAGTGAATCGCGCCTGGCCGGTGGCGAGTTCATTCGAAGGGGTGGCGAATGGTGGCGTTTCTGGAATCGACCTCGCGCTGGGGGTGATCGTAGGATTACTTTCGGTGCACGAACCCGAAGGCGGACCCGACCGTGGGTATGCCGGAGGCAATCCGTGGAGGACCTGTGAAGGTCCCCGGCGGTCCGGGCCGGGACGGCCAGGGTTCGTGTGGAGAAGCGATGCGGATGGGGGCGTTCCAGTGAGCGGCAACGGCGCGAGCGGAACGGTCGACGAGTCCGCTGACCGCAATGTGCAGCTGACCTCGTGGTTCGTCCGCAGCGGCTGGTCGAAGGGCGAACTCGCCCGCCAGGTCAACCGTCGGGCCCGCCAGATGGGCGCCCACCACATCAGCACGGACACCTCACGGGTCCGCCGCTGGCTGGACGGGGAGCAGCCGCGCGAACCCGTGCCGCGCATCCTCTCCGAGCTGTTCTCCGAACGCTTCGGGTCCGTCGTCGCCATCGAACAGCTCGGCCTGCGCACCGCCCACCAGACCCCGTCCGTCTCCGGCGTCGACCTGCCCTGGGCCGGACCGCAGACCGTGGAACTGCTCAGCGAGTTCTCCCGCAGCGACCTGATGCTGGCCCGGCGCGGCTTCCTCGGTACCTCGCTCGCGCTCTCGGCCGGCCCCGCCCTCATCGAGCCCATGCAGCGCTGGCTCGTCCCCGTTCCGGCCGCCGACCCCGCATCGCGCGACCTCGCCCCGCAGCCCGGCCACCGCCCGCCCCGGCTGTCCGAACCGGAACTCGACCTCCTCGAAGCCACCACCGTCATGTTCCGCCAGTGGGACGCCCAGTGCGGTGGCGGACTGCGCCGCAAGGCCGTCGTGGGCCAGCTGCACGAGGTCACCGACCTCCTCCAGGAGAACCACCCCGCCCCGATCATGAAGCGGCTGTTCAAGGTGGCCGCCGAACTCGCCGAACTGGCCGGCTGGATGAGCTACGACATCGGCCTGCACCCCACCGCCCAGAAGTACTTCGTCCTCGCGCTGCACGCCGCCAAGGAGGGCGGGGACAAGCCGCTCGGCTCGTACATCCTGTCCAGCATGAGCCGCCAGATGATCCACCTCGGCCGGCCCGAGGACGCGCTGGAACTCATCCACCTCGCGCAGTACGGCAGCCGCGACTGCGCCGGCCCCCGCACCCAGGCCATGCTGTATGCGATGGAGGCCCGCGCCTACGCCAACATGGGCCAGCCCAGCCGCTGCAAGCGTGCCGTGCGGATGGCCGAGGACACCTTCGACGACGCCCGCTCCGGCGGGGAGCCCGAGCCCGACTGGATCCGCTTCTTCTCCGAGGCCGAACTCAACGGGGAGAACTCCCACTCGTACCGCGACCTGGCCTACGTCGCCGGCCGCAGCCCCGCCTACGCCTCGCTCGCCGAACCCATCATGGAACGCGCCGTCGAGATGTTCGCCAAGGACGAGGTGCACCAGCGCTCGTACGCCCTGAACCTCATCGGCATGGCCACCGTCCACCTGCTCCAGCGCGAGCCCGAGCAGGCCACCGTCCTCGTCGACCAGGCCCTCGACGTGGCGCGAAAGGTGCGCTCCGAACGGGTGAACACCCGGCTGCGCAAGACCGTGGACACGGCCGCCCGTGAGTACGGCGACGTCGCCGAGGTGGTCCGGCTGACCGACCTCCTCGCCTCCCGCCTCCCCGAAGCGGCCGAGGCCGTCTGACGGCCCTCCCGGCCGCTCCCCAAGGCCCCGGCCGCGGCAGTCACCCCGTGAAGCCCGATCAGGCTCCCCCAGCCAGGTCTCCCGGGTCACCGCCGCGGCCGGCCCCTCCCCATGATCCGTTCATCGAGGCGTAACACTCCCGACCTCTTCGTCATCGGGGCGAAACACCCAGCGGTGCCGCCGGAAACCGGCCTGCGCGAATCTCAGGGCCATTAACCGGCCAGTCCCCCAGCGGGCCGGACCCCTTAACGCCGCTCAGGTTTTCACGTTCGCCCGCACGCGAACGTACCGACGACGAGGAGACGCCGATGGCATCAGCCATCACGACCCTCGCGGCAGACGCCCCGACGCTGTCTGCCGCGAACACCGGGTTCATGCTCATCTGCTCCGCCCTGGTCATGCTGATGACCCCGGGACTCGCCTTCTTCTACGGAGGCATGGTCCGCGTCAAGAGCAGCCTCAACATGCTGATGATGAGCTTCATCAGCCTCGGGATCGTCACGATCCTGTGGGTCCTCTACGGCTTCAGCCTCGCCTTCGGCACCGACCACGGCTCCCTCATCGGCTGGAACTCCGACTACGTCGGCCTCAGCGGCATCGGGATCACCGAACTCTGGGACGGCTACACCATCCCCGTGTACGTCTTCGCCGTCTTCCAGCTGATGTTCGCCGTCATCACCCCGGCCCTCATCAGCGGCGCCCTCGCCGACCGCGTCAAGTTCAGCGCCTGGGTCCTGTTCACCGTCCTGTGGGTCACCGTCGTCTACTTCCCCGTCGCCCACTGGGTGTGGGGCGCCGGCGGCTGGCTCTTCGAACTCGGCGTCATCGACTTCGCGGGCGGCACCGCCGTCCACATCAACGCGGGCGCCGCCGCCCTCGGCGTCATCCTCGTCATCGGCAAGCGCGTCGGCTTCAAGAAGGACCCGATGCGCCCGCACAGCCTCCCCCTGGTGATGCTCGGCGCCGGCCTGCTGTGGTTCGGCTGGTTCGGCTTCAACGCCGGATCCTGGCTCGGCAACGACGACGGCGTCGGCGCCGTCATGTTCGTCAACACCCAGGTCGCCACCGCCGCCGCGATGCTCGCCTGGCTCGCCTACGAGAAGCTGCGCCACGGCTCCTTCACCACCCTCGGCGCCGCCTCCGGCGCGGTCGCCGGTCTCGTCGCCATCACCCCGGCGGGCGGCTCCGTCAGCCCCCTCGGAGCGATCGCCGTCGGCGCCATCGCCGGTGTCCTGTGCGCCATGGCCGTCGGCCTCAAGTACAAGTTCGGCTACGACGACTCCCTCGACGTGGTCGGCGTCCACCTCGTCGGCGGCATCGCCGGCTCCCTCCTCGTCGGCTTCTTCGCCACGGGCGGCGTGCAGTCCGACGCGGCGGGCCTCTTCTACGGCGGCGGTCTCGAACAACTCGGCAAGCAGGCCGTCGGCGTCTTCGCCGTCCTCGCCTACTCTCTCGTCGCATCGGCGATCCTCGCCCTCCTCCTCGACAGGACGATGGGGATGCGGGTCAGCGAGGACGTCGAGGTCTCCGGCATCGACCAGGTCGAGCACGCCGAGACCGCCTACGACTTCAGTGGAGCCGGCGGCGGCACCGCCACGCGCACCGCCCCCGCACCCACCGCCGCAGCGAGCAAGAAGGTAGACGCATGAAGCTGATCACCGCGATCGTCAAGCCGTACAAGCTGGACGAGATCAAGGAAGCCCTCCAGGCGTTCGGCGTCCAGGGGCTCACCGTCTCGGAGGCCAGCGGATACGGACGCCAGCGCGGCCACACCGAGGTCTACCGGGGCGCCGAGTACACCGTGGACCTCGTACCGAAGATCCGCGTCGAGGTGCTCGTCGAGGACACCGACGCCGAGGAACTGATCGACCTCATCGTGCGGGTCGCCAGCACCGGCAAGATCGGTGACGGCAAAGTGTGGAGCGTCCCCGTGGACTCGGTCGTCCGGGTCCGCACCGGCGAGCGCGGCGCCGACGCGCTCTAGACGGCCCAGGTGACAGGAGCTTGCGGGTGACGAGCGTCGAACCGACCACGACCGGTCCGGACAACGATCCGGGCGACGCGGGACCCAGCGGCTACGCCGCGGCCCGGCTGCGACTCCTCCAGGAGGAGTCGCGGTCCGGGCCGTCCCGGCGTTCCGCGCTGTCCGCACTCACCGACCAATGGCTGACCGCCCTGTTCGCCACCGCCGTGCGCGAGACCGGCGTGCGCGGCGCCTCCCTCGTCGCCGTCGGCGGCTACGGACGGGGGGAGCTGTCCCCGCGCAGCGACCTCGACCTGCTGCTGCTCCACGACGGCAAGGCACAGCCCCGGGCCCTGGCCGCCCTCGCCGACCGGCTCTGGTACCCCGTGTGGGACCTCGGCCTGGCCCTGGACCACTCGGTGCGCACCCCGGCCGAGGCCCGCAGGACCGCCGCCGAGGACCTCAAGGTGCACCTCGGACTGCTCGACGCCCGGCCCGTCGCCGGGGACGCCGGGCCGCTCGCCGCCCTGCGCACCTCCGTCCTCGCCGACTGGCGCAACCAGGCCGCCAAACGGCTCCCGCAGCTGCACGCCCTGTGCCGCGAGCGGGCCGACCGGTCCGGGGAGCTGCGCTTCCTGCTGGAGCCCGACCTGAAGGAGGCGCGCGGGGGACTGCGCGACGCCACGGCGCTGCGGGCCGTCGCCGCGTCCTGGCTGGCCGACGCCCCGCGCGAGGGACTGGCCGAGGCCCGGCGCCGACTGCTGGACGCGCGGGACGCGCTGCACCTGGTGACGGGCCGGGCGACGGACCGGCTCGCCCTCCAGGAACAGGAGCAGGTCGCCGCCCGACTCGGCCTGATGGACTCCGACGCCCTGCTCCGCGAGGTGTACGAGGCCGCCCGGGTCATCGCCTACGCGGGCGACGTCACCTGGCGCGAGGTCGGCCGGGTCCTGCGGGCCCGGGCCGCCCGACCGCGACTGCGCGGGCTGCTGGGGACACGGGGGGTCCCGGCAGCCGAGCGCGCGCCCCTGGCCGAAGGGGTCGTGGAGTCCGACGGAGAGGCCGTACTGGCCCTGGCCGCCCGGCCCGACCGGGACCCCGTACTGCCCCTGCGGTTCGGGGCGGCGGCCGCGCAGGCCGGCCTGCCCGTCTCCCTGCACTCCGTACGCCGCCTCGCGGCCCAGGCCAAGCCGCTGCCCGTGCCCTGGCCGGCGGAGGCACGGGAACAGCTCGTGACCCTGCTCGGCGCGGGCGAGCCGATGGTGGGGGTGTGGGAGGCGCTGGAGGCCGAAGGGCTGATCACCCGGCTGCTCCCCGACTGGGAACGGGTGCGGTGCCGGCCGCAGCGCAACCCGGTGCACACCTGGACGGTGGACCGGCACCTGATCGAGACGGCGGTCCGGGCCTCCGCCCTGACCCGCCGGGTCGGCCGCCCCGACCTGCTGCTCATGGCCGCCCTGCTGCACGACATCGGCAAGGGCTGGCCCGGCGACCACTCGGTGGCCGGCGAGACCATCGCCCGGGACATGGCCGTCCGGGTGGGCTTCGACGCCGAGGACGCCGCCGTGCTGGCCGTCCTCGTACGCCACCACCTGCTGCTCATCGACACCGCGACCCGGCGCGACCTGGACGACCCGGCCACCGTCCGTTCCGTCGCGGCGGCCCTGGGCTCGCTCGGCACCCTGGAGGTCCTGCACGCCCTGACCGAGGCCGACGCCCTCGCGACGGGCCCCGCCGCCTGGAGCACCTGGCGGGGTTCCCTGGTGGCCGACCTCGTGGAGCGGGTCGCCGCCGTCCTGCGGGGCGCGCCGCCCGCCGCCGGCGAGCCGGAGATCCCGAGCACCGAACAGGAACGGCTGGCGGTGGAGGCGCTGCGCACCGGGGAACCGGTGCTGGCCCTGCGCGCCCGGGAGGAGGAGGACGAGGCGGTCGGGGTGGAACTCGTCCTCGCCCTTCCCGACCAGCCCGGGGTGCTCCCGGCCGCCGCCGGGGTCCTCGCCCTGCACCGGCTGACCGTCCGGGCGGCGGACCTGCGCTCGCTGGAACTCCCGGACCTGCCCGGCGAGGTCCTGGTGCTGCGCTGGCGGGTGGCCGCCGAGTACGGGGCGCTGCCCCAAACGGCCCGGCTGCGGACCGACCTGATCCGGGCGCTGGACGGCTCGCTCGACGTCCCGGCGAAGCTCGCGGACCGCGAGGCGGCCTACCCGCGCCGGCGGGGCGTCGTACCGCCGCCCCCGCGCGTGACGGTCGTGCCCGACGTCTCCTCGCTGGCCACCGTCCTGGAGGTGCGGGCCCCGGACGCGGTGGGGCTGCTGCACCGCATCGGCCGGGCCCTGGACGCGGCCGGCGTCCGGGTGCGCAGCGCGCACGTCTCCACCCTGGGCGCCAACGCCGTCGACACCGTCTACGTCGTCGACGCCGACGGCAAACCCCTGACCGGGGCGGGCGCCACCGCCCTGGCCGCGTCGGTCCAGGCCGCGCTGACGTAGCCCGGGGCGTCCGGGCGCCCCTCCCCGCGCCCGGGCCGCACGGTGAACGGGGAGGGACGGGGGAGGAAAGGGGCGAGGCGGGGAACGGAAAAGGCAATGGCGCCCGCAGGGCCGGGCAGGCGGCGCGGCCCGATACCCTGGGGGACGACCACCACGCCCCCGACCCGAGGAATCGCGACCACCGTGTTCGATACGCTTTCCGACCGCCTCAGCGCGACCTTCAAGTCCCTCCGGGGCAAAGGCCGCCTCTCCGAGCAGGACATCGACGCTGCGGCGCGGGAAATCCGTATCGCCCTCCTTGAGGCCGACGTCGCGCTCCCCGTGGTCCGCTCCTTCATCGCGAACGTCAAGGAAAGGGCCCGCGGCGAGGAGGTCAGCAAGGCGCTGAACCCCGGCCAGCAGGTCCTGAAGATCGTCAACGACGAGCTGGTGAGCATCCTCGGTGGCGAGACCCGCCGGCTGCGGTTCGCCAAGACCGCGCCCACCGTGATCATGCTCGCGGGCCTCCAGGGTGCCGGTAAGACCACCCTCGCCGGAAAGCTCGGCCTCTGGCTGAAGGGGCAGGGCCACTCCCCGCTCCTCGTGGCGTGCGACCTCCAGCGCCCCAACGCCGTCAACCAGCTGTCCGTCGTCGCCGAGCGCGCGGGCGTCGCGGTCTACGCGCCCCAGCCGGGCAACGGCGTCGGCGACCCGGTCCAGGTCGCGAAGGACTCCGTCGAGTACGCGCGCACCAAGCAGTTCGACATCGTGATCGTCGACACCGCCGGTCGCCTCGGCATCGACGAGGAGCTGATGCGGCAGGCCGCGGACATCCGCGACGCCGTCAGCCCCGACGAGATCCTCTTCGTCGTCGACGCCATGATCGGTCAGGACGCGGTCAACACCGCCGAAGCCTTCCGCGACGGCGTCGGCTTCGACGGCGTGGTGCTCTCCAAGCTCGACGGCGACGCCCGCGGCGGCGCCGCGCTCTCCATCGCGCACGTCACCGGCAAGCAGATCATGTTCGCCTCGAACGGCGAGAAGCTCGACGAGTTCGACGCCTTCCACCCGGACCGCATGGCGGGCCGGATCCTCGACATGGGTGACATGCTCACCCTCATCGAGCAGGCCGAGAAGACCTTCTCGCAGGCCGAGGCCGAGAAGATGGCGGCCAAGCTCGCCAAGGGCCCCAAGGAGTTCACGCTCGACGACTTCCTGGCCCAGATGGAGCAGGTCCGCAAGATGGGCTCCATCTCCAAGCTCCTCGGCATGCTGCCGGGCATGGGCCAGATCAAGGACCAGATCAACAACATCGACGAGCGCGACGTCGACCGCACGGCCGCGATCATCAAGTCGATGACCCCGGCCGAGCGCCACGACCCGCACATCATCAACGGCTCCCGCCGCGCCCGCATCGCCAAGGGTTCCGGCGTCGAGGTCAGCGCCGTCAAGAGCCTCGTCGAGCGCTTCTTCGAGGCCCGCAAGATGATGTCCCGCATGGCCCAGGGCGGCGGCATGCCCGGAATGCCGGGCATCCCGGGCATGGGCGGCGGCCCCGGCCGGCAGAAGAAGCAGATCAAGCAGGCCAAGGGCAAGCGCAAGAGCGGCAACCCGATGAAGCGCAAGGAAGAGGAGGCCGCCGCCGCGGCCCGGCGCGAGCAGGGTCCCCAGGCGGACGAGCCGGCCGCGGCCGGCAACCCGTTCGGGCTCCCCGCCGGCGGCCAGGGCGGCCAGGACTTCGACCTGCCGGACGAGTTCAAGAAGTTCATGAAGTAGGGCGCAGGGGTGCGGGCGCACGCCGCGCACCTCGGGGAGGGCCCCGGCCGGTGGTGACCGAACAGGTCACCCGGTCGGGGCCCTCCCCTTTTCCGGGGGCTCCCCGCCGGGTGACCTGCGGGGGCGATGATCACGTTTGTCCCTTATCGTCGGCCGGGAGGACGGCATAAGGAGGCCACGTGCCCAGCCCCACCCCCGTACCGCCGCGCGACCGGGCCGACACGCCCTGGCGATCGGAGGGCGCACCGCCCTCCCCGCCGCCCCGCAAGAAGATGCCCGGCGGCTGGCGCGGACTGGTCCTGGCCGCCCTGATCGTCTACCTCATCACCAACCTCGTCCTGTCGTTCTTCAACGAGGGCGACGAACCAGTCATCTCCTACACGGAGTTCAGCAAGCAGGTCACCAACGGCAACGTCTCGAAGATCTACTCCAAGGGCGACGCCATCCAGGGCGAACTCAAGGCGAAACAGCCCCTGCCCGACGGGGACGAGGGCGACTACACCAAGTTCGTCACGCAGCGCCCCGCCTTCGCCGACGACGCCCTCTGGGCCGACCTCACCCGACAGAACGTCACCGTCACCGCCTCACCCGTCGTCGTCCAGCGCAGCTTCCTCGCCAACCTGCTGATCTCCCTCGCCCCGATGCTCCTGCTGGTCCTGCTGTGGGTGCTCATCGCCCGCAGGATGGGAGCGGCCATGGGCGGGGCGGGCCGACTCGGCCGCAAGGCCCCGCCCAAACCGGTGGAACTGGAAGGCACGCAGCGCACCACCTTCGAGGACGTGGCCGGCATCGACGAGGTCGAGGGCGAACTCAACGACGTCGTCGACTTCCTCAAGAACCCCCAGCAGTACCGCCGGATGGGCGCCCGGATGCCCGGCGGCGTCCTGCTCTCCGGCCCTCCCGGCACCGGCAAGACCCTGCTGGCCCGGGCGGTCGCGGGCGAGGCCGGCGTGCCCTTCTTCTCCGCCTCCGCCTCCGAGTTCATCGAGATGATCGTCGGGGTCGGCGCCTCCCGGGTCCGTGAACTCTTCGCCGAGGCCCGCAAGGTGGCCCCCGCGATCATCTTCATCGACGAGATCGACACCATCGGTCGGGCCCGGGGCGCGGGCGCGGGCACGGGCGGCCACGACGAGCGCGAGCAGACCCTGAACCAGATCCTCACCGAGATGGACGGCTTCTCCGGCTCCGAGGGCGTCGTCGTCCTCGCCGCCACCAACCGCGCCGACGTCCTCGACCCCGCCCTGACCCGCCCCGGCCGCTTCGACCGGACCGTGGTCGTCTCCCCGCCCGACCGCCGGGGCCGCGAGGCCATCCTGCGCATCCACACCCGGGACATCCCGCTCGCCCCGGACGTGGACCTCGACCGGGTGGCCCGCAGCACCCCGGGCATGACGGGCGCCGAACTGGCCAACCTCGCCAACGAGGGCGCCCTGCTCGCCGTCAAACGCGGACAGGACGCGGTGACCCGCGCCGACCTGTCCGACGCCCTGGAGAAGGTCCAGCTGGGCGCCGAGCGCTCCCTGGTCATGCCGGAGGAGGAACGCCGCCGCACGGCCTACCACGAGAGCGGGCACGCCCTGTTGGGCATGCTCCAGCCGGGCGCCGACCCCGTACGCAAGATCACCATCGTTCCCCGCGGCCGTGCGCTCGGCGTCACCCTCTCCACCCCGGACGCCGACCGCTACGCGTACACCGAGAAGTACCTGCGCGGCCGGATCATCGGCGCCCTCGGCGGCATGGCGGCCGAGCACGTCGTCTACGAGGTCATCACCACGGGCTCGGAGAGCGACCTCGAACAGGTCACCAACATCGCCCGCGGCATGGCCGGCCGCTGGGGCATGAGCGAGCGCGTCGGCCGACTCACCGCCATCCCCTCCGACGGCCAGAGCCCCTACGGACTCGCCGCCGCCCCGGCCACCCTCGACGCGGTCGACCACGAGATGCGGCGGATCGTCGACGAGTGCTACGCGGACGCCTGCCGGCTGCTGCGCGAGCACCGCCCGCAGCTCGACGACCTCGCCCGGGCCCTGCTGGCCGCCGAAACCCTCGACGAGGCGGCCGCGTACGCGGCCGCCGGCATCCCCCGCCTCACCAAGGACCACGACCCGGCCGACGCGGCGGACTGACCGGATCCGTCAGTCCGCCGCGCCGCCCGCGCCCGGTCCGCCCACCCCGCCGCGGGAGGCGGAACCGGGCCGGGCGCGTTAGGCCACCCGGGCGACGACGTACCGGAAGATGTTCGGCAGCCAGACGGCGCCGTCGCCCCGCTCGAAGGGGTGAAGCGCCTCCGACAGCTCCTTCTCCGCGAGCGCCGGATCGGCCGCGCCGTCGTAGAGCCCCGTGGACAGCAGGCCGCGCACGGCGCTGTCCACGTCCGCGTACCCGAAGGGGCAGAACACCCGCCCCGAACCGTCCGGAACCAGCCCGGCCCCCGCCGTCATCGTGTCCAGGTCCCGCCCCACCGGACCGCCGCCCAGCACCGCCGGCACCGTGCACCGCTCCGGCGGACCCCAGTCGGCCAGCACCACGGCCCCGCCCCGCCGCACCCCGGGGAGGGCCGAGGCCAGCGCCCCCGGGGACGGCGAGAAGGCCAGCAGGACGTCCCACGGCCGTTCCTCGGGCGCCGGGGGATCCGCCACCACCTCCAGCAGTCGTTCCCGGGCCAGCGCCCGGCGGGCCGGATCCGCCTCCACGCCCGTGGCCGCGGCACCCCGCCCCGCGGCCAACAGCAGGGGCAGCCCCGCCCCACAGCCGAGGCCCAGCAGCCGGTCACCCGGCCCGACCTCCAGCCGGTCGTAGACCGCCTCGTAGAGCGGTACCAGCATCCGTTCCTGGATCTCGGCCCAGTCCCGGGCGACGAGCGTCGCCGTCGGCGTCGGTGTCATCGAAAGAGCGCTCCTGATTCCGTATCGCCCCCTTGCCCCCGTTGCCAGGGAACTCCCCATTCGCCCCCGCGTCCAGAGGAGCGCGCCACCCGATTCACGCTCGGCGCGCGCGGCGCCGTACCATTCGCGCCATGGCAAAGGCACCCGTTCTCACCCCGCAGGCGGAGGATTTCCCCCGCTGGTACCAGGATCTGATCAACAAGGCCGAGCTGGCCGACAACGGTCCGGTCCGCGGCACCATGGTCATCCGACCGTACGGCTACGGCCTGTGGGAGCGGATGCAGCAGGAGATGGACGCGCGGATCAAGGACGCGGGCGCCCAGAACGCGTACTTCCCGCTCTTCATCCCCCAGTCCTACCTGACGAGGGAAGCGGAGCACGTCGAGGGCTTCGCCCCCGAGCTCGCGGTCGTCACGCACGGCGGCGGCAAGGAGCTGGACGAGCCGGTCGTCGTCCGGCCCACCTCCGAGACGATCATCAACGACTACTTCTCCAAGTGGGTCCAGAGCTACCGCGACCTGCCCCTGCTGATCAACCAGTGGGCCAACGTGGTCCGCTGGGAGATGCGCCCGCGCGTGTTCCTCCGTACGAGCGAGTTCCTCTGGCAGGAGGGCCACACGGCCCACGCCACCTACGAGGACGCCCGCGACTACGCGGCGCGGATCCACACGGACGTCTACGGCGACTTCATGAAGAACGTCCTCGGCATCGACGTCGTCCTCGGCCGCAAGACCGCCAAGGAGCGCTTCGCCGGAGCCATCAACACCCTCACCCTCGAAGGCATGATGGGTGACGGCAAGGCCCTCCAGCTGGGCACCAGCCACGAGCTGGGCACCAACTTCGCCAAGGCCTTCAACACGCAGTACCTGTCGAAGGAAGGCAAGCAGGAGCTCGTCTGGCAGACCTCCTGGGGCGTGTCGACCCGCATGGTCGGCGGCCTGATCATGTCCCACGGCGACGACAACGGCCTGCGGGTCCCGCCGCGCCTCGCGCACGTCCAGGTCGTCGTCATGGCGATCAAGGGCGACGAGGCCGTGGCCAAGGTCCGCGAGCTGGGCGCCCAGCTCAAGGCCGCCGGACTGCGGGTGTTCGTCGACGACCGCGTCGACACCCCCTTCGGCCGCCGCGCCGTGGACTGGGAGCTCAAGGGCGTACCGGTCCGCATCGAGATCGGCCCCCGCGACCTGGAGGCCGGCACCGCGATGCTGGCCCGCCGCATCCCCGGCGGCAAGACCCCGGTGCAGATCGACGCCATCGCCGACCTGCTGCCCAAGGTGCTGGACGAGGACCAGGCGCAGCTGCTGCGCGAGTCCCGCGAGCGCCGCGAGTCCCGTACGTCGGACGTCGCGACCATCGAAGAGGCCGCCGAGGCCGCCATCGCCGGTGGCTGGGCGCGCATCCCGTGGGCAGACCTGGGCCCCGAGGGCGAGGCCAAGCTGGCCGAACAGGCCGTCTCCGTACGCTGCCTGATCGCCCCGGACGGGTCGGTTCCGGCGACGGACGACGCCCCGGGAACGCTCGCCATCGTCGCGCGCTCGTACTGAGTTCCCGGGCCACGCCCCCGGTGTGCGGCTACGGCCGCGCACCGGGGGCGTGGCCGTTGTCGGTACTCCTTACGTACCGACTCCTCCTGAGATCGGCGCACCCGTCCTCCTCCGGACGCATGAGGCTGAACTGACTGGTACGTGCAAAAAATTTGGAATGGCCCGGAATCGGAACACCGGGGCCCCCCGGCTCGTTGTCACGACGTGAGCACGACACCACCTGTTCTCGCCGCAGAGCTGGCGCAGGCGTGGGCCGACATTCAGCGGTACCACCCCGAGCTGCCTGACCTTGCCGCGCCCGAGTCCCTGATCGGAGAGTCCTCGTCCGCCTGCGGCGCCGAGCTCTCCTTCGAGCGACTGCTGCACGAGGCAGTCCACGGCATCGCAGCCGCCCGCGGAGTCCGGGACACCTCCCGGGCCGGCCGCTACCACAACCGCAGATTCCTCGCGATCGCCGAGGAGATGGGGCTGGACCACTCCGAGGAGCCGCACGCCAGCAGCGGCTTCTCCCTGGTCTCGCTCAATCCCGAGGCGAAGAAGCGCTACCGCCCCACCATCGAGCGGCTCCAGCGCGCCCTCAAGGCGCACACGGTCGCCACCGCGGCCGACACCAAGCGCAGCTTCCGCGGCCCTGCCGCCCGGCACGGCTCCTCCGGCGGCGGCGTCCGGGTCAAGGCGGTCTGCGACTGCGGGCGCAACGTGCGCGTGGTCCCTTCCGTACTGGCCCAGGCGCCGATCGTGTGCGGCGGCTGCATGAAGCCCTTCCGCATCCCGGACGTGGTGGTCACCGCGGCCGCCTCGTAGCGGCCCCGGACGGTTCCGGGTGAGGTCGGCGCGCCTCTCGCGGGCGAGCGCGCCGCAGGCGTATGGCACAATGGCTAGCTGTACTCGACAGTCGCATAGGACCCCTCTCTCCTCCGGCTGACGCGTCCATCGGGCACCCGAGTACCGCAACCCCACGTGGCATCTCATGTGCCCAACCACGTCAAGTTCAGGAGACACCACTCCAGTGGCAGTCAAGATCAAGCTCAAGCGCCTCGGCAAGATTCGCCAGCCGCACTACCGCATCGTCGTCGCCGACGCCCGTACCCGTCGGGACGGTCGCGCGATCGAAGAGATCGGTATCTACCACCCGACGTACAACCCGTCGCGCATCGAGGTCAACGCCGAGCGTGCGCAGTACTGGCTGTCGGTCGGCGCCCAGCCCACCGAGGCTGTGCTCGCCATCCTGAAGCTGACCGGTGACTGGCAGGCGCACAAGGGCCTCCCGGCCCCCGCGCCGCTGCTGCAGCCGGAGACCAAGGAAAGCAAGCGTCGCACCTTCGACGAGTTCGCCAAGGCCCTTGAGGGCATCGGCGAGACCAAGGGCGAGGCCATCACGCAGAAGGCCAAGAAGGCCGACAAGAAGGCGGACGAAGGTGAGGCCGCCGCCGAGTCGACCGAGGCCTGATCATGCTCGAGGAGGCTCTTGAGCACCTCGTGAAGGGCATTGTGGACAACCCCGACGAAGTGCAGGTCGCCTCGCGCGACCTGCGTCGCGGGCAGGTGCTCGAGGTCCGGGTCCACCCGGATGACCTCGGAAAGGTGATCGGCCGCAACGGCCGCACCGCACGTGCCCTGCGTACTGTCGTGGGCGCCATCGGCGGACGGGGCATCCGCGTCGACCTCATCGACGTGGACCAGGTCCGCTGAGCAGTTGAACCACCGGCACGGGCCGGGGAGGGCGTTCGTCGCCCACCCCGGCCCGAGTCGTTTCCGCCCCCGGGTGGAGCCACCATTGACCCGAGAAGCCACGACGGAGAGGTACACCTCCGCGGGAGCGGCGGCGGGTCGGCCGCGCAAGGGAGAAGGACACACAGTGGAGCTGGTAGTCGCGCGGATCGGCCGCGCCCACGGGATCAAGGGTGAGGTCACCGTCGAGGTACGGACCGACGAGCCCGAACTGCGGCTCGGGCCGGGCGCCGTCCTGCGCACCGATCCGGCGTCGGCGGGTCCGCTGACCATCGAGACGGGCCGGGTGCACAGCGGCCGGCTCCTCCTGCGCTTCGCCGGAGTCAAGGACCGCACCGGCGCCGAGGCGCTGCGCAACATCCTCCTCATCGCCGAGGTCGACCCGGCGGAACTGCCGGAGGAGCCCGACGAGTACTACGACCACCAGCTGATGGACCTGGACGTGGTCCTCGCCGACGGCACCCCGATCGGCCGCATCACCGAGATCTCCCACCTGCCCTCGCAGGACCTCTTCATCGTCGAGCGCCCCGACGGCACCGAGGTGATGATCCCCTTCGTCGAGGAGATCGTCGCCGAGATCGACCTGGAGGAGCAGCGCTGCGTCATCACCCCGCCGCCCGGGCTGATCGACGACCGCGCCGAGGTCGCTTCCGCGCGCGACGCCGAGACGACCGGTGCCGAAGCCACCGACGCCACCGCCACCGCCACCGGCACCGACGCCGAGGGCGCTGCCTGATGCGGCTGGACGTCGTCACGATCTTCCCCGAGTACCTCGAACCGCTGAACGTCTCCCTCGTCGGCAAGGCGCGGGCCCGCGGGCAGCTCGACGTACACGTTCACGACCTGCGGGAATGGACGTACGACCGGCACAACACGGTCGACGACACCCCGTACGGCGGCGGACCCGGCATGGTCATGAAGACCGACCCGTGGGGTGAGGCCCTCGACGCGGCCCTCGCCGACGGCTACGAGTCCGGCGCGCACGGCCCGGTGCTGGTCGTCCCCACCCCCAGCGGCCGGCCCTTCACCCAGGAACTGGCCGTCGAGCTGTCCGAGCGCCCCTGGCTGATCTTCACACCGGCCCGGTACGAGGGCATCGACCGCCGCGTCATGGACGAGTACGCGACGCGCATGCCGGTCTACGAGGTCTCCATCGGCGACTACGTCCTGGCGGGCGGCGAGGCCGCCGTCCTGGTCGTGACCGAGGCCGTGGCCCGACTGCTGCCCGGAGTGCTGGGCAACGCCGAATCGCACCGTGACGACTCCTTCGCGCCCGGCGGGATGGCCAACCTGCTGGAAGGTCCCGTCTACACCAAGCCGCCGCGGTGGCGCGGGCGCGGCATCCCCGAGGTGCTGCTCAGCGGCCACCACGGGAAGATCGCCCGCTGGCGCCGGGACGAGGCGTTCCGCCGTACCGCGCGCAACCGCCCCGACCTGATCGAGCGCTGCGAGGCCTCCGCCTTCGACAAGAAGGACCGCGAGATCCTGAGCATCCTGGGCTGGAAGCCGACCGCCGACGGCCGATTTTGGCGCAGGCCCGCCGCCGTGGAAGAATAGGCGGCTGTTGTGTGCTCACGGGCGCCCCTGCCACAGGGGGACCGTCGTCCGGGACGCGACACGACTCCCGAATTCTCTACGGAAATCCGCACCGGCGACCTGTGGCGTCGTGCGAAGAAAGCAGACGAACTCCATGTCCCACCTGCTCGATGGCGTCAACTCCGCCTCGCTGCGCACCGACGTCCCGGCCTTCCGCCCCGGTGACACGATCAACGTGCACGTCCGCGTGATCGAGGGCAACCGCTCCCGTATCCAGCAGTTCAAGGGTGTGGTCATCCGCCGCCAGGGTTCTGGCGTCTCCGAGACCTTCACCGTCCGCAAGGTCTCCTTCAGCGTCGGCGTGGAGCGCACCTTCCCGGTCCACTCCCCGATCTTCGAGAAGATCGAGCTCGTCACCCGTGGTGACGTGCGTCGCGCCAAGCTGTACTTCCTCCGTGAGCTCCGCGGCAAGGCCGCGAAGATCAAGGAGAAGCGCGACCGCTGATCTCCTCTCCGGATCCAGTGGGCGGCCGGATAGGCTCGCCTGCGATGGACACCGAAGCAGAGCTCACACAGCGCGGCCGCTCCGCCCCCGAGAAGGGGGCGGAGGGGCCGCGTTCTGCGTTTTCCGCGCGGTCGGTGGGTTCCGTGTTCTCCGGCGCCCCGGGTTGGCGGCGGGTCGGGGCGCTCGGCGCGGTCTGCGCCGTCTTCCTGCTGCTGTTCGCGAACTTCGTCGTCCAGCCCTTCCTGATCCCGAGCCACTCGATGGAACCGACCCTGCGGGTCGGCGACCGCCTGCTGGTGAACAAGTTGGCGTACCGGTTCGGCGACGAGCCGCGGCGGGGGGACGTGGTGGTCTTCGACGGCACCGGGTCCTTCGTGCGGGAACGCGCCGCGGGCAACCCGGTCGGCGAGGCCCTGCGCGGCGCCGGATCGGCGCTCGGGCTGGCCCGGCCCCGCGACACCGACTTCGTGAAGCGGGTCGTGGGCATCGGCGGGGACGACGTGGTGTGCTGCGACGCGGGGGGCCGGATCCAGGTCAACGGGGTCGCGCTGGACGAGCCGTACCTCTTTCCCGGTGACACCCCCTCGAAGGTGCCCTTCCGGATCGTCGTTCCCCTGGGCACCCTGTGGGTGATGGGTGACCACCGGTCCCAGTCCCGGGACTCGCGCGACCACCTCGGTGAGCCGGGCGGGGGGATGGTGCCGGTGGAGAAGGTGATCGGGCGGGCCGACTGGATCGGCTGGCCGGTATCGCGCTGGGGTTCCGTGACGGGTGCGGACGGTGGCCCGCGTGGGTAGTCGAGGGCGCCCGAAGGGCGGGCGCACGCCGAGATCCGGATCGCAGGGCGGCTCCGGGAGCACCTCCGGGCGGCCGGCCCGCAAGCGGAAGCCGCCGTCCGGGCGGACGGACTTCGGGGCGTGGCCCGGCATCGGCATGGACGCGGACGCCGCGGCCCGGCCGGGCGCGGATCCGGGTCGGAGCGGGGTGAAGGACAGGGGTTCGGCGGTCGGCTCCGGTCAGGAACCGGACTCCGGGCCCGCGGCGGGTGAGGGTGGCAGCAGGGCCGAGCGGCGTCGGGTGGCGCGCCGGGTCCGGCGGCGCCGGCGTACCCGGCGGGTGGGCGAGCTGCCGCTGCTGGTGGTGGTCGCGCTGTGCATCGCCCTGGTGCTCAAGACGTTCCTGGTGCAGGCCTTCTTCATCCCCTCCGGTTCGATGGAACAGACGATCCGGATCGGCGACCGCGTCCTCGTGGACAAGTTGACGCCCTGGTTCGGCTCCCAGGTCGAGCGCGGGGACGTCGTCGTCTTCGAGGACCCGGGCGGCTGGCTCAAGGGCGAGGCGGCCCGACCGGCCGAGGACCCGGCCGGGATCAAGCAGATCAAGGAGACCCTGACCTTCATCGGCCTGCTCCCCTCCGCCGACGAGCAGGACCTGATCAAGCGGGTCATCGGAGTCGGCGGCGACACCGTGAAGTGCTGCGACGACCGGGGTCGCGTGACCGTCAACGGAGCGCCGCTCGATGAGCCGTACGTGTCACCCGGCAACGCCCCCTCGGAGATCCGCTTCGACGTGGAGGTGCCGGCCGGGCGGCTGTTCGTGATGGGCGACCACCGGGCGAACTCGGCCGACTCCCGGTTCCACCTGGACGAGGCCTTCGAAGGCACCATCGACGAGGAGAAGGTGGTCGGGGAGGCCGTGGTGATCGCCTGGCCCTTCGACCACTGGCGCAGGCTGGAGCAGCCGGCGACCTTCCTGACCGTGCCCGACCAGGCCCGGCGGGGGCGTCGGCGCGGGCCGGGCGGGCGCCGTGGGGGCACCCCGTTCGCATAGTGTGTCCTTGGTCTCCCGCGCCTTAGGGAACTCCCGCTCGTTAAGGGAGGGGAGGGCCCGTTCTCCCTTGGGAGCGGGCTGCGATTCTCGATTGAGGAGTGGATGTGGGGGATGTGGCGGTAGGCGCACGATCCGGACGCGATGAGGGCGAGGAGCGGCCGGACGACGCCGTCGAGCGCGAGGCCGAGGAGGACGCCGCCGAGGAGAGCCCGCAGCGTTCCTTCTGGAAGGAGCTGCCGCTCCTGATCGGTATCGCCCTGCTGCTGGCCCTGTTGATCAAGACCTTCCTGGTGCAGGCGTTCTCGATCCCGTCCGACTCGATGCAGAACACGCTGCAGCGGGGCGACCGGGTGCTGGTCGACAAGTTGACCCCGTGGTTCGGCTCGGAGCCCGAGCGCGGCGAGGTCGTCGTCTTCCACGACCCCGCGGACTGGCTGTCCGACCAGCCGACCCCGGAGCCGAACATCGCGCAGAAGGCCCTCAGTTGGATCGGCCTCATGCCGTCCGCCGAGGAGAAGGACCTGATCAAGCGGACCATCGCCATCGGCGGGGACACGGTCTCGTGCAAGAAGGGGGGACCGGTCGTCGTCAACGGCAAGGAGCTCGACGAGCCGTACATCTTCCCCGGCAACACCCCGTGCGACGACGCCCCGTTCGGCCCGATCACCGTGCCCAAGGGCAAGATCTGGGTCATGGGTGACCACCGGCAGAACTCCCGGGACTCCCGCTACCACATGCAGGATTCCACCCAGGGCTTCGTGCCGGTCGACAAGGTCGTCGGGCGTGCCGTGGTCGTCGCGTGGCCGGTCACCCGCTGGTCCACGCTGCCGGTCCCGAAGACCTTCGACCAGCCGGGCATCGGCAACCAGGCCGCGGCGACCGCGCTCGGCCTCGGGGCCGCCGGACTGGCGCCCGTCGGGCTCGGCCCGGCCGCCCTCGGGCTCGCCGGCGCCGTACCGCTCGTCATGTGGCGCAGGCGGAGGCTGACCGACGGTCGTACCGCCCGGTAGGGTGCCGCCCAGGTCGACGATCTCCGAGGTGTGGGGGCGCTGCAATGGGCGGAACGCAGGCGAGCGGTACACGTATACGTGGTGGCAAGGATGGCCGCGGCGGTCTCGGCAGCACACTGTCGGGACTGGCCGTGGCCATCGGTTTTGTGCTCTTCCTCGGTGGTTTCGTCTGGGGCGCGCTCGTGTACCAGCCGTACACGGTGCCGACGGACTCGATGGTCCCGACGGTCAATCCCGGGAACCGGGTGCTCGCGCAGCGGATCGACGGCGCCGAGGTGCGGCGCGGGGACGTGGTCGTCTTCCGGGACGCCATGTGGAGCGACTCGCCCATGGTCAAGAGGGTCGTCGCGGTCGGCGGCGACACCGTCTCCTGCTGCGGCAAGGGCGGCCGGCTGACCGTGAACGGCAAGGAGCTGGACGAGACCTACCTGGCTCCCGCGCGGAACGACGCGGCGGCCGCGGCCGCCGGGGCGGCCTCCGGGACGCCGTTCGAGGTGAAGGTGCCCGAGGGCAACCTCTTCCTGCTGGGGGACCGGCGGGGGGCCTCGCTGGACTCCCGGGCCCACCTGACGGAGGCCGGGCAGGGCACCGCTCCCCGGTCGACGGTGACGGCCCGGGTCGACGCGCTGGCGTGGCCGTCGATGAAGATGCTGGACCCGGCCCGGACCTACGCCGACCTGCCCGGCGGCATCTCGCGGCCGGGGCCGCTGCTGCTCCAGGTGACGGCGGTGGTGGCCGGAGCGGCGCTGGTGCTGCTGGGAGCCGCGTACGGGCCGCTCGCGCGGCTCCTGGGGCGCGGCCGGCGGGAGCGTGCCGGTGGCCGCTGACGGCGCCGGCAGCGGGACGGAGCCGGTCGCGGGGGAGGGGCGGGAGCCCCGGAAGGTGTCGCGGGTGATCCTGCTGGATCCGGCGGACCGGATCCTGCTGCTCCACGGCTTCGAACCGACGGACCCCGCCGACGACTGGTGGTTCACCCCCGGCGGCGGCCTGGAGGGCGCCGAGACCCGGGAGGAGGCCGCGCTGCGGGAGCTGGCCGAGGAGACCGGGATCACCGAGGTGGACCTGGGCCCGGTGCTGTGGCGCCGCTACTGCGCCTTCCCCTTCGACGGGCGGCGCTGGGAGCAGGACGAGTGGTACTTCCTCGCCCGCACCACCCGGACCGAGACGGTGATGGCCGGCCTCACCGAACTGGAACGGCGCAGCGTCTCCGGAGCGCGGTGGTGGACCTCCGAGGAACTGCTGGCGGCGCGTGAGACGGTGTACCCGACCAGACTCGCCGAGCTGCTCCGCACACTGCTCGACGACGGCCCTCCGGACGCTCCGGTGGTCCTGACCCCGGAAATCGTTTAGGGGCGCGGGGCGCCGGCGCACAATAGGGGGACGCACGGCTGAAGGGGAACATGCCATGAGTGCCGAGGACCTCGAGAAGTACGAGACCGAGATGGAGCTGAAGCTCTATCGGGAGTACCGCGACGTCGTCGGGCTGTTCAAGTACGTGATCGAAACCGAACGTCGGTTCTACCTCACCAACGACTACGAGATGCAGGTGCATTCGGTCCAGGGCGAGGTCTTCTTCGAGGTGTCGATGGCGGACGCCTGGGTCTGGGACATGTACCGACCGGCCCGCTTCGTCAAGCAGGTCAGGGTGCTGACCTTCAAGGACGTGAACATCGAAGAGCTGAACAAGACCGACCTGGAACTGCCGGGGGGCTGATCCGGCGGCCGGCCGATCCGGGGGCCGATCGATCCGGGGGCTCCGTTACGGGGCCCCGGTTTTTTCTTGGGGCGGGGCCGGTTCACGCGGGAGAGTGAGGGGGTTTTCCACAATCGCCCGGCTGTCCACCAAGATCCACACGGTGGGCGGGAACGCGGGATCTTCGGTGCCGGAGGTGGTGCCGGATGAACGCGAAGGGCGTGGCACAGCAGGCATTGGGGCGGTACGGGGAGGACCTCGCCGCACGGGCGCTGACCCGGGCGGGGCTGATCGTGATCGCGCGGAACTGGCGCTGCCGGGGCGGCGAGGTCGACATCGTCGCGCGGGACGGGGACGCCCTCGTCGTGTGCGAGGTCAAGACGCGGCGCGTGGGGAACTTCGAACATCCCCTGGCCGCCGTTCGGGCGGCCAAGGCCGCCCGACTGCGCCGGCTCGCCGAGCGATGGCTGGCCGACCACGGGGGGCCGCCGCCCGGCGGAGTACGGATCGACCTGGTCGCCGTCCTGCTGCCACAGCGCGGTGCGCCCGTGGTGGAGCACGTGCGGGGGGTGGCCTGATGGGGTTCGCCCGGGCCTGCTCCGTGGCGCTCGTCGGGGTCGAGGGCGTGGTCGTGGAGGTCCAGGCCGACCTGGAGCCGGGGGTGGCGGCGTTCACGCTCGTGGGCCTCCCCGACAAGACGCTGGTGGAGAGCCGGGACCGGGTGCGGGCCGCCGTGGTCAACTCCGGCGCCCAGTGGCCGCAGAAGAAGCTCACCGTCGGGCTCAGCCCGGCGTCCGTGCCGAAGGCCGGCGCCCATTTCGACCTGGCCGTCGCGGTGGCCGTCCTGGGCGCCGCCGAGGTGATCGACCCCGCCGTGATCGCCGACCTCGTCCTCATCGGCGAGCTGGGCCTCGACGGTCGGGTCCGCCCCGTCCGCGGGATCCTGCCGGCGGTGCTCGCCGCCGCCGAGGCCGGGTACCGGCAAGTGGTGGTGCCGCAACAGTGCGCCGCCGAGGCCTGTCTCGTGCCGGACGTGTCGGTGCTGGGCGTGCGCAGCCTGCGGCAACTGATCGCGGTGCTGACCGACGGGGAAGTGCCCGACGAGGAGCCGCCCGAACGGGCGGGGCGACCCGACGCCATGCTCGCGGGCCTCGTCCTCCCGGGCGCCGGGCTCGGTACGGGCCTCTCCCGCACCGGCGGCGACACCGGGGACCACCCGGACCTCGCCGACGTCGCCGGGCAGCACGGAGCCCGCCGAGCCCTGGAAGTGGCGGCCGCCGGGGGCCACCACCTGTTCCTGAGCGGGCCCCCGGGCGCCGGGAAGACGATGCTGGCCGAGCGGATCCCCTGGGTCATCCCGCCCCTCACCCGGCAGGACTCGTTGGAGGTGACCGCCGTCCACTCGGTCGCGGGCATCCTGCCGCCCGGGGAACCCCTCGTCGGCAGGGCCCCGTACTGCGCGCCGCACCACTCCGCGACCATGCAGTCCCTCGTCGGCGGCGGGGCCGGGATCCCCCGGCCCGGGGCGGTGTCCCTGGCCCACCGGGGCGTGCTGTTCCTCGACGAGGCCGCCGAGTTCAGCACCAAGGCCCTGGACGCCCTGCGCCAGCCCCTGGAGGCGGGGCACGTGGTCATCGCCAGGGCCGCCGGAGTCGTACGGCTGCCGGCCAGGTTCCTGCTGGTGCTCGCGGCCAACCCCTGTCCCTGCGGGCGGCACACGGCGCTCGGGTCCGGCTGCGAATGCCCCGCCTCGGTGGTGCGGCGCTACCAGGCCCGGCTCTCCGGACCCCTGCTCGACCGGGTGGACCTGCGGGTCCGGGTCGAGCCGGTCACCCGCTCCGACCTCCTCGGCCGGGGCGGCAGGGGCGAGAGCAGCGCGGCCGTCGGCGACCGGGTCAGGGAGGCCCGTGAGCGGGCCGCCGGCCGGCTCGCCGAGACGCCGTGGAAGCTCAACAGCGAAGTCCCCGGGCACGAGTTGCGCACCCGTTGGCCCGCCGGACCGGACGCCCTCGCGGCGGCCGAGCGGGACATGGAACGCGGGCTGCTCACCGCCCGGGGGCTGGACCGGGTGCTGCGGGTCGCCTGGACCGTGGCCGACCTGCGGGGCCGGGACCGGCCCGACGCGCTGGACGTGGCCGCCGCGCTGGAGCTGCGCACCGGGATCCCCCGTGGCGCGGTACTCGCCGCGGAGGTGGCGTCGTGAGCGCCGACGGGCGGGAGGGGGGCCGGGGGACGGGCGGGCTGCGCGGGCCTGACGGGCTGCACGGGCCTGACGGGCCTGACGGGCTGCGCGGGCCGAACGGGCCCGACGAGTTGGACGGGCTCCCCGGCCCGGGCGGGTCGAACGGGCTCCCCGGGCCGGATGGGCCGGACGCCGAACGGCTGGCCCGGGCCGCGCTGACCCGGGTCCTGGAGCCCGGGGACGAGCGCGGCGGGCGCTGGCTCCGGGACCGGGGCGCCGTCGGGCTGATGCGACTGCTGACCGGCCCGGGGCCGCAGGCCGCCGTCCTGACGGGAGCCGGACCGGAGCGGCTCGCGGGATACCGCAGACGGGCCGCCGCCGCCGATCCCCGGCGGGATCTCGCGCAGGCCGCGGCGGCCGACTGCAGGTTCGTCTGCCCGGGCTCCCCGGAGTGGCCGACCCAACTCGACGACCTGGGCGACGCGCGGCCCGTGGGCCTGTGGCTGCGCGGCAGGCCCAACCTACGGACCTGGGCCCTGCGTTCGGTCGCCGTCGTCGGAGCCCGCGCATGCACCCCGTACGGGGCGCACATGGCGCAGAACCTGGCGGCGGGACTCGCCGAACGGGGCTGGGTCGTGGTGTCCGGCGCGGCGTACGGCATCGACGCCGCTGCCCACAGGGGCGCGCTCGCCGCGGGCGGAGCCACGGCGGCGGTACTGGCCTGCGGGGTGGACGTGGCCTACCCGCGCGGACATGCCGAGTTGCTCGGGCGGATCTCCGGCCAAGGGCTCGTCCTCGGCGAACTGCCGCCGGGCAGCCATCCCACGCCGAGCAGGTTCGTGCTGCGCAACCGGGTCATCGCCGCCCTCACCCGGGGCACCGTCGTCGTGGAGGCGGCGCACCGCAGCGGCTCCCTGGTCACGGCCCGGCGGGCCCAACAACTCGGCCGCCTGACCATGGGCGTCCCCGGCCCCGCGACCAGCGGACTGTCGGGCGGGGTGCACGAACTCCTGCGCGGTGAGGCCCTGCTGGTGACGGACGCCGCCGAGGTCGTCGAACTGGTCGGAGCCATCGGGGAACTGGCGCCCGAGCGACGCGGCCCGGTGTTCGCCCGCGACCTCCTGGACCGCGACACCGCACGGGTGCTCGAAGCCCTGCCCGCCGGCCGGCCCGCGGACCTCGACGCGATCTCTCTCGCCGCGGGCACCGGCACCGATGAAGTCATCGGCAGACTGTACGAACTTCACTCCCTGGGGTTCGTCGAACGGCAGGGCGACGCATGGCAGTTGACCAGGCGTAGGCCGGGAGCGGGGGTGCAATCGGAAGCCACCCGGCGAGGCGGTCGTTGACCTGGGGCGTTCCGGTGAAAGAGTGACGGCGATGAGAGACGCGGTCTTCCCGGTGCCAGCCGCCGGGGCCGAGCGCAGGGCGCCGGTCCCGGGCCGCCCGCGCGAGTCCGGGCGCCCATACGGCCCCGCGTCATCCCGTACTCTTCGCGCACCGCGACACTTCCGTCACGCTACGCTCCCAAGGAATCCCGCTCCGGCAAAGGCGAAGCATGCCCCAGCACACCTCAGGGTCCGACCGCGCCGCTGTGCCCCCCGCTGCTCGTGGCAGCGTGCGGTCCACCGCGCCCTCGTCCCTGGAGGTCCTCTGGCGCTCATACAAGGACTCGGGTGACGAGCGGCTGCGGGAGCAGCTGATCCTGCACTACTCGCCGCTGGTGAAGTACGTGGCGGGCCGGGTCAGCGTGGGCCTGCCGCCCAACGTGGAGCAGGCAGACTTCGTCTCCTCCGGGGTCTTCGGCCTGATCGACGCCATCGAGAAGTTCGACATCGAGCGTTCCATCAAGTTCGAGACGTACGCGATCACCCGGATCCGCGGCGCGATGATCGACGAACTGCGGGCACTGGACTGGATCCCGCGCTCCGTGCGGCAGAAGGCGCGGGCCGTGGAGCGCGCGTACGCCACGCTGGAGGCCCAGTTGCGGCGCACCCCCTCCGAGGGTGAGGTCGCGGCGGAGATGGGCATCGCGGTGGAGGAACTCCACACGGTGTTCAGCCAGTTGTCGCTGGCCAACGTGGTGGCCCTGGAGGAGTTGCTGCACGTCGGGGGCGAGGGCGGTGACCGGCTCTCCCTGATGGACACCCTGGAGGACCACGCCGCCGACAACCCGGTGGCGGTGGCCGAGGACCGGGAGCTGCGGCGGTTGCTCGCCCGCGCCATCAACACCCTGCCCGAGCGGGAGAAGACGGTGGTGACCCTCTACTACTACGAGGGCCTCACCCTCGCCGAGATCGGCAACGTCCTGGGCGTCACCGAGAGCCGGGTCAGCCAGATCCACACCAAATCGGTCCTCCAGCTGCGCGCGAAGCTGGCCGATGTCGGCCGCTGAGCCGAACAGCCCGTGATGACCCCTCGGAACCTCCGTAGAGTGGTCACGTGCCCAGGATTCGAGCGGCCTCCGTGGCCGAGCACCGGTCGATGCAGCGCGGCGCCCTCTTGGACGCCGCTCGCTCCCTGCTGTCCGAAGGCGGGACGGAAGCGCTGACCTTCCCCGCCCTCGCGGAACGCACCGGCCTCGCCCGGTCCTCCGTGTACGAGTACTTCCGGTCGCGCGCGGCGGTCGTCGAAGAGTTGTGCGCCGTGGACTTCCCCGTCTGGGCGGCCGAGATCGAGGCCGCGATGGAGTCGGCGCAGACGCCGGAGGCGAAGATCGAGGCGTACGTGCGCAGCCAGCTGGGGTTGGTCGGGGACCGGCGGCACCGGGCGGTGGTGGCGATCTCCGCGAGCGAGCTCGACGCGGGCGCGCGCGAGAAGATCCGTGCCGCACACGGCGGCCTGGTGGCGATGATCGTGGAGGCCCTGGCGGCGCTGGGGCAGAGCGAGCCGCGACTGGCCGCGATGCTGTTGCAGGGCGTCGTCGACGCGGCGGTGCGTCGTATCGAACTCGGCGCCGCGGAGGACCCGGTCGTGGTCACCGAAGCCGCCGTCGCCATGGCCCTCCGCGGCGTCCGCGGCTGAGGTCCCGGACCGGCTCGCGCCCGGGTCGGCGGCCCTTGAGCCGCCGGCCGGCGCGGAGCTCCCACTCATGGCCCCGCTCCGTCGACCCAAGGCGAGCCCCCGCCCCGATGGTTCGCCGTGGCGAGTTCCCGCCCGCCGTTGCGGGCGGGGCCGGCTTCCCGTGCCGGCCGAAGGCGACCGCGCCCCCTGCCACGGCCCGCGAGCGGTCGCCGGCGTGCCGGGTCACGACGGGTCCCGTCTGCCGGTGCCCGTGCAGGTGCAGGTGCAGGTGCAGGTGAGGCGTCGGCTCCGAGCTGTCCGGCAGGTTCGTCGGGAGAGGCACCGTTCGCCGTGTCCTCGCTGGAGCGCGGGGCGGTGCGCGGTGGTGACGCGGGCGGGTCGGGCGGCTCCGCCGGGTCGGTCGGGAGGAGGCGGGGGGTGGGGCGGGGGAGCAGCGTGAGCGGGTTGCGGTAGAGGTCCTCGCCCGCGAGCAGGCCCCAGTGGAGGCACGGGGTCGTGCAGTGGGAGCCCGCGGTGAGGACAGCCACGACCTGGCCCGCTTCCACCGTCTCGCCCTCCGCGACCAGCGGCCGGACCGGCTCGTAGGTGGTGCGCAGGCCGCCCGGAAGGGTCAGCGAGAGCACCCCGCGGCCGGCCACCGGCCCCGCGTGGTGGACCCGACCCGGACCGACGGCGCGCACCCGCGTACCCACCGGAGCGGACAGGTCGACGCCCCGGTGCCCGGCCGCGTACGGGGTCGGCGGCGGATCCCACCAGCGCGCCACGGACAGCGGCGGCGGTAACGGCCGTCCGCCCGGGGCCGGCGCCCCGGGCGGCGGGCCGACCCCGGGCGCCCGGGACACCGGCGCCGCCCGAAGGGGTGTCGGCGGGGGCCCGTTCCCCGTAGTCAGGGGCAGGGGGGTCAGGGTCAGGGTCAGGAGCAGGGTGAGCAGCAGTTTCGGCATGTCGCCCAGCGTCCCGCCTCCCCGGTCCCGGACCGGCGGGCCTGTGGACGGCCGGCGGAGTGTGGACAACGGCGTCACCCGGCATACCGGTGGGTCCCGTACACTTCTTGTGGCGATCCGGGTCACCGGGTCGACTTCGCACGCCCCAGCACCGACCCCTGGCAGGTCGGGTGAAAGCGCCTCTCGGTCCCTTTTCGGGGCAGGGCGCGTCGGGGCGTCAGGAACCAAACCGAGAAACCAAGGAGATGGCCATGGCCGTCGTAACGATGCGGGAGCTGCTGGAAAGCGGCGTCCACTTCGGTCACCAGACCCGTCGCTGGAACCCGAAGATGAAGCGCTTCATCTTCACGGAGCGCAACGGCATCTACATCATCGACCTGCTCCAGTCGCTGTCGTACATCGACCGCGCCTACGAGTTCGTGAAGGAGACCGTCGCGCACGGTGGCTCCGTCATGTTCGTCGGTACGAAGAAGCAGGCCCAGGAGGCCATCGCCGAGCAGGCGACCCGCGTGGGCATGCCGTACGTCAACCAGCGGTGGCTCGGTGGCATGCTCACCAACTTCTCCACCGTCTACAAGCGCCTCCAGCGTCTGAAGGAGCTTGAGGGCATCGACTTCGAGGACGTCGCCGCCTCGGGTCTCACCAAGAAGGAGCTCCTGGTCCTCTCTCGCGAGAAGATCAAGCTGGAGAAGACCCTCGGTGGTATCCGCGAGATGTCGAAGGTCCCCAGCGCCGTCTGGATCGTCGACACCAAGAAGGAGCACATCGCCGTCGGTGAGGCGCGCAAGCTCCACATCCCGGTCGTCGCGATCCTCGACACCAACTGCGACCCCGACGAGGTCGACTACAAGATCCCGGGCAACGACGACGCGATCCGCTCCGTCACCCTGCTCACCCGCGTGATCGCCGACGCCGTCGCCGAGGGCCTCATCGCCCGCTCCGGTGCCGCCACCGGTGACTCGAAGCCGGGCGAGAAGGCCGCTGCTGAGCCGCTCGCCGAGTGGGAGCGCGACCTGCTCGAGGGCGAGAAGAAGGCCGACGACGCCGAGGCCCCCGCCGCTGAGGCCGTCGCTGCCGACGCCCCCGAGGCCGACGCTCCCGCTGCCGACGCTCCCGAGGCCGAGGTCGCCGTCGAGGCTGCTGACGAGGCCCCCGCGCCCGAGGCCGAGGCCGTCGTCGAGGCTCCGGCCGCCGACGCCGAGCAGGCCTGACCCTCTGAGAGAGCCCGGCGTTCATCCGCCGGGCACTCGCAGCACGGACGATGACGGCGGGGGAGCCGCGCCACGAGCGCGACTCCTCCGCCGTTCACCCGTTGATCCACGACTTCGAGAGAGAATCACAGACTCATGGCGAACTACACCGCCGCTGACGTCAAGAAGCTCCGCGAGCTCACCGGCGCCGGCATGCTGGACTGCAAGAACGCGCTCGTCGAGGCCGACGGTGACGTCACCAAGGCCAACGAGATCCTGCGCGTCAAGGGCCTGAAGGGTGTCGCCAAGCGCGAGGGCCGTTCCGCCGAGAACGGTGCCGTCACCTCCCTGATCGCCGCCGACGCCACCTCGGGTGTGCTCGTCGAGCTCAAGTGCGAGACCGACTTCGTGGCCAAGAGCCCGAAGTTCCTGGCCGTCGCCGACCAGCTCGCCGCCCACGTCGCCGCCATCAAGCCGGCGGACATCGAGGCGCTGCTGGCGTCCGAGATCGAGGCCGGCAAGACCGTCCAGGCGTTCGTGGACGAGGCCAACGCCAACCTCGGCGAGAAGATCGTCCTGGACCGCTTCGCGTCGTACGAGGGCGCCTTCGTGGCCTCGTACATGCACCGCACCATGCCCGACCTGCCCCCGCAGATCGGTGTCCTGGTCGAGCTGGACAAGGCCGACGCCGAACTGGCCAAGGGCATCGCCCAGCACATCGCCGCGTTCGCGCCGAAGTACCTGACCGCCGACGAGGTTCCGGCCGACGTCGTCGAGTCCGAGCGCCGCGTCGCCGAAGAGGTCACCCGCGCCGAGGGCAAGCCCGAGGCCGCGATCGCCAAGATCGTCGAGGGTCGCGTCAACGGCTTCTTCAAGGACGTCACGCTCCTCGGCCAGCCGTACGCGCTGGACAACAAGAAGTCCGTCCAGAAGGTTCTGGACGAGGCCGGTGTCACCCTGAAGCGCTTCGCGCGCATCAAGGTCGGCATCTGAGTCCGTCCGTACGCGACGGACACCGGACCCCGGTAGGGTCTGAAGCAGTCGTCCGCGCACGCGCGAGACGACCGCAGATCTGACGAGGAGGCCATTGCCGAAGAGGGAACCGCGAGGACCCACCGGCAATGGCCTTCTTCGTATGTGCACGAGGAGATCCCCATGAATCAGGGCGTGGACCCCCACACCGCTTCCGACGACAAGAGCGACCACGGCAAGAAGGGTCGCCGCTTCATGCTGAAGCTGTCCGGCGAAGCCTTCTCCGGCGGCGGCGGACTGGGTGTCGACCCCGACGTCGTGCACGCCATCGCCCGTGAGATCGCGGCCGTGGTCCGTGACGGCGCGGAGATCGCGATCGTCATCGGCGGCGGCAACTTCTTCCGCGGCGCCGAGCTGCAGCAGCGCGGCATGGACCGCGCGCGGTCCGACTACATGGGCATGCTCGGTACCGTCATGAACTGCCTCGCCCTCCAGGACTTCCTGGAGAAGGAAGGCATCGACAGCCGGGTGCAGACCGCCATCACCATGGGCCAGGTCGCGGAGCCGTACATCCCGCTCCGTGCCGTGCGGCACCTGGAGAAGGGCCGCGTCGTCATCTTCGGCGCCGGCATGGGAATGCCCTACTTCTCCACCGACACCACGGCCGCCCAGCGTGCCCTGGAGATCGACGCCGAAGCCCTCCTCATGGGCAAGAACGGCGTCGACGGTGTCTACGACTCCGACCCGAAGACCAACCCGGACGCGGTGAAGTTCGACGCGCTGGAGTACAGCGAGGTGCTGTCCCGGGACCTCAAGGTCGCCGACGCCACCGCCATCACGCTGTGCCGCGACAACCGGCTCCCCATCCTGGTCTTCGAACTCCTCGCCGAGGGCAATATCGCCCGCGCCGTCAAGGGTGAGAAGATCGGCACGCTCGTGAGCGACCAGGGCACCCGGGTCTGAGCCCCGTGGCCGGGCCCTCACCGGGCCCGGTCCGGGCGGCCCGAACCGCCCCGCCCCGCCTGAACCATCCATATCTGACATGCAGGAGCACGTGGTGATCGAAGAAATCCTCCTCGAGGCCGAGGAGAAGATGGAGAAGGCCGTCGTCGTCGCCAAGGAAGACTTCGGCGCGATTCGCACGGGTCGTGCGCACCCGGCCATGTTCAACAAGATCGTGGCCGACTACTACGGCGCCATCACGCCCATCAACCAGCTCGCCTCCTTCGCGGTGCCCGAGCCGCGCATGGCGATCGTGACGCCGTTCGACGCGTCCGCCCTGCGCAACATCGAGCAGGCCATCCGCGACTCCGACCTCGGTGTGAACCCGAGCAACGACGGCCGCATCATCCGGGTGACCTTCCCCGAGCTGACGCAGGACCGCCGCAAGGAGTACATCAAGGTCGCGCGCACCAAGGCCGAGGACTCCAAGGTCTCCATCCGCGCCGTGCGCCGCAAGGCGAAGGACGCCCTCGACAAGCTCGTCAAGGACAAGGAAGCCGGCGAGGACGAGGTGCGTCGCGCCGAGAAGGAGCTCGACGACACCACCGCGAAGTACGTCACGCAGGTGGACGAGCTGCTCAAGCACAAGGAAGCCGAGCTCCTCGAGGTCTGATGAACGACTCTCCCTGGGCCACGGAGCCGGTTCCGGCGGGTCCCGCATACGATGCGCTGGTGGGCCCGCACACTCGGCCCATGCCCATCGTGCCCGATGCCGCCGGCCGTGCCTTCGACGACCGGGAAGCACGCGATCGGGGGGCCGCCTTCGCGGGCGGCCCCCCGCTCCGCGCCGAGACGCCGTTGCAGGAGCCCATGCCCAGCCCTCCGCCTCCGCCTCCGTCCTCGCAGGCACCGCAGGACGCCTCACCGCCTCCGCAGAAGAAGCGCGCGGGGCGGGATCTGCGTGCCGCCATAGGGGTCGGCATCGGCCTCGGAGCGGTGATCTTCGCTTCGCTGTTCATCGTCAAGGCCGTCTTCGTCGGTGTCGTCGTCGTCGCGGTCGTGGTGGGTCTGTGGGAGCTCACCTCCCGGCTCCAGGAGAAGAAGGGCATCAAGGCGCCGCTGGTCCCGCTCGCGGTCGGTGGCGCCGCCATGGTCATCGCCGGCTACGTCCGCGGGGCCGAGGGTGCCTGGGTCGCGATGGCCCTGACCGCGCTCGCGGTCCTGGTGTGGCGGATGACGGAACCGCCCGAGGACTACCTCAAGGACGTCACCGCCGGCGTCTTCGCGGCGTTCTACGTGCCGTTCCTGGCCACCTTCGTCACGATGCTGCTCACGGCGGACGACGGCCCGCAGCGCGTGGTCACGTTCCTGGTGCTGACCGTCGTCAGCGACACCGGGGCCTACGCGGTGGGCTGGCGCTTCGGCAGGACGAAGCTGGCGCCGCGCATCAGCCCCGGGAAGACCCGCGAGGGACTGTTCGGCGCCGTGGCCTTCGCGATGGCCGCCGGCGCGCTGTGCATGGAGTTCCTGATCGACGGGGGCTCCTGGTGGCAGGGTCTGGTCCTCGGCCTGGCCGTCGCGGTCAGCGCGACCCTGGGCGACCTGGGCGAGTCGATGATCAAGCGCGACCTGGGCATCAAGGACATGGGCACGCTGCTGCCGGGCCACGGCGGCATCATGGACCGGCTCGACTCGCTCCTGCCGACCGCTCCCGTCGTGTGGCTGCTCCTGGCGGCCTTCGTCGGCACCGGCTGAGGTCCGCCGCTCCGCCGCTGATCGGCGGCCGATCCACCGGTCGCCGCGGTACCGGGGCGGCCGGTGGAGGAAAAGCCTCGACCGGGCCGGGCGGTTACTCTTGAAGGGCGCGCTGCTTCTGCGGCGCGCCTTTCGTCTTACAAGGAGTACCTGCCATGGCCCGCCCCGTTCCGGGAGAGCTCACCTTCGTCGCCCCTCGTGGGGTCAAGAAGCCGCCCCGGCACCTCGCCGACCTCACCCCGGCCGAGCGCCGGGAGGCGGTGGCCGCGATCGGTGAGAAGCCGTTCCGGGCCAAGCAGCTCTCCCAGCACTACTTCGCCCGCTACGCCCACGACCCGGCGGAATGGACCGACATCCCCGCGGCCTCCCGGGAGAAGCTCCAGCAGGAGCTGCTGCCCGATCTGATGAACGTCCTGCGTCACATCAGCTGCGACAACGACACCACGCGCAAGACCCTGTGGAAGCTGCACGACGGCACGCTCGTCGAGTCCGTGCTGATGCGCTACCCCGACCGGGTCACCATGTGCATCTCCTCGCAGGCCGGCTGCGGCATGAACTGCCCGTTCTGCGCCACCGGCCAGGCCGGTCTGGACCGCAACCTGTCCACCGCCGAGATCGTGCACCAGATCGTGGACGGCATGCGCGCCCTGCGCGACGGAGAGGTCCCGGGCGGCCCGGCCCGGCTGTCGAACATCGTCTTCATGGGCATGGGCGAGCCGCTCGCCAACTACAACCGCGTCGTCGGCGCCATCCGCCGCCTCACCGACCCGGAGCCCGACGGCCTGGGCCTGTCGCAGCGCGGCATCACCGTCTCCACCGTCGGCCTGGTCCCGGCCATGCTGCGGTTCGCGGACGAGGGCTTCAAGTGCCGGCTCGCCGTCTCGCTGCACGCCCCCGACGACGAGCTGCGCGACACCCTGGTCCCGGTGAACACCCGCTGGAACGTCCGTGAGGTGCTGGACGCGGCCTGGGAGTACGCCGAGAAGTCCGGCCGCCGGATCTCCATCGAGTACGCCCTGATCCGCGACATCAACGACCAGGCCTGGCGCGGTGACCTGCTCGGCAAGCTCCTCAAGGGCAAGCGCGTCCACGTCAACCTGATCCCGCTGAACCCGACCCCGGGCTCGAAGTGGACCGCCTCGCGGCCCGAGGACGAGAAGGCGTTCGTCGAGGCCATCGCCCGCCACGGGGTGCCCGTGACCGTACGGGACACCCGCGGTCAGGAGATCGACGGCGCCTGCGGCCAGCTGGCCGCCTCGGAGCGATAGGGCCGAAATTCGGCCATGGTCGATCACATTCGGACGCGGGGTACCCTGTGGCCGAACCAATTTCATATTCCGACAGGGGAGCGCCACAGCGCTGAGAGTGCGGTATCCGTCATCCGCAGACCCTCTGAACCTCGCCCCGGTCATTCGGGGTAGGAAGTTCGGTCACCACTCATGCTGTTGCGCCCTGCCCGGCGTCCGCTCTCGCAGAGCGCCGGGCAGGGCCGCGTCTTCTCCTGGTCATCCCAGGAGGAATCAACCAGTGAGCACCACCCAGAGGATCGCGGGCGCCGCGCTCGTGGCCGCGCTCGGCGTCACCACGCTCAGCGCCTGCGGCGGCGGCGACGCCAAGGACAGGACCGCCGGCGCGAGCGACGCCCCGAAGTCCAAGACGGTCACCCTCGTCTCCCACGACTCCTTCAACGTGACCGACTCGGTCCTGAAGGAGTTCGAGCAGCAGAGCGGCTACACCGTCAAGCGACTGAAGTCCGGCGACGCCGGCACGGCGCTCAACCAGGAGATCCTGACCAAGGGCTCCCCGCGCGGCGACGTCTTCTTCGGTGTCGACAACACCCTGCTCTCGCGGGCCCTCGACAACGGGATCTTCACCCCGTACCAGGTCAAGGGCATGGACGGGATCAAGTCCGAGTTCGTGCTCGACCCGCAGCACCGCGTCACCCCGATCGACTCCGGTGACATCTGCGTCAACTACGACAAGCAGTACTTCGCCGACAAGAAGCTCGCCCCGCCGCAGACGCTGGACGACCTGGTCAAGCCGGAGTACAAGAACCTGCTGGTCACCGAGAACGCCGCGACGTCCTCGCCCGGTCTCGGCTTCCTCCTCGCCTCCGTCGGCAAGTACGGCGAGGACGGCTGGAAGGACTACTGGAGCAAGCTCAAGGCCAACGGCGTCGAGGTCGTCGACGGCTGGGAGCAGGCCTACAACGAGCGCTTCTCGGGCTCCGCGGGCGGTAAGAAGGCCAAGGGCGACCGTCCGCTGGTCGTCTCGTACGCCTCCAGCCCGCCGGTCGAGGTGCTCTACGGCGAGCCGCAGCCGGCCGAGGCCCCCACGGGCGTCTCCACCGGAACCTGCTTCCGCCAGGTCGAGTTCGCGGGCCTGCTGAACGGCGCGAAGAACCCCGAGGGCGGCAAGGCGCTCCTCGACTTCCTGGTGAGCAAGAAGTTCCAGGAGGACATGCCGCTCCAGATGTTCGTGAACCCGGTGGTCAAGGACGCGCAGCTGCCGGAGGTCTTCACGAAGCACGGTGTGGTGATCGAGAAGCCGGAGAACGTCACTCCGGACGCCATCGCCAAGAACCGTGAGCAGTGGGTCAAGGCATGGTCCTCGCTCGTCGTGAAGTAGCACGCGGGAGCTCCCCGAAGGAGGGCGGGCGGACCACCGCCGTCAGGCTGGGCCTGATGGTGGTGCCGCTCGTCTTCTTCGGGCTGTTCTTCGCCTACCCCGTGGCCGCGATCGTCGGCCGCGGGCTCAGGACGGACTCCGGTTGGCAGTTCGGTCGGATCGGCGAGGTGCTGGCCCGGCCCGACATCGCGGACGTGCTGTGGTTCACCACCTGGCAGGCGCTGGCCTCCACGGTGCTCACCCTGCTGATCGCGCTGCCCGGGGCGTACGTCTTCGCCCGCTTCGAGTTCCCCGGCAAGCAACTGTTGCGCGCGGTGGTCACCGTTCCGTTCGTGCTGCCGACGGTGGTCGTCGGCACGGCGTTCCTCGCGCTGGTCGGGCGCGGCGGACTGCTGGACGAGCTGTGGGGAGTCCGCCTGGACACCACGGTTTGGGCGATCCTGCTGGCGCACGTCTTCTTCAACTACGCCGTCGTCGTCCGGACGGTCGGCGGCCTGTGGGCCCAGCTCGACCCCCGTCAGGAGGAGGCGGCCCGGGTCCTCGGCGCGGGGCGTTACGGGGCGTGGCGGCGGGTGACGCTGCCCGCGCTCGGGCCGGCCGTCGCCGCCGCCGCGCTGATGGTCTTCCTGTTCACCTTCACCTCCTTCGGCGTCGTGCAGATCCTGGGCGGTCCCGCGTACTCCACCCTGGAGGTGGAGGTCTACCGGCAGACCGCGCAGTTGCTGGACCTGCCGACGGCCGCCGTCCTGACGATGGTGCAGTTCGTCGCGGTCGGCGCGATCCTCGCCCTGCACGCATGGACCGTGCGCCGCCGGGAGACCGCGCTGCGGCTGGTCGACCCGGCGCGCACGGCGCACCGGCCGCGCGGCTGGGCCCAGCGGGGGCTGCTCGGCGGGGTGCTGCTGACGGTGGCGCTGCTGATCGTGCTGCCGCTGGGCGTGCTGGTCGAGCGGTCCTTCGACGCCCCCGGCGGCTACGGGCTCGGCTTCTACCGGGCCCTGCAGGACGCGGGCTCCGGCGGCGGAACGTTCCTGGTGCCACCGCTGGAGGCGATCGGGAACTCGCTGCGCTACGCGCTGGCCGCCACCGCCATCGCCCTGTTCATCGGGGGGCTCGCCGCCGCCGCGCTGACCCGGCGCGGGGGGCGCTTCGTACGCGGCTTCGACGCGCTGCTGATGCTCCCGCTCGGGGTGTCCGCCGTGACCGTCGGCTTCGGCTTCCTGATCACCATGGACGAACCCCCGCTGGACCTGCGGACCTCCTGGATCCTGGTGCCGCTCGCGCAGGCGCTCGTCGGGGTGCCCTTCGTCGTACGGACCATGCTGCCGGTGTTGCGGGCGGTGGACGGACGGCTGCGGGAGGCCGCCGCCGTACTGGGTGCCTCGCCGCTGCGGGCCTGGCGCGAGGTGGACCTGCCGCTGGTGCGGCGGGCGCTGCTGATCGCGGCGGGCTTCGCCTTCGCGGTGTCCCTCGGCGAGTTCGGGGCGACCGTGTTCATCGCCCGGCCCGACAGCCCGACCCTGCCCGTCGCCGTCGCCCGACTGCTGGGGCGGGCCGGTGAGCTGAACTACGGGCAGGCCATGGCCCTGAGCACGATTTTGATGCTGGTGTGCGCCGTGTCCCTGCTGGTGCTGGAGCGGCTGCGCCCCGACAAAACCTCGGGAGAGTTCTGATGACCCTGCTCCGTCTCGAAGGGGTGACGGTCCGCTTCGGCGAACGCGCGGTCGTGGACGACGTCGACCTGGAGGTCGCCGAGCACGAGACCGTGTGTGTGCTCGGACCCAGCGGGAGCGGCAAGTCCACCCTGCTGCGGGTGGTGGCCGGTCTCCAGCGGGTGTCGGCCGGCCGGGTCCTGCTGGCCGGCGCCGACCAGGCCGGGGTGCCCGTGCACCGGCGGGGCGTCGGGCTGATGTTCCAGGACCACCAGCTGTTCCCGCACCGCGACGTCGGCGGGAACGTCGCCTTCGGCCTGCGGATGCGCGGTTCCACCCGGCACGCCTACGAGGGCCAGGTCGCCGAATTGCTGGAGCTGGTCGGGCTCCCCGGAGCCCAGGGCCGGGCCATCGCCTCGCTCTCCGGGGGCGAGCAGCAACGGGTGGCGCTGGCCCGGGCCCTGGCCCCCTCCCCGCGGTTGCTGATGCTGGACGAGCCGCTGGGCCAGCTGGACCGGGGGCTGCGCGAGCGGCTCGTCGTCGAACTCCAGGGGTTGTTCTCCCGGCTCGGCACGACCGTGCTGGCGGTGACCCACGACCAGGGGGAGGCCTTCGCGCTGGCCGACCGGGTCGTGGTGATGCGGGACGGGCGGATCGCCCAGGCGGGTACCCCGCTGGAGGTGTGGCAGCGGCCCGCCTCGGAGTTCGTCGCCAGGTTCCTCGGCTTCGAGAACGTGGTCCCGGCGACGGTGTCGGCGGGGGGCGCCGCCACCCCGTGGGGCGCGGTCCCCGTACCGGCCGGGTCGGCGGAGGGCGAACGGCGGCTGCTGATCAGGCCCGCCGGGGTGCTCCTGGGGGACGAGGGGTTGCGCTGCGAGGTGCTGTCCCGCACCTTCCGCGGTACGCACGTCGCGCTGTTGCTGCGGCCCGGGGCGGGTCCCGACCTGGAGGCCGAGTGCGGGCCGGTCGGGGCGCCGGCGGTGGGCGACCGGGTGTCGGTGGCCTTCGCCCCGGCCGAGGTGGTGCTGTTGCCGACGGGAACCGGCTGAAGCCCGGACCCCGTGGTGCGGCGCTCCGCAGGGATCCGGTGGACCCCGGCGGAGGGCCGCGGCGACCGCCAGGGATCAGGTGGACCCCCGGCGGAGCGCCGCGGCGACCGGGTCAGTCGCGGATGCCGTCGCAGGCGATCGGCAGGTGGCGGGGGCCGCGCAGCACCGCGTTCTGACGGTACGGCGGCGGGTCCTCCAGCAGCCGCGGGTTCTCCAGCCGGCGGGCCAGCTCGCTCAGCGCCAGCTGGGCTTCGAGCCGGGCCAGCGGCGCCCCGAAGCAGCTGTGAATGCCACTGCCCAGGCCGAGGTGCTGGATGTCCGCGCGATCGGGATCGAAGCGGTCCGGGTTCTCGAACTTCTTGGGGTCGCGGTTTCCCGAGGCGAGGACCAGCCAGAGCGAGGCTCCCTTCGGGATGGTCACGCCGGCGACCTCGATCTCGCAGAGCGTGGTGCGCTGCGGCAGCAACTGCACCGGCGGTTCGAAGCGCAGCAACTCCTCGACGATCGGAACGGACAGCTCGGGGTCCTGACGCAGCCGCTCCAAGACGTCCGGGTGCCGGAGCAGGGTCAGCATCCCGTTGGTGATCAGGTTGACCGTGGTCTCGTGGCCCGCGATCAGCAGCAGCGCCGAGGTGCTCAGCGCCTCGATCGTGGTCATGGCGCCGTCCGGTCCGTCCGCGGTCGCCAGGTGCGACAACATGTCGTCACCGGGGTTCTTGCGGCGCTCCTCGATCAACCCGGCCAGGTACATGCCGAGTTCCATCCGGGCGTCGGCCGGAACGCGGCGCTTCGTCGGGTCGGCGTCCGGGTCCGGGTCGAGGCTGGCGGCGATGGTGTCGGCCCACACGTGGAAGCGCGGCTCGTCCTCGGGGGGTACGCCGAGCAGCCGGCAGATCACCGTGACCGGGAACGGGTAGGCGAACTGGTCGACCAGGTCGATCCGGTCCGGCGAGTCGGCCGCGACGATGCCGTCGATCAGCCCGGACACGATGCCACCCAGCTCGTCCCGCATGTCGTGCACCTTGTGCGGGGAGTGCGGCGGGCCGAAGGGCCGGTTCGTCATCCGGCGGAGCCGGTCGTGGTCGGGCGGGTCGAGCTTGAGGAACGACGGCGGCAACGTCGTCCCCTCCTCCTCGCCATCGGCGAGCGGGTCGCTCGCGGTCGAGGCCAGATTGGCGGCGTCGGAGCTGATCCGCGGGTCGTGCAGGAGGCTCTGGATCTCGTAGTACGTGCTGATCACGTACGGCCCGTCCCCGTCGTGGGCCACCGGCGTCTCGCGGAGCTTTTCGTACAGCGGATACGGATCTGCGCGGTTCGCGTAGTCCATGATCTCCCGCAGGATGGCTTGTGTCATGGCAGGTCCTCGTGCTCCTCAAGGTCCACGGGCCAGGGAGTGCGGTGCGCGTGCGGTCAGAGGCGGGCGGGGGTGAAGGTCATCTTCCGGTCGTCCGGGGAGTAACCGCTGAGGGTGATCGTCGGGCCGTGCGTCGGCACCGACGGGTCCGGGAAGTCCGCGGGCATCGGCTTCTGCCCCTCGGGCCTGCGGTCCACGGTCGGGAACGGCGGCGGGAACGGCGTCGTGGCCTCGATCATCTGCTGGTAGAAGGGCAGCCAGCGGCAGTTGTCGAAGGTCACCGCTCCGATCACGCGGCCCTGGTAGCCGTACACGCCGACGAAGTGCCGCTCGGTGCGCGAGCCCTGGGTGATCATGAGCTCGGTCCCCATGGAGGGCACCCCGACCGACTTGATGTTCACGCCGAACTGGGAGGACCAGAACGCCGGCACCCACATGTGGGGGCGGCGGTCCGCGCTCTCGCTGAGCATGTTGTGCGCCGCCGTCCCGGCCTGGGCCACGGCGTTGCCCCAGTGCTCCAGGGAGAGGAACTGGTACCCGAACAGGGCGTGCGGGGAACGGGCCACGTCGCCCGCCACGTAGATGTCGTCGGTGACGATGCCCCGGATGTCGAAGGCCCGACAGCCCGCGTCGCAGGCGATGCCGCGGGGGCCGGCGCCCAGTCCGGAACCGGCCAGCCATTCCGTGTTGCGCTGGGCGCCGAGGGAGACGACCACGACGTCGGCCTCGATCGTCGACCCGTCGGACAGGTGCGCGGCGCGGACCCGGCCGGCCGGGTCGCCCTCCAGGCCCGTCACCATGATCCCGGTGCGCAGGTCGACGCCGTTCTCGCGGTGCATCTCGGCCGCGACCTCGCCGATGACCCCGCCTAGCGCGCCGACCAGCGGCGCCGCCCCGCGTTCGGCGACGGTGACGGGCAGGCCGCGTTCCCGGCAGGCCGAGGCGATCTCGGAGCCGGTGAAGCCGGCCCCGATCACCAGCACCCGGCGGGGACCGGCCGCGAGACTGCGCTCCAGTGCGACGGCGTCGTCACGGGTGCGCAGGACGAAGACGCCGGTGAGCGCGCCCTCCTCCTCGTTGGGCCACGGCCTGGCCCGTACCCCGGTCGCGATGAGCAACCGGTCGTACTCCACCGCCTCGCCATCGGCCAGCAGGACCCGGCGCCCCGCCATGTCCAGCCCCGAGGCGGGCACCCCCAGCCGCCACTCGGCGCCGATGTCCCGGCGCCGGGGGAGCGCGGTGTGGTCCGCGGCCGCCTTGCCCAGCAGGACCTGTTTCGACAGCGGGGGTCGGTCGTAAGGTTCGTACGGTTCATCGCCGATCATCGTCAGCGAACCGGTGAAGCCCTTGTCGCGCATGGTCTCGGCGGCCCGTAGGCCGGCCAGGGACGCGCCGACGACGACGATGCGTCCGTCGCGCTTGAGCCGTTCCAGGTTCCCGTCAGCGCGCACCGTGCGCCTCCGGGGTGAGCGCCGACATGTCCCGATCTTCGAGCTCGATGAGGATGGCCCCCACGGGGCAGGCGGCGACGGCGCGCATGACGTTCTCGCGCTGCTCCTCGCCCGCCTCGGGGTTGTAGAGCAGCGATTCGTCGCCGTGCATGGAGAACACATCGGGGGCGAGGAACGCGCACTGTGCGTATCCCTGACAGCGGTTGAGGTCGACGACAAGCCTCATGAGGCACCAGCCCTTCCGTGGCCCGAACATCCCGTTCGTCCCCGAGCCCCCGCAGCTTCCCCATCCAATATGCACGGGGCGGGCGGGGTCCGCCTGCCGGGCCCGGGGCGGCCCGACGGGCGGCTAGCGCCGCGCGGAGCGCACGATGTAGGCGCCGACGATCAACGCCCAGGCGGGGAGGATCATCTCGCTCCAGGGCACGCCGGAGCCGATGACGATGAGGACCAGCCCGGTCACGTACCCGAGCAGGGCCAGGGGGCGCGGGAAGATCCCCAGCCGGCGTCCGATGCTGGAGGTCGCGAAGACGAAGACGGCCGCCATGCGCATCGCGTACGTGGTCAGGATCGTGTACGCGTAGTCGCGTCCGAAGGCGGTGTCGGTGCCCTCCTGCAACACGGTGCCCGCGGCGCCGGCGGCGACGAACAGCGTGGCGACGAAGACGATGCCGCTGCCGAGGAAGACGGTGGAGACGAAACGGTCCTCGGCCTCGCCGGCATGGGCGCGCAGGGCGCCCATGAACCACAGGAACAGGATCCCGGCGAACGGCACGATCTCCAGGGCCAGCCGTACCGCCCACCGGTCATCGGGATCGACTCGGGCGTCGGGGGAGCCGCCTTCGGGAACGGCGACGCGCATCAGCGCGATCGCCACCGCGAGCAGTACCGCGAAGGCGATTCCGGCCGTGCCGGCGGCCCGGGGCGTGCGCAACCGCGCGGTCGTGGACTCCTCCATGGACCTCTCGCTCTCTCCCCCGTCCAGCAAGCGCCGGCGGCCGCCCGGCTGCCACCAGGGGGCGGCCGGGCGGGTGAGGGGAGAGCGGGTGCCGGTTTACCGCACCGGTTCGGGGACGGGCGCGGCGGGCGCCCCCGCCGCCTCGTCCTCCTCGGCCCCGTGCTTGCCGAACCAGGCCACGGCCACCGCTCCGGCCACCGCCAGGACGAAGCCGAGTACGGCCAGCCAGGCCAGTCCCGGCCGGGAGGCGTCGCCGAGCCAGAGCACGCCGATGGCGCCCGGGAGCACGGTCTCGCCGACGACCAGGGCCGCCGTGGCGCCGTTCACCGAGCCGATCTGCAGGGCGACGGTGTGCAGGTACATGCCGCCGAAGCCGGCCGCCAGGATCGCGTACAGCGCCGGGTCGCCGAGGAGGGCGCCCAGGTCGAAGGGGTCGATCCCGTTCAGGATGCGGACGCCGACGCCCAGCGCGCCGAAGCCGAGCCCGGACAGCAGACCCGCCAGGATCGCCGCGTTCCCGCCGAGGAGCCGGACGGCGACCGTGCCGCCGATCATCAGGAAGAGGGTGATCCCCAGCAGCCACCAGTGGGTGGACATCGGCGCGTGGTGACCGCCCTCGTGGCCCGCCGCCGTGGCCAGCAGGACCAGCGCCGTGCAGACGACACCGATGGACGTCCACTCCTTGCGGGTGAGGCGGATGCCGAGCATCTTCACGCTCAGCACGGCCGTGATCACCAGGTTGGCGCTGATCACGGTCTGCGAGAGGAAGAGCGGCAGCATTCGCGCGGCCAGCGCGCCGAGCCCGAACCCCACGAAGTCGAGGATGGTGCCGACGATGAACTCCCAGGTCATCGCGGCTTTGGCGGTGGAAGTCAGGTTGGGTCCGCCGTGCGCGGTCACCCCGGCGGCGGCCGGGGACATCCGGGCCGCCCGCCGCGAGCCCACGGCTTGCAGGACGGATCCCGTGCCGTAGCAGATGGACGCCGCGACAGCGGTCAGCAGGCCTATGAGCACAGAAGGCTCCGTTCACGTCTGGCAGGTTTTCGCGTTACCTCTGCCAGACGTGGGAAACGGACGCGAAGTTGCCTCCGGAGGTCAGCCCATTGCGGCGAGGGCCGCCGGAACCTCGTCCACCGAGTCCACCAGCGCGATCCGGGACTCCATCGCCCGGCCGCGGGCCAGCGCCGTGAGCAGCGGCCAGGCCGGCAAGTGCTCGGTCCAGTGCGTACGGTTCACCAGGACCATCGGGGTCGGTTCCCCGCGCGACGCGTAGTAGTTCGGCGTCGCGTTGTCGAAGACCTCCTGGACGGTGCCGGCCGCGCCCGGCAGGAACACCACGCCCGCGTTGGAGCGGGCCAGCAGCCCGTCCTCACGGGTGGCGTTCGCGAAGTACTTGGCGATGTGGCCCGCGAACGCGTTCGGCGGCTCGTGCCCGTAGAACCAGGTCGGGATCCCGGTCGAGTCGCCGCCGTCGGGCCAGCGCTCCCGTACGGCGAAGGCCGCGCGGGCCCAGTCGGAGACCGACGGGACGAAGGAGGGGACCTCGGCCAGCAGCTCCAGCGCCTCGGGCAGCGCCTCGTCGGCGGCGGGAGCCAGGTAGGCGCCGAGGTTGGCGGCCTCCATGGCGCCGGGGCCGCCGCCGGTGGCGACGGTGAACCCGGACCGGGTGAGGTTTCGGCCCAGCTCCGCCGCGCCGCGGTAGTCCGTACCGCCCCGGGCCATCGCGTGGCCGCCCATCACGCCCACCACCCGGGCGCCGGTCAGGTGCTCGTCGAGGGCGTCGGAGACGGCGTCGTCGTGAATGGAACGCAGCATCGAGGAGAAGACGTCGCCGTCGGTCCCGGTCTCCTGGAGCCAGGCGTAGGCCTGGGCGTCCGGGGTGGCCTCGTAGCCCTCGTCCAGGCCGGAGAACAGCTCCTCGGCGGTGTACAGCAGGCCCCGGTACGGGTTGAACGGCAGGTCCGGTACCGGGGGGAAGACGAGCGCGCCGTCGGCGCGGACCTTCGCGGAGGCGTCGGGCTCCATCGGGCAGCCCAGGAAGACGGCCGTGGCGGTGTCGGCCGACAACAGCGCGAAGGTCCGCTCCAACAGGTTGACCGACTGGATCCGGTAGCCGCTCAGGGACCCCCTGGCGACGACGCGGTCGAATTCGGCGAGCGTCTCGATCTCGATGTCTGCATTGACCATTCGGCCCACACTAAGGGCCGTTTCCGTCAGCGCGTCAACGCCAGGGACGTCAGTTGCGCCACACCCCAGCTGAGCGGAAGGCACACCGCGAGCAGTGCGCCGGCCCGCACCGTGGCGGCCGTACGCAGCACCGTTCCGGGGGTTCCGAGGTCGAGGAGGGCGGCCCGGGCGGCCGACCGGGACTGCCTGGACTCGACCGCCGATGTGAGAAGGGTCGCGGCCGCGCACAGCGCCACCAGGGTCGCGGCCGGCCAGGTCAGGGGACCCAGCGGGGGGAGCGGCCCGGTGCCGTCGCGCAGGGCCAGGGCCGTCAGGACGGCCACGGCGACCGCGCACAGCACCCCGAGGGGTCGACCCAGCCGGGGCGCCTCCTCCTGCAGGGCCCGTCCGGCCAGCAGCCGCAGCGCGCCCGGGCGGGCGGCCTGTACGAGCGTTCCGCAGGTGTAGGCCAGTCCGGGTCCGGCGAGGGCGAGCCCGGCGACGATCAGGGCCCAGCCGGCCGGCATCGCGGCGCCGTCCGGGCCGGTGTAGGCCTCGACGGACAGTCCGCACGCGGTGAGCGCGACGCCCCACGGCACCCCGGTCAGCGGGGCGGCTCCGGTGGGCGCGGCTCGGTGGCGCAGGGAGAGGGCCGTGGCGACCGAGGCGGTCAGCGGGATCAGGGCCAGCAGGGTCAGCGCGGCCGCCACGGGCAGCGGCTGCTCGGCGTGCAGCAGCCGGGCGCCCGCCCCGTCGAAGGGCAGCCCGGTCAGCTCGCCCCTCAGGTGCAGGAACGCGGCCAGGGCCAGGAGGCTGCCCAGGGTGCAGGCGACGGCGGTGGAGACGGCCGCGGCGAGACCGAGGCGTACGGGTCCCAGTCCGACGGCGTCCAGCCCCTGCCGGGGCCGGGTCGCCGGGTCGGTCCGGGCCACCGCCACGGCGAACTGCACCGTGGCGGCCAGCGGCACCAGGGCCCACAGCAGGCGGGGGAACGATCCGGCGGGCCGGTCCATCGCCCCCGCGAGGACGTACAGGAAGAGGAACCCGGTGCCGGCCGACGCGGCGGCGACGAGCAGCCGCCGCATCTGTACGAGGGGCCGGGAACCGCGGGCTAGGCGGAGAGCGAGCACGCGGCCTGGTCCTCCGTCGCCTGAGGGGGTGTGGCCGCGGCGGAGGCCGGGCGGCCGTCGAGCAGGGCCGTGGTGCGGTCGGCCGCGGCGGCGGTCTCCTCGTCGTGGGTGGCCAGCAGCACGGTGATGCCGTGCGAGCGGGCCGCCGTGGTGAGGGTGCGCAGCAGCAGGGACCTTTCGGCGCGGTGCAGGGGAGCCGTCGGCTCATCGGCGAAGAGCACGGTCGGCTCGGCGGCGAGGGCCCGGGCCAGGGCGACCCGCTGGGACTCGGCCCGGGTCAGTGCGCCGGGGCGCTTGCGGGCGAAGGCACCGATGTCCAGGCGCTCCAGCCATTCGCAGGCGGCGTGCTTCGCGGCGCGGTGCGGTGCGCCGGCGAGCAGCAGGGGCAGGGCGACGTTCTCCCACGCCTTGAGCTCGGGCAGCAGCTGCGGCTCGGGCCCGATCCACGCGAACCGGTCGCGGCGCAGGCGCTCGCGGGTCAGGGCTCCCATGGTGTGGACGGGAACGCTGTTGAACCAGACCTCGCCCTGTTCGGGGACCAGCTGTCCGCTCAGACAGCGCAGCAGCGTCGTCTTCCCGCTGCCGCGGGGTCCGGTCACGGCGAGGATCTCGCCCTGCCGGACTTCCACGGAGACCCCGATCAGGCCGGGGGAACCGCTGTGGGAGTAGTTCAGGGACCGTGCCCACAGGACGTCATTGTCAGGCGGGGCAGTGTCCGGTGGAGCCACCATGGCGTACACCTCCGTCCGGGGGAACGAAGCGGAGCCCTTTCAGTCACTGGCGCCGCAATGAGATGTAAAGAGATGAACCGCTTGGATGGTGACAGCACACGGCCCGGACCCTCGCGTTCTCACTCGAACGGAGGATCCGGGCCGTGTGTTCGGACCAGTCGTGCTCGGACCGGACGGTCGTGCCGGGTGCTGCTACAGCTTGGTCCACGCCTCGGTGAGCACCGAGCGCAGGATGCCTTCGATCTCGTCGAAGGTGCCCTGGTCCGCGATCAGCGGCGGGGCCAGCTGGATGACCGGGTCCCCACGGTCGTCGGCGCGGCAGTACAGGCCGTTCTCGAAGAGCGCCTTGGAGAGGAAGCCGTAGAGCACGCGCTCCGTCTCCTCGTCCGTGAAGGACTCCTTGGTGGCCTTGTCCTTGACGAGCTCGATGCCGTAGAAGAAGCCGTTGCCGCGGACGTCGCCGACGATCGGAAGGTCGTGCAGCTTCTTCAGGGTGTTGAAGAAGTTGCCCTCCTGGTCCAGCACGTGCTGGTTCAGGCCTTCCTTGTCGAAGATGTCGAGGTTGGCGAGCGCCACCGCGGAGGACACCGGGTGTCCGCCGAAGGTGTAGCCGTGCAGGAAGGTGTTGTCGCCCTTGTAGAAGGGCTCCGCGAGGCGGTCCGAGATGATGCAGGCACCGATCGGGGAGTAGCCCGAGGTCATGCCCTTGGCGCAGGTGATCATGTCCGGCACGTAGTCGAACTTGTCACAGGCAAACATCGTGCCGAGGCGGCCGAACGCGCAGATCGTCTCGTCGGAGACGAGGAGCACGTCGTACTCGTCGCAGATCTCGCGGACGCGCTGGAAGTACCCGGGCGGCGGCGGGAAGCAGCCACCGGCGTTCTGCACCGGCTCCAGGAAGACGGCCGCGACGGTGTCGGCGCCCTCGAACAGGATCTCCTGCTCGATCTGGTCGGCGCACCAGCGGCCGTAGGCCTCCGGGTCGTCGCCGAAGATCGGGGCGCGGTAGATGTTGGTGTTGACCACCTTGTGCGCGCCGGGGACCAGCGGCTCGAAGGGGGCCTTGAGGGCCGGCAGGCCGGTGATGGACAGGGCGCCCTGCGGGGTGCCGTGGTAGGCGACCGCACGCGAGATGACCTTGTACTTGGTGTGCTTGCCCTGGAGCTTGAAGTACTGCTTGGCGAGCTTCCAGGCGGTCTCGACGGCTTCGCCGCCACCCGTGGTGAAGAAGACCTTGTTCAGGTCACCGGGGGCGTAGTGGGCGAGGCGCTCGGCGAGCTCGACGGCCTTGGGGTGCGCGTACGACCAGATGGGGAAGAACGCGAGTTCCTGGGCCTGCTTGTAGGCGACCTCGGCCAGTTCCTTGCGGCCGTGACCGGCGTTGACCACGAACAGGCCGGCGAGGCCGTCCAAGTAGCGCTTGCCCTTGTCGTCCCAGATGTAGGTGCCCTCGCCCTTGACGATGGTCGGGACGGGCGAGTTCTCGTAGGACGACATGCGGGTGAAGTGCATCCACAGGTGGTCGTACGCGGTCTTGGAGAGGTCCTGGCTCACGGTTATCTGGTTCCCCACATGTAGGTCTGCTTCTTCAGCTTCAGGTAAACGAAGCTTTCGGTTGATCGCACGCCGGGGAGCGTGCGGATCTTCTTGTTGATCGTTTCGAGCAGGTGGTCGTCGTCCTCGCAGACGATCTCCACCATCAGGTCGAACGACCCCGCGGTCATCACCACGTACTCGCACTCGGCCATGTCGGTCAGCGCGTCGGCCACCGGGTCGAGGTCTCCCTCGACGTTGATGCCGACCATGGCCTGGCGTCGCAGGCCCACGGTGAGCGGGTCGGTGACGGCGACGATCTGCATGACTCCCTGGTCGAGCAGCTTCTGTACGCGCTGGCGTACGGCCGCCTCGGACAGGCCGACGGCCTTGCCGATCGATGCATAGGGACGGCGACCGTCCTCCTGCAGTTGCTCGATGATCGCCAGGGACACAGCATCGACCGAAGGGGACGGTTGTCTGTTCCTGGAATCTGCGCTTCGACTGACCACGACCTCACTGTGCACGAGGAGTCGTCTGTTCCGCAACCCGTAGGCGATGAAATCCGTTGTGCGAGGTCTTCGATTACGCGGATTTCGTAGTTCGGTGTGTCTGGCTCTGTCGAAAGCGTCACCCGAGGGGCTAGGCTGGGGATTCGTCTCAATCATTGGACATGTGATCAGGAGAGTGGCTGTAGTGACCACCGAACTGCGTCGTCTGCGCAACTACATCGGCGGGGAGTTCAAGGACGCCGCCGACGGGCGGACCACCGAGGTGGTCAATCCCGCCACCGGCGAGGCGTACGCGACGGCCCCCCTGTCCGGCCAGGCCGATGTGGACGCGGCCATGGCCGCCGCCGCTGCCGCCTTCCCGGGCTGGCGCGACACGACCCCGTCCGAGCGGCAGAAGGCCCTGCTCAAGATCGCGGACGCCTTCGAGGCGCGCGCGGACGAGCTGGTCGCCGCCGAGTCGGAGAACACCGGCAAGCCGCTGGGCCTGACGGCCAGCGAGGAGCTGCCGCCGATGGTGGACCAGATCCGCTTCTTCGCCGGCGCCGCCCGCCTGCTCGAAGGCCGTTCCGCCGGCGAGTACATGGACGGGATGACCTCGATCGTCCGCCGCGAGCCGGTCGGCGTCTGCGCGCAGGTCGCGCCGTGGAACTACCCGATGATGATGGCGGTGTGGAAGTTCGCCCCGGCGATCGCCGCGGGCAACACCGTGGTGCTCAAGCCCTCGGACACCACCCCGGCCTCCACCGTCCTGATGGCGGAGATCATCGACTCGGTGCTGCCCAAGGGCGTCTTCAACGTCGTCTGCGGTGACCGCGAGACCGGCAAGGCCATGGTCGAGCACTCCACCCCGGCGATGGCCTCCATCACCGGCTCGGTGCGCGCGGGCATGCAGGTCGCCGAGAGCGCGTCCAAGGACGTCAAGCGCGTCCACCTGGAGCTCGGCGGCAAGGCTCCGGTCGTGGTCTTCCAGGACGCCGACCTCGCCAAGGCCGTCGAGGACATCGCGGTCGCCGGCTACTTCAACGCCGGCCAGGACTGCACCGCCGCCACCCGCGTGCTCGTGCACGAGTCGATCCACGACGAGTTCGTGGCCGCGCTCGCCAAGGCCGCGTCCGACACGAAGACCGGGCAGCCGGACGACGAAGACGTGCTCTACGGCCCGCTGAACAACCCGAACCAGCTCAAGCAGGTCGCGGGCTTCATCGAGCGCCTCCCCGCCCACGCGAAGGTCGAGGCGGGCGGTCACCGCGTCGGCGACAAGGGCTACTTCTACGCCCCGACCGTGGTCTCGGGCCTCAAGCAGGACGACGAGATCATCCAGAACGAGGTCTTCGGCCCCGTCATCACCGTCCAGTCCTTCACCGACGAGGCGCAGGCCCTGGACTACGCGAACGGCGTCGAGTTCGCCCTCGCCTCCTCCGTGTGGACCAAGGACCACGGCCGCGCGATGCGGATGTCCAAGAACCTCGACTTCGGCTGCGTGTGGATCAACACCCACATCCCGCTCGTCGCCGAGATGCCGCACGGCGGGTTCAAGAAGTCCGGCTACGGCAAGGACCTCTCCGCCTACGGCTTCGAGGACTACACCCGCATCAAGCACGTCATGACCTCGCTCGACGGCTGATCACGGCACGCTTCACGGCACGCCTCGCGGCACGCCGGTCCGGGGCGGTGATCACACTGATCACCGCAGGACTCCGAAGGGGCGGGCAGTAGACACCTTGTCTATTGCCCGCCCCTTCGGCGTGTTCGAGGCTGTGCGCATGCCTGAACTCGCCTTCTCCCGCCGCGCGGCGCTGCGCGGCCTCGGTGCCGCGGGCCTGCTGGCCGCGCTCACCGGCTGCGGTGTGCCCGCCGCCTACGTCCCCCAGGAGCGACGCCGTGGCGAGGACGTCTCCGCCCGGGACCGGAGCGTCGCCTTCTCGAACTGGCCCCTCTACATCGACACCGGCGAGGAGGACGAGGAGAGCCGCCCGACGCTGGACGCCTTCTCCGAGCGCACCGGCATCGAGGTCCGGTACACCGAGGAGATCAACGACAACGACGAGTTCTTCGGCAAGATCAGCCCGGCGTTGATGAACCGGCAGGCCACCGGCCACGACCTCGTCGTCGTCAGCGACTGGATGGCCGCCCGCTTCGTCCACCTGGGGTGGGCCCAGGCGATGGACCGCTCGACGCAGGCCAACGTCACCCGGTACCTGGACCCGCAGCTGAGTTCCCCCGCCTTCGACGAGGGCCGGCTGCACACCGTCCCCTGGCAGTCGGGCATCACTGGCATCGCCTACAACCGCAAGGCGTTGGGTCGCGAGATCAAGTCGGTGAAGGACCTCTGGAAGCCGGACCTGGCGGGCAAGGTGACGCTCTTCTCCGGGCTCGACGAGTCCTTCGCGCTGCTGATGCAGGGCAACGGCGTCGACATCACGCGGTGGACCGAATCGGACTTCCACCGGATGTGCGACCAGGTCGAGGAGTTGGTGCGCAAGAAGCACATCCGACGGTTCACCGGCAACGACTACACCTCCGACCTGTCCAAGGGGGACGTCCTGGCCTGCCAGGCCTACTCCGGCGACGCCATCCAGCTCCGGGCCGACAACCCCGACATCGAGTTCGTCGTCCCCGAGGAGGGCGCGGAGCTCTGGGCGGAGAGCCTGCTCATCCCCAACCTCGCCCGGCACAAGGCCAACGCCGAGGCTCTCGTCGACCACTACTACGACCCCGAGGTGGCAGCGGAGCTGGCGGCCGCCGTCAACTACGTCTGCCCCGTGCCCGCCGCCCGCGAGGTGCTCGCCGGCTCCCCGGACAAGGAGACCGCCGAACTCGCCGAGAACCCGCTGATCTTCCCCGATGAGGACATGCGCGAACGCCTGGTCGTGGCCCGGGACATCTCCTCGGCCGAACGCCGGAACCTCGCCCGGCGCTGGAACTCCATCGTCGGCCTGTGAGCCCGACCGGGCCGCCCTGCCAAGAGTCCCGCCGCGCCCATGATCCGCGCCCCACCCTGAATTGAACACGTTCATGAAATTGGCTGAACATGTTCAATTCCGGGAGTAGGGTGGCTTCCATGAGCGAGAGAAGCGCCCTTGAGCGGCGGATCCGTGCCTGGCTTGCCCTGTTCCTCGTCTGCCTCGTCCTGAGCGGGGTCACCGCCTTCCCGCTCGTCACCGAGCTCCGGTGGGCCAATGCCCTGGTCTCCAACGAATGGCTCCAGCGCGTCGGTGACGGCCTCATCCGGGCCGATGCCGAGTACCCCTTCCTCCTCTACGGCACCGACTGGCTGGCCTTCGCCCACTTGGTGATCGCCGTCTTCTTTTACGGGGTCCACCGCGACCCCGTGCGCAACATCTGGATCGTCGAGGCCGGCATGGTGGCCTGCGCCGGCATCATCCCGCTGGCCCTGATCTCCGCCCCCGTCCGGGGCATCCCCTTCTGGTGGTCGGTCATCGACATGTCGTTCGGCGTCTTCGGGGTGATACCGCTGCTGATCCTGCGCCGCATGATCAAGCGCCTGGAAGCCCTGCCGGCCGGAGTCCCACCCACCGCAACCCCGCGCACCGCACCCCCGTCCACCGGACGCCGGGCCACCGACACCCCGTCGGCGACGGTGCAGGCATCGACGCCGCGGGCGCAACCCCAGCCGTAACCCCGGCCCCCGACCGACTACTTGGTGAATGCCGCGTACACGATGGCCTCGGCGACCTTGTTCATGTTCCGGCCCTTGGCGTCGGTGGAGTTCACCGAGTAGACGAGGGTGCGCGACAGATCGCGGGTCCCGCCGATCAACGTGTTGTAGCCGTGCCGACCGCCCGTCTTGCCCCACGCCTCCTTGCCGCCCGGCAGGGCGAACCGCTTCATGCCGGCCGTCAGTTCCGCGGGCTGCCCGGTCTCGAAGTCCGGCACGGCGGGCACCGTGAACATCTCCTCCAGCTGAGCCCTCGGCACCAGGCGGCCGCCGAACAGGGCCTTCGTGAAGAGCTCCAGGTCCGCCGTGGTCGATATCAGGTCCCCGGCGGCCCACTCCCGGGACGAGCCCCACACGGAGACGTCGACCAACCTCCGGCCGCCGTCGGGCAGCGGCACCGCCTGGTAGCCCCGGTTGTGCGCACCCGGTATGCGGGTCCCGGTCCGACTCGGCAGCGAAGTGTCCCGCAGGCCCAGGGGCTTGAGGATCCGGGTGGTCACGGCCTTCTCGTAGGACGTGCCGGTCGCCCTCTCGATCAGTACGCCCAGGATCGTGTAGTCGATGTTCAGGTAGTGCTGCCTGGTTCCCGGGTCGAACTCCGGGCCCTTGGCCACGGCGTTGGCGATGAGGGCGCGCGGATCCTCCACGTCGAACCGGTGGGCGTACGCCTCCTCGAAGGTGTCGCCCGGGCCGTCGGCGGAGCGGATCCCGCTCGTGTAGTTCAGCAACTGCCGCACGGTGACCGGCTTGAACGATGCCGGCAGCAGGCCCGGCAGGTACTCCTGCACCGTTCCGTCCAGGCGCAGTCGGCCCTCGGCGGCCAGCTGGAGCACCACCGCCGAAGTGAAGGTCTTCGTCACCGACCCGGCCCGGAAGCGGCCCTCGGCGATCACCGGGCGCTCCGTACGGATGTCCGCGACGCCGGAGCTGCCCCGCCAGTCGCCGCTCGCGCCGCCCACCCGGACCAGTGCGGCCGTCGCCCCCTCGTGCCGCGCCCCGAGGCCCGCGATGGCCTGCTCCAGCGCCGCCGCGTCGGGCGGGGTGGAGAACGTGGGCGGCGCGGTGGTGGCCGCCGACGCGGTCGAGGACGTCGATGCCGGCGCGGCGGCGTGCGCGACCGCCGGGCCGGACGCGATCCCCATGAGCAGGGCGGCGGCGATCAACGTGGTGCGGGTCGTTGCGTTCATGGTGGTTCCCCCCGTGGTGCGGTCAACGGGGCTCGCTGCCCCGATGACCACCATGTTGCTGCGCACAGGGGTGGTGGCGAATCACCGGTGAGAGGGGTCTTCAGCGGTACGACAACTCCCCGACGCGGGGGAGTCGACACCCCGCCCCCTCACTCCCGAGAGGGAGAACCCAACGCCCCGAACCCGCCCGCCCCGGAGGCCACCGTCCCGGCCCCCGCCGCTATCAGCCCCGTCTCGTACGCACAGATCACCGCCTGGATCCGGTCGCGCAGCCCCAGCTTCGCCAGCACGTTCCCCACGTGCGACTTCACGGTGTGCTCGCTCACCACCAGCGCCACCGCGATCTCCGCGTTCGACAACCCCCGCCCCAGATGCAGCAAGGTCTCCCGCTCCCGGGCCGTCAGCGCCTCCAGCCGCCGTGCGGAAAGCTCCCGGACGGCCGACGGCCGGGCGGTCGCCGCCGTGTACTCCTCGATCAACCGCCGCGCCACCGAAGGCGCCAGCAGCGACTCGCCCGCCGACACCACCCGTACCGCGTGCACCAGGTCGTCCCGTCGGACGTCCTTCAGCAGGAACCCGCTCGCGCCCGCGTGCAGCGCCTCGTACACGTACTCGTCCGAGTCGAAAGTCGTCAGCATCACCGTCCGGCACGTGCTGCTCGCCGTGATGCTGCGGCAGGCCTCGATCCCGTCCAGCACCGGCATCCTGATGTCCAGCAGGGCCACGTCCGGGGCCAGTCGCGCCACCGCCTCCACGGCCGCCGCCCCGTCCCCGACCTCCGCCACGACCTCGATGTCCTCCTGGACGTCCAGGATCATCGCGAAGCCGCTGCGGACCAGCTCCTGGTCGTCGGCCACCACCACACGGATCGTCACGTCCCCACCTCCAGCGGCGACGTTACAAGAGCCACCCGCACCACGAACCCGGTGCCGCCCGGCCCCGGCCCCGACCAGGCCGTTCCACCGTGCGCCGCCGCCCGTTCGCGGATGCCGATCAACCCGTGCCCGCCGGACGACCCCGAACCGGGCGACCCCGAGCCCGGCGTCGCCCCGCCCGGGCCCCGACCGTCGTCCGCGACGGTCACCGTCAGCTCCGTCGGCCCGTACTCCAGTCGTACGTCCACCGAAGCCGCCCCGGCGTGCTTGACCACGTTGGTCAACGCCTCCTGCACCACCCGGTGCACCGTCGCCTCCAGCGCCGCGGGCAGGTCGCGGACCGTGCCCGTCCGCTCGTACGACACCCTCGGCCCGCTCGCCCGCACCCGGTCCAGCAGGGCGGGCAACGCCCCGATCCCCGGCTGCGGCGCGCGCGGGGCCGACTCGTCCGTGCGCAGCACGCCCAACATGGTGCGCAGCTGCGCCATCGCGTCCCGGCCCGTCTCCGCGATCGCCTCGAAGGCCGCCTCGGCGCGGGCCGGAGCGCGGCGTACCGCCACCGGACCCGCCTCGGCCTGCACGATCATGATGCTGACCGCGTGCGAGAGGATGTCGTGCATCTCCCGTGCGATACGCGCCCGTTCGCGGGCCGCGGCCTGCTCCGCCTCGATCCGGTTCGCCCGCTCCAACTGCTCCGCCCGGTCCTCGACGGCGGCCGTGTAGGCCTGCCGGGTGTGCCGCGATCGGCCCAGCGCGTACGCGGAGCCGCCCACGAACAGGGTGAAGACCAACTCGCGGGCCGTCCCGGTGTTCCAGTGCACGGCGAGGCAGGCCGCCACCACGACGGCCGCGGACACCGCCAGCCTGGTCCGCCGCGGGCAGCACACGGCCACGGTGTAGAAGGCGACCAGCGGACCGTAGGGCAGCGGTTGCCCCGGCCCGTCCATCCCCAGGTTGTAGCCGAAACCGACGGCGGAGATGACCGCCAGGACCGTCACCGGAGCCCGCCGCCGCCAGATCAGCGGCAGCAGGCCGGCCGTCGTGAACGCGTACGCCGCCCAGCTCTTCGGCGATCCGCCCGGCTGGTCCGGCAGCACGAACGGCATGCTGGAGACCAGCTGCACCAGCAGCGTCAGCCCCAGGTCCTGCCACCGGGGATCGGCGCGCCGAACCCGCTCCGTCAGCCCGCGTATCACCCGGGTGTCAGCGGCCGAGGCCGGCGCGCACGACCGCCAGCGCGTCCAGCCGGTTCGTGGTGATCGAGTCCACGCCGGCCGCCACGAGCGCCCGCATCGACCGCTTGGTGTCCGGGGTCCACGCCGAGACGAGCAACCCGTCGCGGTGCAGGGCCTCCGTCAGCTCCCGGTCGACCAGCCCGAACCGGTAGTTGAGCCAGCGCGGCCCCACCGCGTCGATCAGCACCCGGCGCGGCGGCGACAGCGTCGTCCAGGTCAACGCGATCTCCGCCCCCGGGTCGGCGGCGCGCACCGCCAACATGGTGCCGGGCCCCGCGCAGTAGTACGTGCGCTCGCCCGCCCCGCACTCGCGCACCAGGCCGACGACCGCGCGCACGGCCTCCGTCGAGGCGCCGGGCAGGTCGAGCATCAACCGGCCGGCCCCGGCCGCCATCAGGGCGTCCCGCAGGGTCGGGACCCGGCCCTCCGTCAGCTCCTTGAGCTGCGGGGCCGTGACGTCGTCGAGCCGTACGTCGTGGCCCCACAGCCGCTGCAGGGTCTCGTCGTGGAGCAGGACCGGTACCCCGTCGCGGGTGAGCCGGACGTCGACCTCCACCGCGTCCGCCCCCAGGGCGAAGGCGGAGCGGACGGAGGCGAGGGTGTTCTCACGGAATCGGTAGGGGTCGCCGCGGTGCCCGACGGCGGTGAGGGTGCTCATGCCCCCATTGTCGGGGCAGGTGCGAGCAGTTGGGTCAGCGCGCGAGCCAAGCGGCGGTGTACGTGTCGATCTCGGCGCTCAGCTCCGCCTTGCCGGCCGGGTCCAGGAAGGAGGCCTCGACGGCGTTCTTCGCGAGTTGGGCGAGTCCCGCCTCGTCGAGGTCCAGCAGGCGGGCGGCCACGGCGTACTCGTTGTTGAGGTCGGATCCGAACATCGGCGGGTCGTCGCTGTTGATGGTGACGAGGACGCCCGCGGCCACCATCTCCTTCACCGGGTGCGCGTCGAGGTCGGTGACGGCGCGGGTGGCGATGTTGGAGGTCGGGCAGACCTCCAGCGCGATGCGGTGCTCGGCGAGGTAGGCCAGCAGCTCCGGGTCCTGGGCGGAGGTGGTGCCGTGGCCGACGCGCTCGGCGCCCAGCTCGTGGATGGCGTCCCAGACGGTCTGCGGTCCGGTGGTCTCGCCGGCGTGCGGCACGCTGTGCAGTCCGGCGGCGCGGGCCCGGTCGAAGTACGGCTTGAACTGCGGGCGCGGGACGCCGATCTCGGGGCCGCCCAGCCCGAAGGAGACCAGGCCCTCGGGGCGCAGGTCGACGGCGAGCCGGGTGGTCTCGGCGGCCGCCTCCAGTCCGGCCTCGCCGGGGATGTCGAAGCACCAGCGCAGCACGACGCCGAGCTCGGTCTCGGCCGCCTTGCGGGCGTCCTCGATGGCCTCCATGAAGGCCTTCTCCTCGATGCCGCGGCGGGTGGAGGAGTACGGGGTGATGGTCAGCTCGGCGTAGCGGATGTTCTGCCGGGCCATGTCACGCGCCACCTCGTACGTCAGCAGCCGTACGTCCTCAGGGGTACGGACCAGGTCGACGACCGACAGGTAGACCTCGATGAAGTGGGCGAAGTCGGTGAAGGTGAAGTAGTCCGCGAGCGCCTCGGGGTCGGTGGGGACCTTCGAGTCGGGGTGGCGGGAGGCGAGTTCGGCCACGATGCGCGGGGAGGCCGAGCCGACGTGGTGGACGTGCAGTTCGGCCTTGGGCAGCCCGGCGATGAAGGGGTGCAGGTCGGGCATGGATGCCTCCGTAAGGACGCGGGTGCGGTCAGGTCCGCTTCATCGTAGGCAGCGCCCGGGGGTGTCGGCGGCAGCGCCTAGCATGGCTGTACGAAAAGGGGGGCGCCGCATGACCGACCAGAGCCCGGAACCGAGGGACCCGTGGGCGCCGCCCGAGCAGCCGGCGCCGTACCCCGGCAACGCGCCGGCGAGTCCGGCCGGCCCGCCGGCGCCACCGGTGCACGAGCAGGTGACGATGACCGGGATACCCGGCGGGCCCGGCCCCTCCGGGTACGCCCCGCCCGCGCCGTACGGGTCCCCGACGACCCCGATGCCCGCCGCCCCGGGTCCCGGGGGGACGCCGGCCTACGGGTACCCGGCGCAGCCCGATCCCGGTGGCCCGGGGTACGGGTACCCCTCGTACTCGGCGCCCGCGCCCGGCGGGTACGGGTACCCGGGGCCGCCGGCGTACGCGTACCCGCCCCAGGCGCCGCCGGCGAGCAACGGCATGGCCGTGACCGCGCTGGTGCTCGGCATCCTGTCCGTGGTGCTGTGCGTGACCATGGTGGGCTCGATCGCCCTGGGCATCGCCGCGGTCGTCTTCGGCGCGCTGGGCTGGGGCAGGGCGAACCGCGGTCAGGCCGGCGGTGGCGGCATGGCCATGGCCGGCGTCATCCTCGGCTCCGTCGGCATCGTGCTGGGCATCGTCATGACCGTGGTGGTCTTCCTCGACACCGGCGACAGGGATTCGGGACGGTACGACGACGGCGAGCCGTCCTCGGTCTCGCAGGTCCGCGAGCGGGTCTGAGCGGGTGCGTCGGCCGACCCCGTGCGTCGGCCGACCCCGTGCGTCGGCCGACCCCGTGCGTCGGCCGATCCCGTGCGTCGGCCGACCCCGTGCGTCGGCCGATCCCGTGCACCGGCCGACCCCGTGCGCGGACGCGAGGGACGGTCCCGGTTCAGTCCGGGACGGCCGACAGCAGGGTCGCCACCATCCAGGGCCCGTCCGGCGCGCTCCGCGCCAGCGGTACCCAGCCGAGCCCGACCATCCGGGGGCAGGGGCAGTCCAGGTCCGGGTCCACCCCGAGCCGGGGTTCCCCGGGCGCCGGCGTGACCCGGAAGCAGACGGTCCACCCCGAGGGGTAGGGCGCCTCGTACGCCCGTCGCACCTCCAGGGCGCGCAGGCCGGTCTCCTCGGCGACCTCCCGCCGCACGGCCGCCTCCAGGTCCTCGCCGGGCTCCACGCCGCCGCCGGGCAGGGTCCAGTACTCCGGCCCGTCGTGCAGGCCGGACGGCCCCCTGCCGCGCTCGCGGACCATCAGGACGCACCCGTCCCGGATGATCACGGCAGCCACCCGCTGTCGCGCCGGCCCGCTCACGCGGCGCCCGCGCGCAACCGTTCCCGGGCTTCCATCAGGGCGAAGCCCAGCAGGTTCAGCCCGCGCCAGCGGGCCGGGTCCAGCGCCCGCTCGTCGTCGGCGGCGAGTCCGACGCCCCAGATCCGGTCCATCGGGCTCGCCTCGACCAGCACCCGCGTGCCGGTGCCCAGCAGGTAGGAGCGCAGGGCCTGGTCCGAGGCGAACTTGTGGACGCTGCCCTCGACGACCAGCGCGAACCGTTCCCGCACCCATGTGGCGTCGTCGAATCCGCGCACCAGCCGCCCGGCCGCCTTCGCCTGCGCGGGGCTCTCGGCCTCCAGCGCGGCCCGCTCCGCCGCCGGGTCCTCGAACAGCCGCGCCTTGCCGGCCATCATCCAGTGTTCGGCCGTGGCGTACCGGACGTCACCCACAGTGAAGGGGGACGGCCACCACTGGCTCAGGCAGCTCGGCCCCAGCTGCCCGTCGGGTCGTGCCCGGTGCCCCCAGAACGGCAGGTACTTGACCTTCTCACCGCGCCTGACCTGCTCGATCAACTTGTCGACCATCTCCATGCACGCGAGTCTGGCAGTCACCACTGACACTTCGTACGGGATTTCGGGTGTGCCTCGACACATGGTCGACCGATTCCGTCGCGTAATCAAAAGGCAACAACGGAATCCCTTGGCGGAGGGGAACACCTCTGCCAGGATCGGCACTCAATTCGAGCTGTAGCTACGGTTCGAGCTGTAGCTACGGAGAGCGTGAGAGCGTGATGGGTAACCGCTTCCAGGTCAAGGACCGCTTCGCGGACGGCGCGCAGTACATCGACGGGCAGCTCAGGTCCGGTACCTCGGGCCGCTCGCACACCATCGTCGACCCCGCCACCGGGGACGACGTCCTCACCTACGAACTCGCCGGTACGGCGGACGTCGACGCGGCCGTCGCCGCCGCCAAGCGCGCCTTCCCCGTGTGGTCGGGCGCCACCCCGGGCGAGCGGTCGGACGCCCTGCACCGGCTGGCCGCCGTACTGGCCGAGCAGGCGGACGACTTCGCCCACGCGGAGTCCCTCCAGTGCGGCAAGCCGCTCAAACTGTCCACGGAGTTCGACGTACCGGGGACCATCGACAACACCGCCTTCTTCGCGGGCGCCGCCCGCCACCTCCAGGGCCAGGCGGCCGCCGAGTACTCGGGCGACCACACCTCGTACGTGCGCCGCGAGCCCATCGGCGTCGTGGGCTCGATCGCCCCCTGGAACTATCCGCTCCAGATGGCCGCCTGGAAGATCCTCCCGGCCATCGCCGCGGGCAACACCATCGTCCTGAAGCCCGCCGAGCTGACCCCGCTGACCTCCCTGATGTTCGCCCAGGCGGCGAAGGAGGCGGGACTGCCCGACGGTGTGATCAACATCGTCACCGGGGCCGGCCGGGACGCGGGCGAGCACCTCGTCGGCCACCCCGACGTGGTCATGACCTCCTTCACCGGCTCCACCGCCGTCGGCAAGCGGGTCGCGGAGATCGCCACCGCCACCGTCAAACGGCTCCACCTGGAGCTCGGCGGCAAGGCGCCCTTCCTCGTCTTCGACGACGCCGACCTGGAGGCCGCCGCGCACGGCGCGGTCGCCGCCTCGCTGATCAACACCGGCCAGGACTGCACGGCCGCCACCCGCGCCTACGTCCAGCGTCCGCTGCACGACGCCTTCGTCGCCCGGGTCGCCGAGCTGATGGAGACCGTCCGCCCGGGCGACCCCTTCGCGCCGGGCACCGACCTCGGCCCGCTCGTCTCGCACGCCCAGCGCGACCGGGTCGCCGCCTTCGTGGAGCGGGCCCGCGCCTACGCCACCGTCGTCACCGGCGGTGAGATCCCGACGGGCGAACTCGCCGACGGCGCGTACTACCGGCCGACGCTGATCACGGGCGCCGCGCAGGACAGCGAGGTCGTCCAGTCCGAGATCTTCGGCCCGGTCCTGGTCGTGCTGCCCTTCGACACCGACGACGAGGGCCTGGACCTGGCCAACGACACCCCCTACGGGCTCGCCGCGTCCGCCTGGACCCGCGACCTGTACCGGGCGAACCGAGCCACCCGCGAGATGAAGGCGGGCTGCGTCTGGGTCAACGACCACATTCCGATCATCAGCGAGATGCCGCACGGAGGCTACAAGGCGAGCGGCTTCGGCAAGGACATGAGCTCGTACTCCTTCGAGGAGTACACGCAGGTCAAGCACGTGATGTACGACAACACCGCGGTCGCCGCGAAGGACTGGCACCGCACGATCTTCGGGGACCGATAGCCGAGTACCGCCTGACCCGCGGCACACCCATCCCGAAAGGGCAACGCGCATGGAGCAGTACGAGCCCGACCGTCTCTCGGCGGCGCAACTCGCCGCGATGCGACGCAGTCTGACCAGCGGGCGCGGCGCCCTCACCCGCCGTTCCCTGCTGCGCGCGTCCGGAGTCGGCGCGCTCACCCTCGCGGGCCTGTCCGCCCTCACCGCCTGCGGGATCCCGCCCGCCAAGCGGGAGGGCGACACCGCGGCGGCCTCCGACGACCACTCGGCGCGGGAGAAGGAGCTCACCTTCTCCAACTGGACCGAGTACATGGACACCAGCGACGACGAGAAGAGCCGTCCGACGCTGGAGGAGTTCACCAAGCGCACCGGAATCAAGGTCAAGTACACCGAGGACATCAACGACAACGTCGAGTTCTTCGGCAAGGTCCGCCCGCAGCTGGCCGCCGGCCAGGACACCGGCCGCGACCTGATCGTCGTCACCGACTGGCTCGCCGCCCGCGTCATCCGGCTCGGCTGGGCGCAGAAGCTCGACCCCGCGAACCTGCCCCACGCCTACGCCAACCTGATCCCGCAGTTCCGCAGCCCCGACTGGGACCCGGGCCGCTCCTACAGCTACCCCTGGACCGGCATCGACACCGTCATCGCCTACAACTCGAAGGCCACCGGCGGCAGGACGGTCGACTCCGTCACGCAGATGCTGGACGACCCCACCCTCAAGGGCCGCGTCGGCTTCCTCACCGAGATGCGCGACAGCGTCGGGATGACCCTCCTCGACCAGGGCAAGGACCCGGCGAAGTTCACCGACGCCGACTTCGACGGGGCGATCGGCCGGCTCCAGAAGGGCGTTGACACCCAGCAGATACGCCGCTTCACCGGCAACGACTACACGGCCGACCTCGACAAGGGCGACCTCGCCGCCTGCCTCGCCTGGGCGGGCGACGTGATCCAGCTCCAGGCCGGCAACCCGGACATCAAGTACGCCATCCCCGCCCCCGGTTACATCACCTCAAGCGACAACCTGCTGGTCCCCGCCAAGGCCCGGCACAAGGCCAACGCCGAGAAGCTCATCGACTTCTACTACGAGCCGCCGATCGCCGCCCAGCTGGCCGCCTTCATCAGCTACGTCTGTCCGGTCGACGGAGTCAAGGAAGAACTCGCCGCGATCGACCCCGCGCTCGCGGACAACCCGCTGATCGTCCCGGACAAGGCGATGGCCGCCAAGGCCCACGCCTTCCGTTCCCTGACGAGCGAGGAAGAGACCGCGTACGAGGAGAAGTTCGCCAAGCTCATCGGCGCCTGACGGATCCGCCTCCCGCACGGTGCACCCCCTTGCGCACCCGTGCCTCCCGCCCCTTCCGACGAAACCACCGAAGGCCCAGGCCCATGACTGACAAGTCCGCGAGCGGGGACGTCCGCCTCGCCGGTATCAGCAAGCACTACGGATCCTTCACCGCGGTGCACCCGCTGGACCTCACCATCCCCCAGGGCTCCTTCTTCGCCCTGCTCGGCGCCTCGGGCTGCGGGAAGACCACCACCCTGCGCATGATCGCCGGCCTGGAGGAACCCTCCACCGGCACGGTCAGCCTCGGCGAACGCGAGGTCACGCACCTGCCGCCGTACAAGCGCCCGGTGAACACCGTCTTCCAGAGCTACGCGCTGTTCCCGCACCTCAACATCTTCGAGAACGTCGCGTTCGGGCTGCGCCGCCGGGGCGTGAAGTCCGTCAAGAAGCAGGTCGACGACATGCTGGAGCTGGTCCAGCTCGGCCAGTTCGCCCAGCGCAAGCCTCACCAGCTGTCCGGCGGCCAGCAGCAGCGCGTCGCCGTCGGCCGGGCCCTCATCAACCACCCCCAGGTCCTGCTGCTCGACGAGCCGCTCGGCGCACTGGACCTCAAGCTGCGCCGCCAGATGCAGTTGGAGCTCAAGCGCATCCAGACCGAGGTCGGCATCACCTTCGTCCACGTCACGCACGACCAGGAGGAGGCCATGACCATGGCCGACACGGTCGCCGTGATGAACGGCGGCCGCGTCGAGCAGTTGGGCGCCCCCGCCGAGCTCTACGAGAACCCGCGGACCACCTTCGTCGCCAACTTCCTCGGCACCTCCAACCTCATCGAGGCGGACGTGCTGGAGGCGGGCGCCGCGGACGTCACCGTCGGCTCGGCCGGCTCCCGCCTCAAGGTGCCCGCCGCACGATGTTCGACCACGCCCCGCGCGGGCGGAAAGCTCCTGGTCGGCGTACGCCCGGAGAAGATCTCCCTGGTCCACGCGGACGAGGCGCACACCATCGCCGCGGGCCGCAACACCGTCGCCGGCCGCATCGCGCACTCCTCCTTCATCGGCGTCTCCACCCAGTACGTCATCGACAGCCCCGTCTGCCCGGAGCTGGAGGTGTACGCGCAGAACATCGAACGCGACGCCCGCCTGGTCCCCGGCGCCGAGGTCGTCCTGCACTGGAACCCGGAACACACCTTCGGCCTGGACGCCGCTCAGTCCATGCTCGCCGGGACGACGGGCGACGCGGGCGTCGAGACCGTCGAGACCGTCGAGACCGTCGAGGAGAGCGCGTGAGCGCCACGACCGCGCCGCACCGGGCGCCCGCTCCGGCCGCGCCGGAACCGCCCGCGCACAAGCCCGCGCTGCGCAAGCGACTGGTCCCGTACTGGTTGCTGCTCCCCGGCATCCTGTGGCTGCTCGTCTTCTTCGTGCTGCCGATGGTCTACCAGGCCTCCACCTCGGTGCAGACCGGCTCCCTCGAAGAGGGCTTCAAGGTCACCTGGCACTTCAGCACCTACTGGGACGCCTTCACCGAGTACTACCCGCAGTTCCTGCGCTCCCTGCTCTACGCGGGCACCGCGACCGTGCTGTGCCTGCTGCTCGGGTACCCGCTGGCCTACCTGATCGCCTTCAAGGCCGGCCGCTGGCGCGGGCTCCTGCTGGTCCTGGTCATCGCCCCGTTCTTCACCAGCTTCCTGATCCGCACCCTGGCCTGGAAGACGATCCTGGCCGACGGCGGCCCGGTGGTCGCCGCCCTCAACGGCGTCGGCTTCCTCGACGTCACCAGCTGGCTCGGCATGACCGAGGGGGACCGGGTCCTCGCCACCCCGCTCGCGGTGGTCTGCGGTCTGACGTACAACTTCCTGCCGTTCATGATCCTGCCGCTCTACACCTCGCTGGAGCGCATCGACACCCGCCTCCACGAGGCGGCCGGCGACCTGTACGCCCGCCCGTCCACGGTGTTCCGCAAGGTGACCTTCCCGCTGTCGATGCCCGGCGTCGTCTCCGGCACCCTGCTGACCTTCATCCCGGCCAGCGGCGACTACGTGAACGCCGAACTGCTCGGCTCCACGGACACCCGGATGATCGGCAACGTCATCCAGTCGCAGTACCTGCGGATCCTCGACTACCCCACAGCGGCCGCGCTGTCCTTCATCCTCATGGCCATCGTGCTGATCATGGTCACCGTCTACATCCGCCGAGCGGGAACGGAGGACCTGGTCTGATGAACAAGCCCCTGGCCTGGCTGCGCCGTCATCTCGTCGTCATCGCGGGACTGTGCACGCTCTCCTACCTGATCCTGCCGAACCTCGTCGTCACGCTGTTCTCCTTCAACAACCCCACCGGCCGGTTCAACTACTCCTGGCAGGAGTTCTCGCTCGACGCCTGGAAGGACCCCTGCGGGGTCGCCGACCTGTGCGGCTCGCTGTCGCTGTCCCTCCAGATCGCCCTGTGGGCCACCATCGCCGCGACCGTCCTCGGCACCGCCATAGCCTTCGCGCTCGTGCGCTACCGGTTCCGGGCGCGCGGCGCGGTCAACTCGCTGATCTTCCTGCCGATGGCCATGCCGGAGATCGTGATGGCGGCCTCGCTGCTCGCGCTCTTCCTCAACATGGGCATCCGGCTGGGCTTCTGGACCATCCTGATCGCCCACGTCATGTTCTGCCTGAGCTTCGTCGTCGCCGCGGTCAAGGCGCGCGTGCTGTCCATGGACCCGCGCCTGGAGGAAGCCGCACGCGACCTCTACGCGGGCCCGGTGCAGACGTTCCTGCGGGTGACGCTGCCCATCGCGGCGCCCGGCATCGCGGCGGGAGCGCTGCTCTCCTTCGCGCTCTCCTTCGACGACTTCATCATCACCAACTTCAACTCGGGCAACACCGTCACCTTCCCCATGTTCGTCTGGGGATCGGCCCAGCGCGGTACGCCCGTGCAGATCAACGTCATCGGCACGGCGATGTTCGTCATCGCGGTGCTGGTGGTCCTCGCCGGCCAGATGGTCGGCAACCGCCGCAAGAAGGCGCAACCGAAGTAGACCCCTGTAGGGAGTTGGAAGACATGGCCCCAGTCGCCATGCGTAGTGTCGCGAATTCTCTTTCCGAAGCGAAGCCCGTCCCGTACTGGCTCGACGACCCCGGCAAGCCCGCCCCGCAGCCCGCCCTCACCACCGACGAGCGCTGCGACCTGCTCGTCATCGGCGGCGGCTACAGCGGCCTGTGGACCGCGCTGCTCGCCAAGGAGCGCGACCCGGGCCGGGACGTCGTCCTGATCGAGAGCAAGGAGGCGGGCTGGGCCGCCTCCGGGCGCAACGGGGGCTTCTGCGCCGCCTCCCTCACGCACGGCTTCGCCAACGGGCTGGCCCGCTGGCCCGAGGACCTCGCCACGCTGGAGGAGATGGGCGCCCGCAACCTCGACGCCATCGAGGAGGCCGTCGCCCGCTACGGCATCGACTGCGACTTCGAGCGCACCGGCGAGATCGACGTGGCGACCGAACCGCACCAGGTCGAGGAACTGCGCGAGCTGCACGAGGAGGCCCGCCGCCTCGGTTTCGGCGACGGCTCCACCTGGCTGGAAGGCGACGCCCTGCGGGCCGAGGTCGACTCGCCGACCTTCCTCGCCGGCCTCTGGGACCGCGAGGGCGTCGCCATGCTCAACCCGGCGAAGTTGGCCTGGGGCCTGAAGCGGGCCTGCCTGGACCTGGGCGTACGGATCTACGAGAACACCCCCGGCCTGAAGCTGGCCCCGGCCGGCGCCGCGATGACCGTACGCACCCCGTACGGGGTGATCCTCGCGCGCCGGGTCGCGCTCGGCACCAACATCTTCCCGTCGCTGGTCAAGCGGATCCGGCCGTTCACGGTCCCGGTGTACGACTACGCGCTGATGACCGAGCCCCTGACGCCGGAGCAGCTCGACGCCATCGGCTGGCGGAACCGGCAGGGCCTGGGGGACAGCGCCAACCAGTTCCACTACTTCCGGATCACCCCGGACCACCGGATCCTGTGGGGCGGCTACGACGCGATCTACCCCTACCGGGGCAAGCTCGACTCCGAGTACGACCACCGCCCCGAGACCTACCTCAAGCTCGCGGAGCACTTCTTCACGGCCTTCCCCCAGCTCGAAGGGGTGAAATTCAGCCACGCCTGGGGCGGCGCCATCGACACCTGCTCGCGGTTCTCCGCCTTCTTCGGCACCGCGCACTCCGGCAAGGTCGCCTACGCGGCCGGCTACACCGGGCTGGGCGTGGGCGCCACCCGCTTCGGCGCGGACGTGATGCTCGACCTGCTGGACGGCGTCCCCACCGAGCGCACCCGGCTGGAGATGGTGCGCTCCAAGCCGATGCCGTTCCCGCCCGAGCCGTTCGCCTGGACCGGGATCACCCTGACGAAGTGGTCGCTGGCCCGCGCGGACGCCAAGGGCGGTCGCCGCAACCTCTGGCTCAAGGCGATGGACCGGCTGGGACTCGGCTTCGACAGCTGACGCGCGGCGCGCCCGCCCCACCCCGCGCCCCCGGCGCGCCGGCCGTCCGGGTGCGGCGATCGACGGGCGGCGGATGATCAACGGATGAACCGACCGCCGTACGCCGGGCGCACGCACGATCACCGTGTGACCCGCTTCACCACCACGGAGTAACCCAACCCGCGTCATACCCGGGCCCGGCCCCGCTCTCTCCGGTTGAGACCCCCTCACCGCACGAGACGAACGGAGGCCGGGCGATGACGCTCGCGGGCATCAAGACGGCAGTGGAGTGGCTGGTATCGGTGGCGCCGGACCCCGACGCCTGCCGCTGGGAGTGGGAGCGCAACCCCCTCGGGGTCACCCTCCTCCCGGCCGGCCGGAGCTGGGACGTGCTCATCCTCCCGGGGGAGCTGGGGCGGGCCGCCCTGGACGTCCTGCGCCTGTTGTCCGGCCGGCCGGGGCCGGTGTTGGCCGACTTCGGGGACTCCCGGGTCGGCTTCTTCGTACCCCCGGGGACGGCCTCGCGCTGGCTCGGCACCGGCGTACGGGGAGCCGGGCCCGGCAGCTGGATCGTGGTCCCGTACCCCGGCCGGGCGACCGGCGGGGTCCGCTGGCTGGTGGTCCCGGACGGCAGCGGCACCCTCACCGACCCGGCCGTCCTCGAACTCGCCATGCACGAGGCGGCGGCGAACGCGGCGGCCGCCGTCACCGGCGGTCCGCGGGAGGGTGAGGGTCGGAAGCCTTGACAAGCGCATTGGTCTGGACCATCTTGGGCGCCGCTGACCCCCTCCATCCCCCCATGCCCCGGAGGCAGTTGTGCGCAGAGCCTGGTCCATCCTTACGGCCGCCGCCCTGGCGGCGGCCGGCCTCCTCGCCGCGGGCCCGCCGGCCGCGGCGGCCGACGCCGATCTCGTACGCAACGGCGGCTTCGAGGCGGGCTTCGACGGCTGGAGCTGCTCCGGCGGCAGCGGAGCCACCGTCACCACCCCCGTCCACGGCGGAACCTCGGCGCTCCGGGCCACCCCGGCCGGCCAGGACAACGCCCGCTGCTCCCAGACCGTCACCGTCAAGCCCGACTCGGCGTACACGCTCGGCGCCTGGGTCCAGGGCGCCCACGTCTACCTCGGCGCGACCGGGACCGGCACCACCGACCCCGCCGTCTGGACCCAGAGCGCCGGCGCCTGGAAGCAGCTCACCACCAGCTTCCGCACCGGCCCCGCCACCACCTCGGTGACCGTCTGGACCCACGGCTGGTACGGCCAGCCCGCCCACCACACCGACGGCGTCACCCTGATCGGCCCGGACCCCGGCGGCCCGGGCCAACCCCAGCTTCCGGCCGCCCCCACCGGCCTGAGCGCGACCGCCGGCTCCGCCGGATCGGTAACCCTCGGCTGGGCCCCGGTCCCCGGCGCCGCCTCCTACCGGATCCACCGCGCCGGCGTCGCCCCGCAGACCGCCACCGGCACCTCCGCCACGGTCACCGGCCTCGCCCCCGCCACCACGCACACCTTCCGGGTCAGCGCCGTCAACGCGGCCGGCGAATCCCCGCTCAGCGCCCCGGTCTCCGCCACCACGCCCCCCGACGGCGGTGGCCCGGGCGGTCCCGGCCTGCCCGCGCACGCCCTCGTCGGCTACCTCCACAGCAGCTTCGCCAACGGTTCCGGCTATGTACGGATGGCCGACGTCCCCGCCTCCTGGGACGTCATCAACCTCGCCTTCGGCGAACCGACCTCCGTCACCTCGGGCGACATCCGCTTCCAGCTGTGCCCCGTCGCCGAATGCCCGAACGTCGAGTCCCCGGCCGAGTTCAAGGCCGCGATCAAGGCCAAGCAGGCCGCGGGCAAGAAGGTCCTGATCTCCATCGGCGGCCAGAACGGCCAGGTCCAGCTCGCCACCGCCGCCGCCCGCGACGCCTTCGTCACCTCCGTCGGCAAGATCATCGACGAGTACGGGCTCGACGGCCTCGACATCGACTTCGAGGGCCACTCCCTCTCCCTCGCCACCGGCGACACCGACTTCCGCGCCCCGACCACCCCGGTGATCGTCAACCTGATCGCCGCCGTGAAGACCCTCAAGGCCAAGTACGGCCCCGACTTCGTCCTGACGATGGCCCCGGAGACGTTCTTCGTCCAGCTCGGTTACCAGTTCTACGGCTCCGGCCCCTGGGGCGGCCAGGACCCGCGCGCCGGCGCCTACCTCCCCGTCATCCACGCCCTGCGCGACGACCTGACCCTGCTCCACGTCCAGGACTACAACTCCGGACCGATCATGGGCCTGGACAACCAGTACCACTCCATGGGCGGCGCCGACTTCCACATCGCCATGAACGACATGCTGCTCACCGGTTTCCCCGTCGCCGGCAACACCGCCCGCGTCTTCCCGGCCCTGCGTCCCGACCAGATCGCCATCGGCCTCCCGGCGACCACGAACGCCGGCAACGGCCACACCTCCCCGGCCGAGGTGACCAAGGCGCTGGACTGCCTCACGAAGAAGCAGAACTGCGGCACCTACCAGACCCACGGCACCTGGCCGGCCCTGCGGGGCCTGATGACCTGGTCCATCAACTGGGACCGTTTCGGCGGTTGGGAGTTCAGCCGCAACTTCGACACCTACTTCGGCGGCTGACCCACCACATCCCCCACATCGGGCCGCGACCTTCCGGGGTCGCGGCCCCCGGCCGTTCCGGGCGGGGACGCCCGCGACCCGCGCAACGCCCTCAGTCCGGTTTGCGGGCTCCGGGGGAGGGGTGACGGTACGACACCGCCAAGTGGACGCCGGTGAGGAGGGGGGCGCAGAGGAGGAGGCTGGCCAGGACGTCCAGGGGCCAGTGGAAGCCGCGCAGGATCAGGCCCGTCGCGGTCAGGGCGGTCAGGGCGGCGGCGAGGGGCAGGGGGCGGGCACGGCGTGCGTACGGGGCGACGAGCAGGGCCGCGCCCACGTAGGCCGTCAGCGCGGTGGCCGTGTGGCCCGAGGGGAAGTAGCCGGCGGCCCAGGGCTCCAACGGGCCCGGCCGGGCGGTCCACTCCTTGAACGGGATGACGAGCGCCGGCACCAGGGCCATCGCCACGCCGGCCGCGAGCGGCCCGCGGCGGTCCCCGCGGCGCAGGGCGTACGCCATCGCGACCATTAGCACGGGCAGGGCGACGGGCACGTTGCCCAGATCCGCGAGGGCCTCGGTGACCCCGTCGGGGACCGTGCGCACCAGCGCGCGACTCAGGGCCCGATCGGACGTCAACAGCGGCCCGTCCACCAGGACCTGCCAGGTGATCAGGGCGAAGAGGAGGGGGCACAGGCCCACGAGGAGGAGAATGGCCGGCCGTCCCGGAACAGGGGGGATGGTTCCGGGACGGCCGCCCGGATCGGGTTGTCGCGCGCCCCGGGGGGTTTGGGGCGGGCGGTCGTCCGATCGGTGAGGAGTGTGCGCGAACGCATGCCCAGTACGGCGCTGGGGAAGCCCGGTACTGGTGTCGTCCTCGGTTTCCCGCGAACGGTCTGTCTCACTCATCTGCAGAAACCGTACGCCAACGGAAGGGGGGCCGACAGCGGGAACGCGCTCCCGCCATCGGCCCCGCACAGCTTCTTCACAGTGCCCGACCGTTACCGCCGGTAGGGTCGAAATCTTACGACCGGACGTTCCAGTCGTTCGATCAGATGCCCGTGGCCGGTTGGGCCGGGGCCGGCGGCCGGAGTGTGGATCAGGCGTGCTTCACGCGTGGATCACGCGTGGATCAGATGCCCGCGAACGCGGTCTCCAGGATGTCCAGGCCCTCGTTCAGCAGGTCCTCGCCGATGACGATCGGCGGGAGGAAGCGGAGCACGTTGCCGTAGGTGCCGCAGGTGAGGACGAGCAGGCCCTCGGCGTGGCAGGCCTTGGCGAGCGCGCCGGCCGCCTCCGGGTTCGGGGTCTTGGACGCGGGGTCCTTCACCAGCTCGATCGCGATCATGGCGCCGCGACCGCGGATGTCGCCGATGATGTCGTACTTCTCCTGCATGGCCGTCAGGCGGGACTTCATGAGGGACTCGATCTTCTTCGCCGCGGCGTTGAGGTCGAGCTCCTTCATGGTCTCGATGGAGCCGAGCGCACCCGCGCACGCCACCGGGTTGCCGCCGTAGGTGCCGCCCAGACCGCCGCCGTGGACGGAGTCCATCATCTCGGCGCGGCCCGTCACGGCGGCGAGCGGCAGGCCGCCCGCGATGCCCTTGGCGGTGGTGATCAGGTCGGGGACGATGCCCTCGTCCTCGCACGCGAACCACTGGCCGGTGCGGCAGAAGCCGGACTGGATCTCGTCGGCGACGAAGACGATGCCGTTGTCGTTGGCGAACTTCACGATCGCCGGGAGGAAGCCCTTGGCAGGCTCGATGAAGCCGCCCTCGCCGAGGACCGGCTCGATGATGATCGCAGCGACGTTCTCCGCGCCGATCTGCTTGCTGATCTGGTCGATCGCCTGGGCGGCGGCCTCGGGGCCGCAGTTCTCGGCGCCGGTGGGCCAGCGGTAGCCGTAGGCGACCGGGACGCGGTAGACCTCGGGGGCGAACGGACCGAAGCCCTGCTTGTACGGCATGTTCTTCGAGGTCAGCGCCATCGTCAGGTTCGTACGGCCGTGGTAGCCGTGGTCGAAGACGACGACCGCCTGGCGCTTGGTGTACGAACGGGCGATCTTGACGGCGTTCTCGACGGCCTCGGCGCCCGAGTTGAACAGCGCCGACTTCTTCGCGTGGTCACCCGGGGTCAGCTCGGCGAGGGCCTCGCAGACCTCGACGTAGCCCTCGTACGGCGTGACCATGAAACAGGTGTGCGTGAAGTCGGCGAGCTGCGCGGAGGCGCGGCGCACGACGGCCTCGGCGGAGGCACCGACCGAGGTCACGGCGATGCCGGAACCGAAGTCGATCAGGCGGTTGCCGTCGACGTCCTCGATGATCCCGCCGCCCGCGCGGGCCGTGAACACGGGCAGTACGGAGCCCACGCCGCCGGCCACCGTCGAAAGGCGGCGGGCCTGCAGCTCCTGCGACTTGGGGCCGGGGATCGCGGTGACGATGCGGCGCTCCTGCGGGACAGCGGTCATAGGGGGCTCCTGGGGGGTGTTTTCGGACGCACTTGTGTCTTTGTCCGCAGGTTAGGTCCGGGGGAGGGGGTAAGGCATGCGCCGTTCGGGAGTGGTGCCGGTGTGTCCTTGTCCGTGACGGCCATAGGAACGAATGCGGCGGTGTCCGGCGGATGTCTCGTGGATCATGCCCGGCTACGGGCCGAAGGGCGGGGCCGGGCACTAGATTGAGCGCCGCAGCGCAGCGCACGGCACGGGTACGGCACGGGTAGGGGGCAGGGGTTCATGGACACCGACGGTGCGTACGAGGGACGGGCGACCCGCGCGGGGCGGGTGCCGCGGCCGGCGGGGGAGGCGGGCGGGGTGCCGCCGATGCCGACGCGGCCTCCGGGTTCCGTGCGTGGGGCCGGTGCGGCTTCGCCCTTCGCGGACTGGCTCCGCACACCAAGGCCCACGGCGGAGCCGGGGGTGTGGCGGCGGGGCTATCAGCCCCGTGAGGGAGTCCAGGAAGAGCCCGCCGCTGATCGTGCGCTGTTGAGCGGTGCGGTCATTTCGTTCCTGGCGTGCGTGCTGATCTGGTCGCTGCTGAGCAACAACTACATCCCCTACACGGACCTGCCGCTGAAGCTCTTCACTCCCCGCGACTGGTGGGAGCTTCGAGGGGGCCCGGTGGATGGACGCGGCGTCGCCGCCCTGCAGACATACATGACACTGGTGACCGTGCTGCTGGTGGTGTGGTTCAGCCGCCTCGGGTCATGGCACTTGGCCTTCGACCGGTTGGTGGCGAGGCGCGGACGCCGGGCCCGGGTCGCCGGTGCGGCGGCGGGGGCCCTCTTCGTCCTGTTGCTCATCTGGACGAGGACGCTGCCGTTGCTCGGCCTCGTCGCTGATCATCTGCCCTACCAGGACATGAGCGCGGGCACGGTCACCCTGGTGGGCAACTTGTCCTACGTCGTGGTTTCCGCGCCTGTCATCGTGTACTTCCTCCGGCTCGCCCGGAGGTCCACGCCGCTCGGGACGGTCGCATCGGACGTCGCCGCCCCGGCGGCGGTGACCTCTCAGCCCGACCCCGTCGCATGGCCACAAGTTCGGCGGGAAGGGCTTGGGGACGTTGCCGATCGGCTTGAGGGGGAAGTGGTCGGCGGGCGGATGAACGATGTCGACTACGCGCGGATTCGGCGGGCCTGGGAGTCCGTGCGGGTGGATCCGTCGCGGCGGCAGGCGTTCGCCGAGGCCGTGCGGGACAACGGGGCCGGGGCCTGCGTGCACCCGTCCGGGGCGCGGGACCTGCCCGTGCGGGCCGCGCGGCACGACCTGCTGGTGGGGCAGGTGCTGCTCGGGACCGTCGAGGACGGCGAGCGCAACCCCTACGCGCGCCGCGGCACCGCCCTCGCCCTCGATCCCGGGGTGCTCGGGACCTCCCTGCTCGCCGTCGGTCCCTCCGGCAGCGGCAAGACCTCCCGGCTGGTGAGGCCGGTCGTGGAGAGCCTCGCCCTGCAGGCGCTGGCCGGGCAGGTCGCCGTCGTCGCCGTCGGCGCGGCCGGGGCCGAGCTCGGGCCCGACGCGGCGTACGACGTCGTCGTGCGCATCGGGGATCCCGGCTCCCTCTACGACCTCGACCTCTACGGCGGCGCCGCCGACCCCGACGAGGCCGCCACGCTCCTCGCCGAGGCCCTCGTCGGGGACGTTCCCGGTGTCGACGTGCGCCGCGCCGCCACCGCGCTCGCGCAGCTGCTGGGCCCGTTCCACGCCGCCCACGGCCGGTTCCCCGCCGTGCCCGAGCTGCGCGAGCTGCTCGACGGGCTGCCGCCCGCCCTCGCCGCGCTCCGCCGCGCGCTGGAGGACGCCGAGGGCGCCGGGCGGCCCGCCATGCTCCGCGAGCTCGACGCCCGGAGCCGTCAGCACGGCGCCCACGGCGACCCCGGCCCGGCCCTCGCCGACCGGCTCGCCCTGCTCGACCGGCCCGCCTTCGCCGGGTTCTTCGACACCAGTGGCCAGAGCCGGCCCTTCTCCATGCGCGCCCTGGAGCACCCGGTCCGGGTCCGCGTCGACCTGCCCGAACGCGGGCACGCCGATGCCTCGCGAATGCTGTCCCGGCTGCTCCTCGCCCAGTTCAACGCGGCCGCCGCGGCCCGCGCCGACCGCTCGCTCTTCGCCTTCCTCGCCCTCGACGACGCCTCGCACACCCTGACCCCAGAGACCGTGCGCGGCGTCCAGCGGCTGCGGTCCGCGAACGCCGGGGTGCTACTGACGCTGCGCACCCTGGACGACGTACCGGAGGCCCTGCGCACCCCGCTGCTCGGCGCCGTCGGCTGCCGGATGGCCTTCTCCGGGGTGACCACCTGGGACGGCAAGCGCTTCGCCGAGGCCTGGGGCACCGAGTGGGTCGAGACCCGCGACGTGACGCACCGGACGGTCTTCGCCGACCAGCCGCTGACCCGGGCCATCCACGCCTTCCGCAAGCTCGTCACCGGCAAGGCCGTCACCACGGACGCGGTGACCGTGCGCCAGGTGGAGCGCGAACGCTGGTCGGCCTCCGACCTCGCGCACGCCGTACCGCCCGGCTGTGCGGTGCTGTCCTTGACCTCCGTACGCGGGGAACGGGCCGCTCCGTTGCTGCTGCGGTTGGCCGGGAGGGGCTGAGCGGACCCGTACGAGGTGGCAGAATCGAGTGGGGTGCTTCATACGACACGGCGAAAAACCCCGATGCCCGCCCCACCCCGCGGGCCCCGCTCCTCCCCCCGATCCCGCCCCTCCCCCTCCCGCGTAAGGCACCTGGTACCCGATGCCGCTCACCCTCGCCTCGCTCGTCCAGCACTCGGCGCTCAAGCTCAGCGTCCGGGCCGGGGAGACCCGTCTCGACACGCCCGTGCGCTGGGCCCACGTCAGCGAGCTGGCCGACCCCGTCCCCTACATGGAGGGCGGCGAGCTGCTGCTGGTCACCGCCATGAAGCTGGACGCGGACGACCCCGAGGAGATGCGCCGCTACGTACGCCGCCTCGCGGCCGCAGGCGTCGTCGGCATCGGCTTCGCCGTCGGGGTGAACTACGACGCCGTCCCCGACGCGCTCGTCGAGGCCGCCCGGGAAGAGGACCTGCCGCTGCTGGAGGTGCCGCGCCGGACCCCGTTCCTGGCCATCAGCAAGGCCGTCTCCGCCGCCCTCGCCGCCGACCAGTACCGGGCCGTCACCGCCGGCTTCGAGGCGCAGCGCGAACTGACCCGGGCCGCCCTGTCCGCCGACGGGCCCGCCGAACTGTTGACGAAGCTAGCCGCGCACGTCCACGGCTGGGCCGCGCTGTACGACACCTCCGGCGCGGTCGTGGCCGCCGCCCCCGACTGGGCCGCGCGCCGCGCCGCCCGGCTGACCCCCGACGTGGAGCGGCTGCGCGAGCGGCCCGCGCCCGCGAGCGCGGTCGTGGGCGGCTCCGACGATCGGGTGGAACTGCAGTCCCTGGGCACCGGACGCCGGGCCCGGGGCGCGCTCGCCGTCGGTACGGGCGCCCCGCTGGGCACCGCCGAGCGGTACGCGGTGCACTCCGCGGTCGCCCTGCTGACCCTGACCACGGAACGCTCCCGCTCGCTGCACGACGCGGAGTCCCGACTCGGCGCGGCCGTGCTGCGGATGCTGCTGGAGGGGCAGGCCGAGCACGCCCGGGCCGTGGCGGGGGACCTGTACGGGGCGCTGCTGGAAGCGCCGTTCCGGATCGTCACCGCCGAGCCGGCGCTGCCCGGGACCGCCCAGCCCGAGGGGCTCGCGCTGCTCGCCGACGCCGTGGAGTCGGCGGCGGCCCGGACCGGTGAGACGCTGCTCGTCGTTCCGGGGGACGGCCGCCTCGTGGTGCTCGCGGCCGACGGCGGATCCGCCGTACAGGCGTGCGTCGACCACGCGGAGGCGCTGGAGGCCCGGCGCGGCCGGGACACGACCGGCCCCGAGCCGGACGAGCTGGTGGTGGGCCTGTCCGCGCCGGCGGCCGCCACGGGCGTGGCCGCCGCCGTCAAGCAGGCCGACCAAGCCCTCGCCGTGGCCCGTCGCCGGGGACGGCCGATGGTGGAGCACGAGGACCTCGCGGCGGGCTCGGTCCTGCCGCTGCTCGCGGACGACGCCGTACGGGCCTTCGCGGACGGCATGCTGCGGGCCCTGCGGGAGCACGACGCTACCGGTCGCGGCGACCTGGTGGCCTCGCTCCAGGCGTGGCTCTCCCGGCACGGCCAGTGGGACGCCGCCGCGGCCGACCTGGGGGTGCACCGGCACACGCTGCGGTACCGGATGAAGCGGGTCGAGGAGATCCTCGGGCGCTCCCTGGACGACCCGGACGTCCGGATGGAACTCTGGCTCGCCCTGAAGGCGGCCACCCCGGCCGCCTGAGCCCGACCGACCTGCCCGACGACGGATCCCGCGCGCACGGGTCCGTCCGATCCGCGACACTGACAAACCGGCGAAGCCGGACAGGTCGCCGCTCCACGCCGGATAAACAACGAAACCCCGACGGCGTCCTACCGTGGTGGGGACAGGACCCGCCTCCGGCTGCCGCTGCGAGGTACCCCCCGCACAACCGAAGGGCCGGGATTCGCATGACCTCCACCCACGCCTTCTGGCTCGCCGGCCGCGAGGCCTCCGGCGAGGACAGCTTCGACGTCCACAACCCGTGGGACGGCCGGCTCGTCGGTACCGTCAGCGTGCCGACCGACGCCCAGGTCGAAGAGGCCGTGGCCGCGGCGCACGCCGTGACGGCGGAGTTCTCCGCCACCCCCGCCCACGTTCGCGCGGCGGCCCTGGACCACGTGTCGCGCCGGCTCGCCGAGCGCACCGAGGAGATCGCCCAGCTGATCTCCGCCGAGAACGGCAAGCCGGTCAAGTGGGCCCGCGGCGAGGTCGGCCGTGCGGTGTCCGTATTCCGCTTCGCGGCCGAGGAAGCCCGTCGCTTCAACGGCGGAGAGGCCCAGCGCCTGGACACCGACGCCGGTGGCGTCGGCCGGCTGGCCCTGACCCGTCGCTTCGTCAAGGGTCCCGTCCTCGGCATCGCGCCGTTCAACTTCCCGCTGAACCTGTGCGCCCACAAGGTGGCCCCGGCCATCGCCGTCGGCGCGCCGATCATCCTGAAGCCGGCCCCGGCCACCCCGCTCTCCGGTCTGATCCTCGGCGAGCTGCTCGCCGAGACCGACCTGCCGGCCGGCTCCTGGTCGGTCCTGCCGGTCGCCAACGAGAAGATGCCGGCCCTGGTCAAGGACGAGCGGCTGCCCGTCATCTCCTTCACCGGTTCCGACACCGTCGGCTACGCCATCCAGCAGTCGGTGCCGCACAAGCACTGCACCCTGGAGCTCGGCGGCAACGCCGCGGCCGTCGTCCTCGCCGACTGGTCCTCCGAAGCCGACCTCGACTGGGCCGCGACCCGCATCGCGACCTTCTCGAACTACCAGGCCGGCCAGTCCTGCATCTCCGTGCAGCGCGTGATCGCCGACGCCTCCGTCTACGACCGCCTCGCCGAGAAGGTCGTCGCCAAGGTCCGCGAGCAGGTCACCGGTGACCCCTCCGACTCCGCCACCGACGTCGGCCCGCTGGTCTCCGAGGACGCCGCCAAGCGCGTCGAGACCTGGGTCGACGAGGCCGTCGCCGCCGGCGCGAAGCTGCTCACGGGCGGCAAGCGCGACGGCGCCACCGTCGAGCCGACCGTCATCGCGGACGTCCCGGCCGGCGTGAAGCTCGCCACCGAAGAGGTCTTCGGCCCCGTCCTGACCCTGCTGCGCGTCGAGAACACCGACGAGGCCTTCGCCGCCGTCAACGACTCGAAGTTCGGTCTCCAGACCGGCGTCTTCACCCGCGACATCCAGGTCGCCTTCCGCGCCCACCGCGAGCTGGAGGTCGGCGGCGTGATCATCGGCGACGCCCCCTCCTACCGGGCCGACCAGATGCCGTACGGCGGCGTCAAGCAGTCCGGCGTGGGCCGCGAGGGCGTCCGCTACGCGATGGACGACTACACCTACGAGCGCGTCCTGGTCCTCACCGGCCTCGACATCTGATCTCGTACGGTCCCAGACCGACGGCCGGAGCCTACTGTGCGGGGGCTCCGGCCGTCCCCTTTCTCCCGGGCGGCCCGCGCGGACGCCCGGACGGCCCACGCGGCCTTTTCCCCGGGCCCGGAACCGGGTACGACTCACAGGTAGCACCGATCGGTAGTGTCCCGATGCGGCGAGGTGAGTACCCGGATGTCCGCAACACAGCCCGTACAGCCCGTACAACCCGTACAGCCCAAGGTGACCGAGCGCGAGGCGCGGCGGGTCGCGGAAGCGGCCCGAGAGCAGGACTGGCGCAAGCCCAGTTTCGCCAAGGAGCTCTTCCTCGGCCGGTTCCGGATCGACCTGATCCACCCCCATCCGCTCCCCGCCGACGAGGACGTCCGGCGCGGCGAGGCCTTCCTGGCCCGGATGCGGGAGTTCTGCGAGGCGATGCTCGCCGACGGGACCGCCGCCCGCATCGAACGGGAGGCGCGGATCCCCGACGAGACGGTCCGCGGGCTCAAGGAGCTCGGCGCCCTCGGCATGAAGATCGACCCCCAGTACGGCGGCCTCGGCCTCACCCAGGTCTACTACAACAAGGCGCTCGCCCTCGTCGGTTCGGTCAGCCCGGCCATCGGGGCCCTGCTCTCCGCCCACCAGTCGATCGGCGTGCCCCAGCCGCTGAAGATGTTCGGGACGCGGGAGCAGAAGGACGCCTACCTGCCGCGCTGCGCCACCACCGCCATCAGCGCCTTCCTGCTCACCGAGCCCGACGTCGGCTCCGACCCGGCGCGCCTGGCCACCACGGCCGTCCCGGACGGGGAGGACGTGTACGTCCTCGACGGGGTGAAGCTGTGGACCACCAACGGGGTCGTCGCCGACCTGCTCGTGGTGATGGCCCGCGTCCCGAAGAGCGAGAACCACCGCGGCGGGATCACCGCCTTCGTCGTCGAGGCCGACTCGCCGGGCATCACCGTCGAGCACCGCAACGCCTTCATGGGCCTGCGCGGCTTGGAGAACGGCGTCACCCGGTTCCACGGCGTCCGGGTCCCGGCCGCCCAGCGGATCGGCGCCGAGGGCGCCGGCCTCAAGATCGCGCTGACCACCCTGAACACCGGCCGGCTGTCGCTGCCGGCGATGTGCGTCGGCGCCGGCAAGTGGTGCCTGAAGATCGCCCGGGAGTGGTCCGGGGTCCGCGAGCAGTGGGGCCGCCCGGTCGCCCGGCACGAGGCCGTCGGCGCCAAGATCTCCTTCATCGCCGCCACCACCTTCGCCCTCGAAGCGGTCGTCGACCTGGCCTCCCAAATGGCCGACGAGGACCGCAACGACATCCGCATCGAAGCGGCCCTCGCCAAGCTGTACGGATCCGAGATGGCCTGCCTGATGGCCGACGAACTCGTCCAGATCCGCGGCGGCCGCGGCTTCGAGACCGCCGAGTCGCTCGCCGCGCGCGGCGAACGCGCCGTCCCCGCCGAGCAGATGCTCCGCGACCTGCGGATCAACCGGATCTTCGAGGGCTCCACCGAGATCATGCACCTGCTCATCGCCCGTGAGGCCGTCGACGCCCACCTCGCCGTCGCGGGCGACATCATCGACCCCGAGAAGGACCTCGGCGACAAGGCCAGGGCGGGCGCCCGCGCGGCCGGCTTCTACGCCCGCTGGCTGCCCCAGCTGGCCACCGGCGCCGGTCAACTCCCGGGCACCTACCGCGCGTTCCATCCGCCCGGCCATCCCGACCTGGCGACCCACCTGCGGTACGTCGAACGCTGCTCCCGCAAACTCGCCCGCTCCACGTTCTGGGCGATGTCCCGCTGGCAGGGCCGCATGGAGACCAAGCAGAACTTCCTCGGCCGGATCGTCGACATCGGCGCCGAACTCTTCGCGATGAGCGCGGCCTGTGTGCGCGCCGAACACCTCAGGGCGGCCGACGAGCACGGCCGCGAGGCCTACCAGCTCGCCGACGCCTTCTGCCGGCAGTCCCGGATCCGCGTCGAGGAGCTCTTCGGCCGGCTCTGGTCCAACACCGACGACCTCGACCGCAAGGTCGTGGAGGGGGTCCTCGGCGGCGCCTACACCTGGCTGGAGGAGGGCGTCCTCGACCCCTCCGGCGACGGACCCTGGATCGCGGACGCCGCACCGGGCCCGTCGGTGCACGAAAACGTCCACCGCCCCCTACGCTGACCTGCCATCATCGGCAGTAGCCCGGACTGATGTGCGACCCCGGGCGCGGGTACGAGCGCGAGGCGGGCGAGGACGATGCCGACGGCCGAGGAGGACCGGGTCAGCAGACGGCTGGCCTGGTGCGTGGCGCACCTGGTGCGCCACGCACCGCAACAGGTGGTGGGCGAGCTGCTCGACCGGCTCGACGAACCCACGCGCAAGTACCTGTGCCGCGACCAGTGGCTGCCCGCCTCGGCCGTCACCCTGCTGTTGCGCGGGGGAGCCGAGGCGGACCGGCACTACATCGCCCGCAACCCCCACGTCGTCGGCCGCCCGCTGCCCGGTCTGCCCGGACCGGCCCGGTACGCCGCCCGCCCCGGCCCGTCCCCGGAACTGCTCCGGGCGGCAGGGCCGGGCCCCTTCGACTCCGCCGCGCTGATCGCCCTGCTGCGCCGGCACGCCCGCCGGCCCCGGGTCCCGCTCACCCTGCTCGGCATGCCGCACGAGCTCGACCCGGAGCAGCTGCTGCGCGAGCACGCCCGTGCTCCGCTGCCGCCGGGGGCCGTGGAGGCCCTGATGCTGGCGGCCGGGCTGCCCCGGGAGGCCTGCCGGGCGCTGCTCGACGCCCGCGCGGGGGACCCGTACGGGCGCCACTGGTACCGGCCCGCCGTGCGCGCGGTCCGGACCGGGCTGCTGACCTGCGACGAGCTCGTCGCCCATGTGGCCCCCGCCGCCCGGACGCTGCTGCTGGGGCACCTGCCCGTCACGCGCGGGCTGCGCTGGAGCCTGCCCGAGCAGGCCGAGATGCAGTCGGCGGTGCAGCGGGCCCTGCGGCCCGCGCTGGGGGAGGACCCGCGACTGTGGGCCGAACTGCCGCGCCGGGCCCCCGGATACCGCGGCACCCTGCCCGAGCTTGCGGCGGAGCTGGCCGCGAACTCACTGCCCCCGCTGGGCCTCGTACGGCACGACCCCGCGCTGGGCCGGGCCGTGCGCCGGCTCGCCCCCGACACGGCCACGTCCGAGCCGACCGGCGGTTGGGAGCGGGAGCTGGCCCTGGTGAGCCTGGCCGTCCCGATGGAGACCGTCGAGGAGGACGTCCGCTGGGTCCGGGACTGCCTGGACCGCGGCCTGATCACCGGCGCCGACGTGGTCCGGCACAAGGTCCCCGCCTGCTGGGCGCTGGACGAGGACCAGTGGCTCGGCGACATCGGCCACCCCGACCGTCACGACCGGCCCGCCGCCGTCCTCGCCGCCCGGGCGGAGGCCGACCGACTGTTCGACGCCGCGCTCGGAACCGACCCGCGGGCCTGGTGGCGGACGGCCCGGGCGCTCCCCGACTTCGCCGGGACGCTCCCCGAACTCCTCGCCCGCGTCACCGACGGGGACTCCGTGTCCAAGCGCTCCTGAGTTGCGGCCACAATGGGGGGCATGACCGACAGTCCAGCCCCCCTCGCCGACCCGCACCTCCTCTTCGACGCCTCGGCCGGCCGCCGGGACATCGTCATCCTCGGGTCGACCGGGTCCATCGGCACCCAGGCCATCGATCTCGCCCTGCGCCACCCGGACCGCTTCCGCGTCACGGCGCTGTCCGCCGCCGGTGGGCGCGTCGGGCTGCTCGCCGAGCAGGCGCGGCTGCTGCGGGTGCGGACGGTGGCCGTCGCCCGCGAGGACGTCGTACCGGCCCTGAAGGAGGCGCTCGGGGCCCAGTACGGACCGTCCGAGCCGCTGCCCGAAATCCTGGCCGGGCCCGACGCGGCCGCCGAGCTGGCCGCCTCGCCGTGCCACACCGTCCTCAACGGCATCACCGGATCCATCGGCCTCGCGCCCACCCTCGCCGCCCTGCGGGCGGGCCGGACCTTGGCCCTGGCCAACAAGGAGTCGCTGATCGTCGGCGGTCCGCTGGTCAAGGCCCTCGCGAAGCCCGGGCAGATCATCCCGGTGGACTCCGAGCACGCGGCGCTCTTCCAGGCCCTGGCCGGCGGCACCCGCGCCGACGTCCGCAAGCTCGTCGTCACCGCCTCCGGCGGCCCCTTCCGCGGCCGCACCCGCGCGGAACTGGCCGGGGTCACCGTCGAGGACGCGCTCGCGCACCCGACCTGGGCCATGGGCCCGGTGATCACCGTGAACTCGGCGACCCTGGTCAACAAGGGACTGGAGGTCATCGAGGCGCACCTGCTCTACGACATCCCCTTCGAGCGCATCGAGGTCGTCGTCCACCCGCAGTCCTACGTGCACTCCATGGTCGAGTTCACGGACGGCTCCACCCTCGCCCAGGCCACCCCGCCCGACATGCGCGGCCCCATCGCGATCGGCATCGGCTGGCCCGAACGGGTTCCGGACGCGGCCCCCGCCTTCGACTGGACCAAGGCGTCGACCTGGGAGTTCTTCCCCCTGGACACCGAGGCCTTCCCCGCGGTCGGCCTGGCCCGCCACGTGGGCACCCTGGGCGGCACGGCCCCCGCGGTGTTCAATGCGGCGAACGAGGAGTGCGTGGAGGCGTTCTTGGCCGGTCGGCTGCCGTTCACAGCAATCATGGATACGGTCTCTGCCGTGGTCGATGAACACGGCGTGCCGCGAGCGGGAACCTCGCTGAGCGTCGCGGACGTCCTGGAAGCGGAGACCTGGGCCAGGGCCCGGGCACGGGAGATGGCGGCTCGCGCCGCCGTGGAGGCGAGCGCATGACGATACTGCTGACCTTGATCGGTGTGGTCGTCTTCGTGGTCGGCCTGCTCTTCTCGATCGCCTGGCACGAGCTCGGCCACCTCTCCACGGCCAAGCTCTTCGGCATCCGCGTGCCCCAGTACATGGTCGGCTTCGGCCGGACCATCTGGTCGCGCCAGAAGGGCGACACCGAGTACGGGATCAAGGCCATCCCGATGGGCGGCTACATCCGCATGATCGGGATGTTCCCGCCCGGCGAGGACGGCAAGGTCACCGCCCGCTCCACGTCGCCGTTCCGGTCGATGATCGAGGACGCCCGTTCGGCGGCCTACGAGGAGCTCCAGCCCGGCGACGAATCGCGGCTCTTCTACACGCGCAAGCCGTGGAAGCGCGTGATCGTGATGTTCGCGGGCCCCTTCATGAACCTGGTGCTCGCCCTCGCGATCTTCTTCGGCGTCTGGATGACCTTCGGGATCAACCGCACCACCACCCAGGTCGCCACCGTCTCGCCCTGCGTGATCCAGCAGAGCGAGAACCGGGAGGTGTGCAAGGACAGCGACCCGGTCGCGCCGGCCAAGCTGGCCGGCCTCACGGCCGGTGACCGCATCGTCGCCTTCGACGGCCGCGAGGTCGCCGACTGGTCCGCCCTGCAACAGCGGATCCGCGACACCGTCGGACCCGCCACCGTCACCGTCGTGCGCGACGGCCGCGAACTGACCCTGCCGGTCAACCTGATCGAGAACAAGGTCGCCCGGACCGACGGGCACGGCGGCTACGTCAAGGGCGAGTACGTGACGGCGGGCTGGCTCGGCTTCAGCCCGAAGACGGAGGTCGCGGCCCTCGGTTTCGGCGAGTCCGTGGACCACATGGGCGAGATCGTCGAGGGCAGCGTGCAGGGCCTGATCCAGCTCCCCGCCAAGATCCCGGCCCTGTGGGACGCGGCCTTCGGCGGCGCCGAACGCGAGCAGGACTCCCCGATGGGCATCGTCGGAGCGGCCCGCATCAGCGGCGAGATCGCGACCCTGGACATTCCGGGCGAACAGCGCATGTCGATCATGCTGAACGTCCTGGGCATGTTCAACCTCTCGCTCTTCCTGTTCAACATGCTGCCCCTGCTGCCCCTGGACGGCGGGCACATCGCCGGCGCCCTGTGGGAGTCCCTGCGGCGCAACGTGGCACGGCTCCTGCGGCGCGCCGACCCCGGCCCGTTCGACGTGGCACGGCTGATGCCCGCCGCGTACGTGGTCGCCGGGCTCTTCGTCTGCTTCACGCTGCTGGTCCTCGTCGCGGACGTGGTGAACCCCATCAAGATCACCTAGCCGCCGCCGCACTACAGCAGACCGGTCGGAGCCGGGCACGCATCGTGCCCGGCTCCCTACGTTCGGGTGGCACACCCCCTCGGATGCAAGGGGCGCGTGCTGCTTGGCGTAATCTCGAAGACCGGAGCCCGCCGATCTCGGGACCTCGATCCACACCTTGGGGTTGCACAGCAGATGACTGCCATCTCACTCGGAATGCCGGCCGTGCCGACGAAGCTTGCCGACCGCAGGGTCAGCCGCAAGATCCAGGTCGGTTCCGTGGCCGTCGGTGGCGACGCGCCCATCTCGGTGCAGTCGATGACCACCACCCGCACGTCCGACATCGGGGCCACGCTCCAGCAGATCGCCGAGCTGACCGCCTCCGGTTGCAACATCGTCCGCGTGGCCTGCCCGACGCAGGACGACGCCGACGCCCTCGCCGTCATCGCGAAGAAGTCGCAGATCCCGGTCATCGCGGACATCCACTTCCAGCCCAAGTACGTGTTCGCCGCCATCGACGCCGGCTGCGCCGCCGTCCGCGTGAACCCGGGCAACATCAAGCAGTTCGACGACAAGGTCAAGGAGATCGCGCGCGCCGCCAAGGACGCGGGCACCCCGATCCGGATCGGCGTCAACGCGGGCTCCCTGGACGCCCGACTGCTGAAGAAGTACGGCAAGGCCACCCCCGAGGCGCTCGTCGAGTCCGCGCTGTGGGAGGCCTCCCTCTTCGAGGAGCACGGCTTCAGCGACATCAAGATCTCGGTCAAGCACAACGACCCGGTCGTCATGGTCAACGCCTACCGCCAGCTCGCCGCCGCCTGCGACTACCCGCTCCACCTCGGTGTCACCGAGGCCGGACCCGCCTTCCAGGGCACCATCAAGTCCGCCGTCGCCTTCGGCGCGCTCCTCTCCGAGGGCATCGGCGACACCATCCGCGTCTCCCTCTCCGCCCCGCCCGTCGAGGAGATCAAGGTCGGCATCCAGATCCTGGAGTCCCTGAACCTCAAGCCCCGCCGGCTGGAGATCGTCTCCTGCCCCTCCTGCGGTCGCGCCCAGGTCGACGTCTACAAGCTGGCCGAGGAGGTCACGGCGGGCCTGGAGGGGATGGAGGTTCCGCTGCGCGTCGCCGTCATGGGCTGCGTCGTCAACGGCCCCGGCGAGGCCCGCGAGGCCGACCTCGGCGTCGCCTCCGGCAACGGCAAGGGCCAGATCTTCGTCAAGGGCGAGGTCATCAAGACCGTCCCCGAGTCGAAGATCGTCGAGACGCTCATCGAAGAGGCGATGAAGATCGCCGAGCAGATGGAGAAGGACGGCATCCCCTCCGGCGAGCCCACCGTGGCCATCGGCGTGTAGCTCCCGCAGCTCCGGCCCCGGCCCCGTTCCCGCAGCTCGGGGCCGGGGCCGGGGCTCTTTCGTGACCGTGGGAGGCGGCATCCCGAGGCCCCGCCGGGTACAGTGCGGAGATCAGCAGACTTGCATGGTGAGGCCCCAGTGTTGACGCAGACCACCACCAGGGTCCTTGAGCCCAGTGATCTCGACGCCGCCCTCGAAGTCCTCGGGCGCGCGCCGGTCGAGAACGCCTTCGTCGCCTCCCGGGTCCAGGTCGCCGGCCTCGACCCCTGGCGGCTCGGCGGCGAGATGTGGGGCTGGTACACCGACGGCCGGCTGCGCTCCCTGTGCTACGCCGGCGCCAACCTGGTGCCCGTCTGCGCCGAACCCGACGCCGTCCGCGCCTTCGCCGAGCGCGCCCGCCGCACCGGCCGTCGCTGCTCCTCCATCGTCGGCCCCGCCGAAGCCACCCGGCTGCTGTGGCAACTCCTCGAACCCAGCTGGGGCCCCGCCCGCGACGTCCGCCCCCGCCAACCCCTGATGGTCATGGAACAGCCCTCCACCACGGTCACCGCCGATCCGCGCGTCCGCCGGGTCCGCAAGGACGAGATGGACCTGATCATGCCCGCCTGCGTCGCCATGTTCACCGAGGAGGTCGGCATCTCCCCGATGGCCGGGGACGGCGGACTCCTCTACCAGGCCCGCGTCGCCGAACTCGTCGGCACCGGCCGCTCCTTCGCCCGCATCGACGACGGCAAGGTCGTCTTCAAGGCCGAGATCGGCGCCGCCACCGCCCGCGCCTGCCAGATCCAGGGCGTGTGGGTCGACCCCGACCACCGGGGCCGCGGCCACTCCGAAGCCGGCATGGCGGCCGTCGTCGCCTACGCCCTGCGCGACGTCGCGCCCGTCGTCAGCCTCTACGTCAACGACTTCAACACCGCCGCGCGCGCCGCCTACCGCCGGGTCGGCTTCCGCGAGACCGGCGCGTTCATGAGCGTCCTGTTCTGACCCCGCCGGCGCCGCCCCGGCCGTGGCCGCTTCCGCCGCCCGAGCCGTACCGCACCGGCCCCACCCCGAAGTAAGGTCGCCGCATGCTGCCTACCCCCGGGGGCGAAGACCCCGCACGGCCCGCCGGACTCCGCATCGGCCCCCTCGACCTCGCCGAACGCGTGGACGAGGCCCTGCGCGTGCAGGCCGTGGCCTTCGGGCTCAGCGAGGAGGAGGTCGGCATCCGGCGCTACATCGTCCAGCGCCACATGACCAGCCGCGGCGCCCGCGCGCTCGGCGCCTTCACCGACGACGGCGCCCTCGCCGCCTTCGTCTACGGCATGCCCAACGACCGCGGCCACTGGTGGTCCACGATCGTCGAACCGTACCTGCGCGCCGGCGGCGCCGACGGCTGGCTCGACGACGCCTTCGTCATCACCGAACTGCACGTCCACCCCGGCTTCCAGGGCCGCGGCGTCGGCCGCGGCCTCATCACCCGGATCACCGACAGCGCCGAGGAACCCCGCTCGATCCTCTCCGCCATCGACACCGACAGCCCGGCCCGCGGCCTCTACGCCGCCCTCGGCTACCGGGACCTCGCCCGCCGCGTCCAGTTCCCGAGCGCGAGCCTCCCGTACGCCGTCATGGGCGCGCCCCTGCCGCTGCTGCGGCCCGACCCCCGGCCCTGAAACGGGTTGTCGGAGCCCCCGCCGGTCCCGGTAGCCTCCGAACATGTCCACCCCACACGTGCAGCGCATGTCCCGCCTCATGGCCAAGACCCTCCGCGAGGACCCGGCGGACGCCGAGACCCTCAGCCACCGACTCCTGGTCCGCGCCGGCTACGTACGGCGCAGCTCCGCGGGCGTCTGGACCTGGCTGCCGCTCGGCAAGCGGGTCCTGGACAACGTCACGCGCGTCGTCCGCGAGGAGATGGACGCCATCGGCGCCCAGGAGGTGCTGCTCCCCGCGTTGCTGCCGAAGGAACCGTACGAGGTCAGCGGCCGCTGGACGGAGTACGGCGACCTGCTGTTCCGGCTCAAGGACCGCAAGGGCGCCGACTACCTGCTCGGCCCCACCCACGAGGAGATCTTCACCCTCGTCGTGAAGGACCAGTGCACCTCCTACAAGGACCTGCCGGTCATGCTCTACCAGATCCAGACGAAGTACCGCGACGAGGCCCGCCCCCGCTCCGGGGTGCTGCGCGGACGCGAGTTCCAGATGAAGGACTCGTACTCCTTCGACGTCTCCGACGAGGGCCTCGCCGAGTCCTACCGGCTCCACCGCGAGGCGTACGTACGGATCTTCCGGCGGCTCGGGCTCGACCACCGCATCGTGTCGGCGGTGTCCGGGGCCATGGGCGGCTCGGCGTCCGAGGAGTTCCTCGCGCCCGCCGGCGCCGGCGAGGACACCTTCGTCGACTGCCCCTCCTGCGACTACGCGGCCAACACCGAGGCCGTCACCTTCGCCCTCACCGCGGCCGGGGGCGAGCACGGACCCGTCGAGGAACTGGACACCCCCGACACCCCGACCATCGAGTCCCTGGCGGCCTTCCTCGACGTCCCCGCGTCGGCGACCCTGAAGAACCTGCTGGTCAAGGTCGACGGAGAGATCGTGGCCGTCGGCGTCCCCGGCGACCGCGAGGTCGATCTCGGCAAGCTCGGCGAGCACCTGGCGCCCGCCGTCGTGGAACTCGTGACCGCCGAGGACTTCGCCGACCGCCCCGACCTGGTACGCGGCTACGTGGGCCCGCAGGGCCTGGAGAAGGTCCGCTACCTCGCCGACCCCCGCGTGGCGCCCGGCACGTCCTGGGTGACCGGCGCCAACCGGGCGGGCACCCACGCCCGGAACGTGGTCTGCGGCCGCGACTTCGAGGTGGACCGGTACCTCGACGTGGTCGTCGTCGAACCGGGCGACCCCTGCCCCGCCTGCGGCGCCGGCCTGCGGCTGGACCGGGCGATCGAGATCGGGCACATCTTCCAGCTCGGCCGCAAGTACGCGGACGCCTTCGGCCTCGACGTGCTCGGCCGCGAGGGCAAGCCCGTCCGGGTCACCATGGGCTCCTACGGCATCGGGGTCTCCCGCGCCGTCGCCGCCCTCGCGGAGCAGACCGCGGACGACCGCGGCCTGTGCTGGCCCGCCGAGGTGGCCCCGGCCGACGTGCACGTCGTCGCCGCGGGCAAGGCCGTCCCGCTCGCCCTGGCGGAACGTGCGGCCGGCGAACTGGCCGCGGCCGGCCGCCGGGTGCTGCTCGACGACCGGCCCGGACTGTCCCCCGGCGTGAAGCTCACCGACGCCGAACTGATCGGAGTCCCCCACCTCCTGGTGGCGGGCCGCCGCTCGGCCGACGGCGTCGTCGAACTCCAGGACCGCGCCACCGGCACCCGCGAGGAACTCACCCTGGAGGAGGCCCTGACCCGCCTCACGAACGGCTAGGCCGTCCCTTGGGGGCCCCGGTCGCCCGTTCCGTCGGCGTCCTGCGGCCCGGCCTCCGCCCGCGGTGGAGCCGGCGGCGGGGGCGGGGGCTGGGCGGCCGGCGCGGCGCGTTCCAGGAAGCGCAGGAGCTCCACCGGGAACGGCAGCACCAGCGTGGAGTTCTTCTCCGCGGCGACCGCGACCACCGTCTGGAGCAGCCGCAACTGGAGGGCCGCCGGCTGCTCCGACATCACCGCCGCCGCCTCCGCCAGCTTCTTCGACGCCTGCAGCTCCGCGTCCGCGTTGATCACCCGGGCGCGACGCTCGCGGTCCGCCTCCGCCTGACGCGCCATCGACCGCTTCATCGTCTCCGGCAGCGACACGTCCTTGATCTCCACCCGGTCGATCTGCACGCCCCACCCGACGGCCGGGCTGTCGATCATCAGCTCCAGCCCCTGGTTCAGCTGCTCACGGTTCGACAGCAGGTCGTCCAGGTCCGATTTGCCGATGATCGACCGCAGGGAGGTCTGCGCCATCTGGGAGACCGCGAACCGGTAGTCCTCCACCTCCACGATCGCGTCGGCCGCGTTCACGACCTTGAAGTAGACGACCGCGTCCACCCGCACCGTGACGTTGTCCCGGGTGATGCCCTCCTGGGCCGGCACCGGCATCGTCACGATCTGCATGTTCACCTTGCGGAGCCGGTCGACCCCCGGCACCACCAGCGTGAACCCGGGCCCGCGAACGCCCCGGCGCAACCGACCGAAGCGGAACACCACGCCCCGCTCGTACTGCTTCACCACCCGGGCGGCGGTCACCGCGTACGCGACCACCCCGACACCCGCGGCGATCGCCGCAGTCAGCAGTTCCTCGACCATGACGGCCCCCTGCCGGACATACACCTTTACCTACGGTATGCCCTACAACCAGGCCGCGAACTCCAGCAACAGCTCCGCGTCCCGCCGCCGCCCGGCGGCCAGCGCCCGGTGACCGGACTCCACCGCCCGGAACACCGTCCAGCCCCGCAGCCGCTCGCGGTCCACCTCCAACGAATCCGCCAGCTTGTTCACCCGCCGGCGGGCCCCGGAGGCCCCCGTCGAGGAGGCGACCTGGTCCTCCAACCGGTCCCGGACCAGCCGGGCCAGGTCGTACGCCCGCTCGCCGACCAGCGGATCCGGACCCACCGTCAGCCACGGCGCCCGCTCCCCGGCCAGCACCTTGCCCTGCCGGAACGCGCCGTGCAGCAGGAGATCCTCGGCCGGCGCGGCCGTCAGCTCCTCCCGTGCCGCCACCGCCGCGTCCGCGAGCGCCCGCAACTCCGGCGGCGCCGCGCGCAGGGCCTCGCACTGCGGGGCCGTGCGCTCGGCCACCGTCTCGAAGCGGTGCTCCGGCGGCGGCTCCACCCACAGCCGGCGCAGCGTGCCGCAGGCCTCCAGCAGCGCCTTCGCCTCGGGCAGCGACCGCAGCGACACCTCGGGGTGGAGCCGCTCCAGGAGCAGCCCGCCGTCGTCCTCGTGGTGGCGCGAGTCGAGGACCCGTACGGCTCCGAAGCCGCCCCAGTGCGCCAGCGCGGCGAGCTCCCGCTCCGGCCGGGCGGCCGGCGGGGCCAGCTTCAGGGCCGCCGGGGTGCCGTCGGCGTAGTGGACGAGGAGCACCAGACTGCTGCGGCCGCCGGGGGCCTGGACCCGCTGGGCCGACACGCCCCGCCGGGAGAGCGCCTCGTCGGCGAGCCGGGGCAACCGCTCCAGCCAGTCCGTGTCCTGAGCCGTCCCGGGCGTCTCGCCGAGCGCCCGTACAAGCCGCTGCGGCGGTTCGAAAGCCATGCGTGCGTGATCCCTTTCAGCCGTACCGGGCCCCGTCGCGCCTCCTCAGCGCTTTTCCGTGAGCCCAGGGAAGGCTACGCCGACACCGCGCCACCGCGCCGCGCGGACGGCCGAGGCGCTCAGCGCGTCGGCGGCCTCGCGGCGCAACCGGCCGTCCGCCGCCCGCACCAGGTCCGAGTACGCGCCCGCCACCCGGTCCTCGATCTCGGCGGCCAGCCGCTCGGCGTCCGCCGGCGCGCGCAGCTCGAAGGGCAGGGCGTACGCCGCCTCCGACGGCCGGGGCGAGCCGCCCAGCTCCCGCACCGTGCGGGTCAGGGAATCCCGGCGGGCGAGGTGCTCGCCGTACGCCTCGCGGGCCTCGGCGGCCCGGGCGGCCGAGGCGCGGGCGCCGATCACCCCGTAGGCGTACGCCGCCGAGTGCTCGGCGGCCAGCGCGGCCTGGGCCGCCGCCAGCGGACGGCCGGCGGGGGAGGGTTCGGGCTTCACGAAGCGGCTCCCGGGGTGGGGGTGGCGGTCAGCAGGTAGGTGTGGACGGCCCCGCACGCGGCCACCGAGGCCAACAGTCGGGCCACCTCACCGGGCGCGCCGGCCAGCGAGGCCGTGCGGGCCTCGGACAGGTCCCGTTCGGCGTCCGCCAGCGCGGCCAGGGCGTCGACCTCCTTCGGCGGGACCGGGTCGGGGCGCGCCGAGGGCGTTCCCGCGGGGGCGGCGGAGGCGCCGGCGGACAGCGGCTCGGTCGTGGCCGACGGCGTACGGCCGGCCGGGCCCGGCAGGGCCAGGGCCGCGACGTGCGCCGCGACGGCCGTCCGCATCGGCGCGAGGCGGGCGGCGAGGGCCGGATGGGCGGCGGCGGTGGCGTCGTAACGTTCCAGCAGCCGCTCGCTGTCCCGAACGGCGCCCTCCCGGATGCGCCGTTCGAGCGGCACGCCGGTATCGGCGTCCGACGGGTCGCCCCCGCCGGAACACCCGGGGAGCAGCGCGGCCCCGGCCGCGCCGGCGGCTCCGACGAGCAGGCGCCTTCGCGAGGGCCTCAAGGGCAGGGTCCAGGGCACGGGCGTCGTCCTCGGGGTGATGGCGGGACAGGGTGTGATCACGGTACCCGGGGGTCGCGTCCGCAGCGCGGACGGCAACACCCCTCGCGACCGGATACCCTTTGACCTGACACGCGACGGAAAACCACAACAGCACACGCGGCCGAGGAGTCACCCGGATGAGCACCACCCAGAGCGACAGGCTGCGCGGACTGCTGGAGCCGCTCGTCGCCGCCAAGGGCCTGGACCTCGAAGAGATCGAGCTGTCCAAGGCGGGCAAGCGCCGGATGCTGCGGGTCATCGTGGATTCCGACGAGGGTGTGGAACTCGACGCCTGTGCCGAGCTGAGTCGTGAGGTGTCCGACGCGCTCGACGCCTCCGACGCGATGGGCGAGGACGAGTACGTCCTCGAAGTCAGCTCCCCGGGTGCGGACCGCCCGCTCACCGAGCACCGTCACTACGTTCGGGCGACCGGCCGTCTCGTCAAGTTTCAGCTGACCGCCGACGGTGAAAAGGGTGCCGGGGAACTGATCGCCCGCATCCTCGACGTCGACGACGAGGGCATGGACCTCGAAGTTCCGGGTGTGAAGGGCCGCAAGGCGACCACCCGCCGCATCGCGTTCGCCGACATCGCCAGGGCGCGTGTCGAAATCGAGTTCAACCGCAAGGACAAGAAGGAAGAGGAGGCGTAGCCGTGGACATCGACATGAGTGCCCTGCGGGGTCTGGTCCGCGAGAAGGAGATCTCGTTCGACCTGCTCGTCGAAGCGATCGAGTCGGCCCTCCTCATCGCGTACCACCGCACCGAGGGCAGCTTCCGCCGCGCCCGCGTGGTGCTCGACCGCACCAACGGTCACGTGGTCGTGTGGGCGACGGAGGACCCGAGGGACCTCGAAGAGGGCCAGGAGCCCAAGGAGTTCGACGACACGCCGTCGGACTTCGGGCGCATCGCCGCGACGACCGCCAAGCAGGTGATCCTCCAGCGTCTGCGCGACGCCGAGGACGACCTGACCTTCGGCGAGTTCGCCGGCCGCGAGGGCGACGTCATCACCGGCGTCGTCCAGCAGGGCAAGGACCCCAAGAACGTCCTCGTCGACATCGGCAAGCTGGAAGCCATCCTGCCGGTGCAGGAGCAGGTGCCCGGCGAGGAGTACACGCACGGGCTGCGCCTGAAGGCGTACGTCGTGCGGGTGGCGAAGGGTGTCCGCGGTCCGTCCGTGACCCTGTCGCGCACCCACCCCAACCTGGTGAAGAAGCTCTTCTCCCTGGAGGTCCCGGAGATCGCCGACGGCAGCGTCGAGATCTCCGCGATCGCCCGTGAGGCCGGTCACCGCACCAAGATCGCCGTCCGGTCGACCCGCTCCGGCCTGAACCCCAAGGGCGCCTGCATCGGCCCGATGGGCAGCCGTGTGCGCAACGTCATGGCCGAGCTGCACGGCGAGAAGATCGACATCGTCGACTGGTCGGACGACCCGGCGGAGATGGTCGCGAACGCGCTGTCACCCGCCCGGGTGAGCGCGGTCGACGTCGTGGACTGGGACACCCGGTCCGCGCGCGTCACCGTGCCGGACTACCAGCTGTCGCTGGCCATCGGCAAGGAGGGCCAGAACGCCCGCCTCGCCGCGCGCCTCACCGGCTGGCGCATCGACATCCGCCCGGACACCGAGCCGGCCGCCGACGGGGACGACCGCGACCGCGGCTCGGACCGTGACGGCGGGCGCGACGGCCGCGACCAGGGACGCGGCCGGGAATAAACCGGTACCGGTCGGGGGTTCCCCGCCGGTAGACAGGGGACTCCGAAACCTCGGAGTCCCCTGAGAAACAACACGATATCCGTTCGATTTTTCACCTGAAGGGGTGAGGTCGCTACGGGGAGGTAGACTTAGGCGTGTCTGGCCGGACGCAAGCCCGCGCATGCCCCGAACGAACCTGTGTGGGGTGTCGGGAGCGAGCGGCCAAGAGCGATCTGCTGCGCATCGTGGCGATCGGTGACCAATGCGTCGCCGATCCACGCGGTACGCTGCCCGGCCGGGGTGCCTACGTGCACCCCGCCGTGGTCTGTCTCGACCAGGCGGTCCGCCGCCGGGCGTTCCCCCGGGCCCTCCGGTCCGCCGGAGCGCTCGACACGGCGGAACTGCGTACGGCTTTGGCCGTACCGGCCGAGGCGACACCGTAAGAGCAAGAAGAACGGCACGGGTAACCCGTGCGGTCAGGTACCTCGCGAGTTGGAAGTAGGTCGAGATTGCGATGAGCACCACTCGATGAGTACGCGATGAGTACGCCCATGAAGTAGCGACGGTCCGGCGTAACCCGGACCTAAAAGGAGCGAAGTGGCTAAGGTCCGGGTATACGAACTCGCAAAGGAGTTCGGAGTTGAGAGCAAGGTCGTCATGGCCAAGCTCCAGGAACTCGGTGAGTTCGTCCGTTCGGCGTCCTCGACGATCGAGGCGCCGGTTGTACGCAAGTTGACCGACGCACTGCAGGGGCCCGGCGGCAACGCCGGCAAGTCCGCTGCGAAGCCGGGTGCGCCCCGCAGCGCCGCACCCGCCAAGCCCGGGGCTCCCGCCCCGGCGCGTCCCGCTGCCCCCAAGCCCGGCGCACCGGCCCCCAAGCCGGTCGTCGCCGAGGCTCCGGTCGCCCCCGCGGCGCCCGCCCCGGTGACTCCGGCCGCCTCCGGCCCGCGTCCCGGCCCGAAGGCTCCGGCCGCCCCGAAGCCCGCTCCGGCGGCGCCCGTGGCGACCGAGTTCTCCGCGCCCCCGGCGGCTCCGGCCGCCGCCCCGGCGCGCACCGAGCGTCCCGCCGCCGCTCCCGGCCCCCGTCCGGCGCAGCAGCGTCCGGCCCAGGGTCAGGGTGGCCAGGCCGGCGCCCGTCCCGGCGCCCCGCGTCCGGCCGGCAACGCCCCCGGTGGTCAGGGACAGCGTCCCGCCGCCGGTGGTGCCCAGTCCCCGCGCCCCCAGGGCGCCCGTCCGGCCGGTCCCCGTCCGGGCAACAACCCCTTCACCTCCGGTGGCTCGACCGGCATGGCGCGCCCGCAGGCGCCCCGTCCGGCCGGCGCCCCGCGTCCCGGTGCCCCCGGCGCCGGTGGCGGTCAGGGTGCTCCCCGTCCGCAGGGCGGCCCCGGTGGCGCCCCGCGTCCGCAGGGTGGTCCCGGCGGCGCTCGTCCGACCCCGGGCGGCATGCCGCGTCCGCAGGGCGGCGCACGTCCCGGTGGCCCCGGCGGTGCTCCCGGTGGTAACCGTCCCAACCCGGGCATGATGCCGCAGCGTCCCGCTGCCGGTGGTCCCGGTCCCCGTCCCGGCGGCGGCCCCGGTGGCCGTGGTCCCGGTGCGGGCGGTGCCCGTCCCGGTGGCGCCGGTCGTCCCGCGGGCGGCGGCTTCGCCGGTCGTCCGGCCGGTCCGGGCTCGCGTCCGGGTGGCGGCGGCTTCGGCGGCCCGCGTCCGGGTGGCGGCGGCTTCGGCGGCGGCCCGGCCGGTGCCGGTGGCGGCGGTCGTCCCGGCTTCGCCGGGCGTCCCGGTGGTCCCAATGCCCGTGGTGGCACGCAGGGTGCCTTCGGCCGTCCCGGTGGTCCCGCGCGTCGTGGACGCAAGTCCAAGCGTCAGAGGCGCCAGGAGTACGAGGCCATGCAGGCCCCGTCCGTCGGCGGCGTGATGCTGCCGCGCGGTGGCGGCGAGACCGTGCGCCTGTCGCGCGGTGCCTCCCTCACCGACTTCGCGGAGAAGATCAACGCCAACCCGGCGTCGCTCGTCGCCGTGATGATGAACCTCGGCGAGATGGTCACCGCCACGCAGTCCGTCTCCGACGAGACCCTCGAAATGCTGGCCGGCGAGATGAACTACGTCGTTCAGATCGTCAGCCCGGAGGAAGAGGACCGCGAGCTCCTCGAGGGCTTCGACATCGAGTTCGGCGAGGACGAGGGCGGCGAGGAATACCTCATGCCGCGTCCGCCGGTCGTCACCGTCATGGGTCACGTCGACCACGGTAAGACCCGCCTCCTCGACGCCATCCGCAAGACGAACGTCGTCGCGGGCGAAGCCGGTGGCATCACCCAGCACATCGGTGCCTACCAGGTGGGCACCGAGGTCAACGGTGAAGAGCGCAAGATCACCTTCATCGACACCCCCGGTCACGAGGCGTTCACCGCCATGCGTGCCCGTGGTGCCAAGTCGACCGACATCGCGATCCTCGTGGTCGCGGCCAACGACGGCGTCATGCCGCAGACGATCGAGGCGCTCAACCACGCCAAGGCCGCCGGCGTCCCGATCGTCGTCGCGGTCAACAAGATCGACGTCGAGGGTGCCGACCCGGTCAAGGTGCGCGGTCAGCTCACCGAGTTCGGTCTGGTCGCCGAGGAGTACGGCGGCGACACGATGTTCGTCGACATCTCCGCCAAGCAGGGTCTGCACATCGACTCCCTGCTGGAGGCCGTCGTCCTCACCGCCGACGCCTCGCTCGACCTGCGCGCCAACCCGGAGCAGGACGCTCAGGGTATTGCGATCGAGTCCCACCTCGACCGCGGCCGCGGTGCCGTCGCCACCGTCCTCGTCCAGCGCGGTACCCTCCGCGTCGGCGACACGATGGTCGTGGGCGACGCCTACGGCCGAGTGCGCGCCATGCTCGACGACAAGGGCAACAACGTCGAGGAAGCGGGTCCCTCGACCCCCGTCCTGGTCCTGGGTCTCACCAACGTCCCCGGCGCCGGCGACAACTTCCTCGTCGTCGACGAGGACCGCACCGCCCGTCAGATCGCCGAGAAGCGTGCTGCGCGTGAGCGCAACGCCAACTTCGCCAAGCGCGTCCGCCGGGTGTCCCTGGAAGACCTCGACTCGGTCCTCAAGGCCGGTCTGGTCCAGGAACTCAACCTCATCATCAAGGGCGACGCGTCCGGTGCGGTCGAGGCCCTCGAGTCCTCGCTGCTCCAGCTCGACGTCGGCGAAGAGGTCGACATCCGCGTCCTGCACCGCGGTGTGGGTGCGGTCACCGAGTCCGACATCTCGCTGGCGATGGGCTCCGACGCCATCGTCATCGGTTACAACGTCCGTGCGGCCGGTCGCGCCGCGCAGATGGCGGACCGCGAGGGTGTCGACGTCCGCTACTACTCGGTGATCTACCAGGCCATCGAGGAGATCGAGGCGGCCCTCAAGGGTCTGCTCAAGCCGGAGTACGAAGAGGTCGAGCTCGGTACGGCGGAGGTCCGCGAGATCTTCCGCTCGTCCAAGCTGGGCAACATCGCGGGTGTTCTCATCCGCTCCGGCGAGGTCAAGCGCAACACGAAGGCGCGGCTCCTGCGCGACGGCAAGGTCGTCGCCGAGAACCTCACCATCTCGGGTCTGCGCCGATTCAAGGACGACGTCACCGAGATCCGCGAAGGCTTCGAGGGTGGTATCAACCTCGGTTCCTTCAACGACATCAAGATCGACGACGTCATCGCGACGTACGAGATGCGCGAGAAGCCCCGCGCGTAAGCGCGAGGCACATCGCACACGCTCGTAGCTCGTAGCACCGGGGCCGGTCGGCGGAATATCCGTCGATCGGCCCCGGCCGTTGCGTGTACGGTTCTGATGACCCAGCCGGGCGTGCGGTGATCCTGCCGTGCCACGGCCGGGTGAACCGCCGGGCGAGGCCCGGCGGCACCTGTCGGACGACGGCCCGGCAGGCCATCGAACCCGAACCGGCGGGACATCCGGAACTGCATGTACGTGGGGACTCTGTCCTTCGATCTGCTCCTCGGCGACGTCCACTCGCTGAAGGAGAAACGCTCCGTCGTACGGCCCATCGTCGCCGAGCTCCAACGCAAGTTCTCCGTGAGCGCGGCCGAGGTCGGCGACCAGGACCTGCACCGCAGGGCCCGTATCGGGGTGGCCCTGGTGAGCGGCGACGTGGGATTCGTGTCGGACGTACTGGACCGCTGCGAGCGGCTGGTCGCGGCGCGCCCCGAGGTGGAGCTGCTGTCGGTACGACGGCGTCTCCACGGTGATGAAGACTGAATTCATAGCTTGTCTGCACGACAGAAGAAGGAGACGGACCAGTGGCCGACAATGCGCGGGCGAAGAAGCTGGCGGACCTCATCCGGGAGGTGGTGGCCGAGAAGCTGCTGCGCGGCGTCAAGGACCCCCGCCTCGGTACGCACGTGACCATCACGGACACCAGGGTCACCGGCGACCTGCGGGAGGCCACGGTCTTCTACACGGTCTACGGTGACGACGAGGACCGGGCCAGTGCGGCAGCGGGACTGGAGAGCGCCAAGGGCGTGCTGCGTTCCGCGGTCGGCCGGGCGGCGGGGACCAAGTTCACGCCCACCCTGACCTTCGTGGCGGACGCCCTCCCCGAGAACGCGAAGACCATCGAGGACCTCCTCGACAAGGCGCGCTCCTCCGACGCCCAGGTGCGCGAGGTGTCCTCCGGCGCCCAGTACGCCGGCGAAGCCGACCCGTACAAGAAGCCGGGCGACGAGGACGACGAGGACGCAGCCGCGGAATGAGCACCGAAGCAGGACAGAAGACGCCGGACGGCCTGGTCATCGTCGACAAGCCGTCCGGCTTCACTTCGCACGACGTGGTCGCCAAGATGCGCGGGATCGCCAAGACCCGCCGCGTCGGCCACGCGGGCACCCTCGACCCGATGGCGACGGGCGTCCTCGTCCTCGGTGTCGAGAAGGCGACCAAGCTCCTCGGTCACCTCGCGCTGACGGAGAAGGAGTACCTCGGGACGATCCGTCTCGGGCAGGACACCCTCACGGACGACGCCGAGGGCGAGATCATCTCGTCCACCGATGCCTCCGCCGTCACCCGCGAGGGCGTGGACGCGGGCATCGCCAAGCTGAGCGGCGAGATCATGCAGGTCCCGTCGAAGGTCAGCGCGATCAAGATCAAGGGCGTGCGCTCGTACAAGCGCGCCCGCGACGGTGAGGACTTCGAGATCCCGGCCCGCCCGGTGACCATCTCGTCGTTCCACGTGTACGACATGCGGGAGGCGGAGGCCGAGGACGGCACGAAGGTCGTCGACCTGGTCGTCTCCGTCGTCTGCTCCAGCGGTACGTACATCCGGGCGCTCGCCCGTGACCTCGGTGCGGACCTGGGCGTGGGTGGACACCTGACGGCGCTGCGGCGCACGCGGGTCGGCCCGTACAAGCTCGACAAGGCCCGCACCCTGGACCAGCTCCAGGAGGAGCTGACCGTCATGCCGATCGGCGAGGCCGCGGCCGCCGCGTTCCCGCGCTGGGACCTGGACTCCCGCCGGGCGTCGCTGCTCGGCAACGGGGTGCGGATCGAGATGCCGGACGAGTACCGGGACGGCCGCACGGTCGCCGTGTACGGGCCGCAGGGCCAGCTGCTCGGGCTCGTGGAGAGCAAGGGCGGCAAGGCGAAGTCGCTGGCGGTCTTCGTCTGACGGATCGTGTGCCGGTGGTCTCGGCCGGGGTCGTGTGGACTTGGCCGGGCCGGATCGGGCCGGAGCGGGCCGGATGGGGTTGGGTGTTGACGTGGAGCGGTGAGCGCACGAGGTCTGCTGCTCACCGCTCCACGACCCCCCTCGGGTAAGTCTCTATCCACCCGGAGCCCCTTGTTCACCCGTCCGAGCAGGCGCTCGGAGTGAATGGAGGGAGCGTATGGGGGCGCGTTCGCCCTGCGTTCTTTTGGTGCTGATCTTCACTTGCCTACCGTCATGAGCACGGAGCTCGCGGCGGGGGAGTGGTGCGGCGATGACGGACGAGGTCACGGCGGGCGTGGGGGCGGCGTTCGGCGCCGCCGCGAGGAGCCCGGTTCCCCCGGTTCCCCCGGTTCCCCCGGGGACGGCGCGGGGTGGGGCACCCGGGGGGGTGTCGGGGGTCGAGGGGCTCGTCAGGATCTGTGATCCGGGCGGGCGGCCGCTCGGTACGGGGTTCCTGGCCGACGATCGCGGCACGGTGATCACCAGCCACGAGGCCGTCGACGGACCGGGCCGGATCGTGGTGCACGCACCCGGCGGGCGGACCTGGCTCGCGGAACCGGCCGACGTGACGCCGCTGCCCGAGGTGGCGTTGGCCCTGGTGCGGACCGATGGCCTCGGGCTACGGCCGCTGCCGGTGGCGATGCGGGAGGAGCTTCCCGTGGGGACGTCCGTACGGCTCCTCGCCCGGGGCTGGCGACAGGCGCGGGTGCTCGGGGCGGGTGCGGGGGTCACGTACAGCGCGGCGGGGTGGTCCCGCGTGCTGCCCGTCACGGTCGAGCTCGCGATCGGCACCGCCGGTCGGGACGCCCTCGGACCGGGCGGTGGGGCCGGCGGGGGGCCGGTCCTGGACGCGGCGACGGGAGCGGTGCTCGCGGTACTGGGCACCGCTCTGGAAGCGGAGCACCGCTCCGGGGTGTTCGCCCTGCCGTTGCGGGCCGCCGCCGCAGCCGCTCCCGGCGGTCCCCTCGCGCTCCTGCTGGAACGTAACTCCGAGACCGTTCCCGGGTACGGAGCCGACTTGAACCTCGCGGGCGCCCTGGCGCTGTCGGCGGCCACCGTCGGCGCGGCCTTCCCGGTCGGGCCGACGCCGGCCGCCCCGGGGCCCGAACCCGAACCCGAGCCGGTGGCCCGGCCCGTGCTCGCCGCCGCGCTGGCGGCCTTCACCGTAGGGGACCGGTGCGTCCTCGGCATGGTCGGAAACCCCGGTACCGGGCGCACCACGGCACTCGCCACCCTGACCACCGCACGGGCGCGCGGCCCCCGCCCCGCCCCGACCGTGTGGCTCCGGGGCGCGGACCTGCGCGCCGACGACGGCTCCTTGGCCGACGCGATCTCCCGAGTCCTGGGCGGCGCCCGGGGGTTGGCCGGAGTGGCGGCGGGTCCCGGGTCGGGATCCGGGCCAGGACCCGGGTTCGGATTCGACGCGGGGGCGCGGGCTTGGGCGGCGGCCGCCGGTTGGGGTGCGGGGACGGAGACCTGGGTCGGGCCGGAGGTGGGGGTCGGGGTCGGGTCGGGGGCTTGGGCGGATCCGCGGGTGGCGGTGGGGCCGGGGGCGGGGTGGGACGCCACGGAGGGTGGCTGGGCCGGGCCGGACGCGGGGGTGGGTGCGGCAGCGGGTACGGCAGCTGCACCGGGGGCGGAAGCGGGACCGGCGCCGGGAACGAGTACGGCGACGGGCTCGGGGACGCGGGTCGGGGCGGGTGCGTGGGCGGGGCTGGATGCCTGGTCGGGACGCAGGTCAGGGGTGTCGGCCGGGTTCGGGGCCGGGGAATTTCCCGAGGGTGCCGGGTCGGGGGCGGTGTGGAAGTCCGGATTCGGCGTAGCGGTGGGGGGAACCGGGGTTCGGACGGACAGGGGGTCCGTGGCGGCTGCGCGGGGCGGTGCTACCGGTGCGGGTGAGGCGGGTGGCGTGGACCGGCCGGGAGGTGCGGGGCAGGGGGGAGGGCCTGACGGTCCGGCGGGTTGCGCAGGCGAGAGCTTCCCGGCCACCGTCCCGACGGCCAGGACCGGCGGGGCCACCCCGACCAACCGCCCCACCGTGGCGCACGGACGTCCCGAGGCCTCACCGCCCGCCGAGGCCCCTCCCTTCGCCGGAGCCCCTTCCTTCGCCGGGGCCCCTTCACCCCCCGGGGCCCCTTCACCCCCCGGAGCCTCCTCGCCCCCCGGAGCCCCTTCGTTCTCCGGAGCCTCCTCAGCGCCCGAACCCCGCCCACGCGCCGGAGCCCGACCCGCCACCGCCTTCGGCGGGGAGGGCGTGGCCGGGAGCGTGGCCCGGGTGGCGGCACGGGCCGGGCGGCCGCTGCTGGTGGTGCTGGACACGCCCGAGGAGATGCCGCCGCAGCTCTCACACCGCCTCGCGGCCTGGACCGGAGCCACCGCCACCTGGCTGCGTGCGACCGGCGTCCGACTCGTCGTGGCCACCCGGCCCGAGTATTGGGAGCGGGCCGGCGCCCTGTACCCGGCCGGGGCGCTGCACACCCCGGCCCGCCCGGTCCGGCGACTGCCGGCCGCGCTTGCCGTCGGCGACCTGGAGCCGGACGAGGCCGAGTGCGCCCGCGCCCGCTACGGGATCCCCGCCGACGGCGTCCAGGAGGCCGATGCGCGGCACCCGCTCACCCTGCGCCTGCTCGCCGCGATCCGTGCCGCCGGAGTGAGCGCCGGGTGCCCCGGCCGGGACGAGGTGTTCGCCGCGCACCTGGACCTGGTGGCCCTGCGGGTGGCGGTCCGCGTCGCCACCTCGGGCGCGTTCCCGCCGTCGGGCGGCCCCCCGGGCGCCCCGCTCGCGTCCGGGGCCCCCCGTACCGGTTCGGCCGACCCTGCCGGGGACCGCCCCATCGTCCTCATCGGGGCCCGTGGTGCTTCGGCTCCGTCCGGACCGGCGGGCGCCGCCTGGGCCGTCGACCGCGCGGGAACCGCCGGCCCGGGCGTCCACGGCTCGGGCTCCGACGTCGCCGAGAACTCGGGGCCCGGGGTACGGCGGCTCGCGGCGCGGGTGGCCGGGCGGGTGCACGAGGCGGCCCGGCGGTGCGTGGGGCAGGGGCGGCTGGACCGGGCCGACTTCGACGAGCTGTTCCCCCGCCGCACCGGCTGGGCCCGCGCCGTCCTCGCCGAGGGGCTGTTCGTCCCGGCCGGTCCCGACGGCTACCGCTTCGCGCACGAGGAGCTGTCCGACTGGATCCAGGCCGGCCACCTCGACGTGCCGACCGCCCTGGACGCCCTGGTGCACTCGGGCCCCGCCGAGCCCGGCCCGCCGGTGCCCCGGCATAGGATCGGGCCCGTCCTGGAGGCGTTGCGCCGGGTGCCCGCGCCCGAGATCCGGGTCCGGCTGACCCGGCTGGTCGGCGCGCTCAACGCCTTCGCGGAGGAAACCCCGGACGTCGACCCCGAGCGGGTCTGGTGGGCCGGCCGGCTGCTGCGCGAGTCCTTGTTGCGCGCCGCCGACGCCACCGCGCACCTGCCCGTCCTGCACGCCCTCGCCGAGCACGTGGCGCGGGCCGGCTCCGAGGAGTTCGGCGGCTGGTTCTGGAACCGGCTCCGGCTGCCCGAGTCCGACCGGCTCGACCTGCTCCGCCGTCTGTTGCCCGCCGACCACCGCTACCTCGACGCCGCCGCACGCCGCCTCCTGTCGGCCCCGCGGCAGGTCCAGCCCCTGCTCTGCGCCTGGTTCACCGACGAACGCCGGCTGCGCGACCGTCCGGGAGCCACCGTCGCCACCGCGGCCCAGGCCCTCCTGCACACCCACCGGGGCGCCGCCGTCGACGACCTCGCGGAGGCCCTGGTGAGCGCGGCGCACCCGCGCGCCGACGAGCTGCTCGCCGCCCTCGCCGAGGACGAGCCCTCCGCCCTGTGCCGGGCCGTCGACCGCTGGGCCCACGACGAACGGCCCGGGCGCCGCGTCGCCGCCGCCGCGTACGGGCTCGCCACCGCCCCGCACGTGCGGACCCCGGCCGACAGGGAGCTGCTGCGCCGCGCCGCCCGGGCGCTGCTCGCCCGGCCCACCGACGGCGCCCTGCACGGAAGCGCCCTCGGGATCCTGCTCCGCGATCCCCGGGTCCGGGCCCGCTACCTCCCCGACGCCCTGGCCTGCTTCCGCGACCCCGGGTGCGGTACCCGGCTGCCGGCGTCCGCGCTGGTCGCGGCGCTGCCGGTGCTGCCCGACCCGGACGAGGTGTTCGCCGCGCTGCGCGTTCGGGCCGACGGGGAGGTGCTCCGCGCCCTCGCCGCGCTGACCACGCCCGGGCTGGCCCGCCGCGCGGGTGACCTCGTACGGGACCACCTGACGTGCCGGCCCGAGGACGCCCCGCACGCCGCCGCCTTCGTGGACCGGCGGCTGGAGCAGGGGCCGGCGGCGGCGTCCGTGGTGCGGCCCCTCGTACTGGACCTGCTGCGGACCGGGCCGGCGTCCGTACGGGCCGAGGTGGCGCGGGTGCTGGGCGCGCCCGGCTCGGCGCCCCCGTACGGGCTCCGGGGCGAGCTGGCCGACACGCTGCTGCGCGAGGAGGGCGATCCGGCGGTGTTGGGGGCCTTCCTCGAAGCCCTTGCCGCCGGCACCCGCGCCCGTCCCGAGGAACGCACCCGTGAGCTGCTCCGACGGGCCGGGCGGCAGCTGCTCAGGATTCCGGGCGGCCCCACCGTGTTCGAGCACCGCACGGTGGAGCTGGCCCGGACCGACCCGGCCTTCGGCGCGCTCGTCGCGCGCTGGCTCGCCCAGGCCGGGGCGGAGGCCGCCGCGCTGCTCGGACCGGGCGCGCGGCGCACGGTGGAGACGCTCAGCAGAAATGCCCCGGACATCACGTGAGGCGGCAGCGGGCCGACGCCGACGCCGATGCGGGGCCCCGGCCACCGGCATGGCAGTCTTAGACCTGCAATCGGCAATCGGTACAAGGACTACACGGGTTCGGGCGAGGAGCGGTCACAGTGCAGCGCTGGCGTGGCTTGGAGGACATCCCCCAGGACTGGGGACGCAGCGTCGTCACCATCGGCTCCTACGACGGTGTGCACCGGGGACATCAGCTGATCATCGGACGGGCCGTCGCGAGGGCCCGCGAGCTCGGCGTCCCGTCGGTCGTCGTCACGTTCAGCCCGCACCCGAGCGAGGTCGTACGGCCGGGCAGTCACCCGCCGATCCTGGCCTCGTACGACCGCCGGGCCGAACTGATGGCCGGCCTCGGGGTCGACGCGCTGTTGATCCTGCCTTTCACGGCGGAGTTCTCGCAGCTGTCCCCGGCCGACTTCATCGTCAAGGTGCTGGCCGACAAGCTGCACGCGAAGGCCGTCATCGAGGGCCCGAACTTCCGCTTCGGCCACCGGGCCGCCGGCAACGTCGACTTCCTGCGCGAGCTGGGCGCCACGTACGACTACGAGGTCGAGGTCGTGGACCTGGTCGTGCGCGGCGAGGCGGGCGGCGGCGTGCCGTTCTCGTCCACGCTGGCCCGCCGGTTGGTCTCCGAGGGCGACGTCGAGGGCGCCGGCGAGATCCTGGGCCGCCCGCACCGCGTCGAGGGCGTCGTCGTGCGCGGCGCGCAGCGCGGGCGCGAGCTGGGCTACCCGACGGCGAACGTCGAGACGCAGCCGCACACCGCGATCCCGGCCGACGGCGTGTACGCGGGCTGGCTGACGGCGGACGGCGAGCGGATGCCGGCGGCGATCTCGGTCGGTACGAACGTGCAGTTCGACGCCACCGAGCGGACCGTCGAGGCGTACGCGATCGACCGGATCGGCCTGGACCTGTACGGGATGCACGTCGCCGTGGACTTCCTCGCGTACGTGCGGGGCATGGCGAAGTTCGAGTCGCTGGACGGGCTGTTGGAGGCCATCGCGGACGATGTGAAGCGCTCCCGGGTGCTCACCGAGGCGTACGACGGCGAGCGCGCCGGGCGCTGAGCCCGCCCCACCCCGAACGTGCCGGAGGGCCCGTTCCGTCCCGGGTTGTCCGGGACGGAACGGGCCCTCCGTGCGTCTGCGTTCGCGTGTGCGTACGGGGACCTCAGCCGAGGCGCGGGTCGCGCGGGGGCTGACCGGGCTGCTGGGGCTGCTGCCAGGGTTGGCCGGGCTGCGGGTACGGCTGACCGTACGGCTGTTGCTGCGGCTGCTGGTACGGATCCGGCTGTTGGGGCGCCTGGGGCTGCTGGGGGTGCGGCGGCTGGGCGTGCTGGGCGTGCTGTCCGGGCTGGGGTGCGCCCCAGTGGGCCTGCGCCGCCTGCTGCTGCGCCCGGGTGAAGTCCTCGGCGACCAGCGCGGAGAGGGTGAAGTACGCCTCCCGGGTCTTGGGCCGCATCAGGTCGAGGTCCACCTCGGCGCCGGCCGCGAGGTGCTCGTCGAACGGCACCACGACGACGCCGCGGCAGCGGGTCTCGAAGTGCTGCACGATGTCCTCGACCTTGATCATCTTGGCGGTCTCGCGGACCCCGGAGATGACGGTGAGGGAGCGTGCGACGAGGTCGGCGTAGCCGTGCGCGGAGAGCCAGTCGAGGGTGGTGCTGGCGCTGCTCGCGCCGTCCACGGACGGGGTCGAGATGATGATCAGCTGATCGGCCAGGTCCAGGACGCCGCGCATGGCGGAGTAGAGGAGACCGGTGCCCGAGTCGGTGAGGATGATCGGGTACTGCCGGCCGACGGTCTCGATGACGCGGCGGTAGTCCTCGTCGTTGAAGGTCGTCGAGACGGCCGGGTCCACGTCGTTCGCGATGATCTCCAGGCCGGAGGGGGCCTGCGAGGTGAAGCGTCGGATGTCCATGTACGAGTGCAGGTACGGGATCGCCTGCACGAGGTCGCGGATCGTCGCCCCGGTCTCGCGGCGCACGCGGCGGCCGAGGGTGCCGGCGTCCGGGTTCGCGTCGATGGCCAGGATCTTGTCCTGCCGCTCGGTGGCGAGGGTGGCGCCGAGGGCGGTGGTGGTCGTGGTCTTGCCGACGCCGCCCTTGAGGCTGATGACGGCGATGCGGTAGCAGGACATCACCGGCGTGCGGATCAGCTCCAGCTTCCGCTGACGGTCCGCCTCCGCGGCCTTGCCGCCGAAGCGGAAGCCGGAACGGCCGGTCTTCGGCTTCTGCTTGGCGCGCAGCAGCCGGTCCGACGACAGCTCGACGGCCGCGGTGTAGCCGAGCGGCGCGCCGTGGCCCTGGCCGGGCTGCTGGTACGGAGCGGCGTGCTGCGGGTGCGGCTGCTGGGCCTGAGGGGGCACGGGCGGGAAGCCGTAGCCCTGCGGGGGCTGCGGCTGTGCTTGCGCCTGGCCCGGCGGGAACCCGTAACCCTGCGGCGGCTGTTGCTGACTGGCGGGCGGGAACCCGTAGCCCTGTGGTGCGCCGGGGGACTCGAACGGGGGCTGCGGGGCCGGCGGTTCGGCTGCGGGTCCCCCGAACGGGGCTTCTGCGGCGAAGTGTCGGCCCTCCGCAGGGGTGACGGGCTGTGCGTACGGGCCCTGTTCGGCGGGAGCGGTCGACCACCCGGCGCCGGGCGGCGTCGGAAGCCCCGGAACCGGCGCGGGGGGCGCGTCCGCGACGGGTGCTCCCGCCTCACCTGCGGCAGCCGCAGGCGGGTACGGGGCGTGCGGTGCGGTCGGCGCCTGCGCGGCGGGGTGACCGGAAGCTCCGGCCGGCGGGACCGGCTGCGCGTAGGGGGAAGGCGGAACCTCCGCGAACGGCGCCCCACCCGCCCCCGCAGCGTCGGGCGCCGCCTGCGCCCAGGGCGCGGCGGGAGCGGCGGCGGCGGGGGCTCCGGCGTGGGGTGCGTCGGGGGGCGTGGCCGGGGCGGCGCCGGGGGTCTCGCTGCGGTGCTCCTCCGCGGCGGGTGCCGTCGGGTGGACGGGCGGGACCTCGGCGCGGGGCGCGGCGGGGTGGGCAGGCGGGGTGTCCGCGAGGGGGGCGTCGGTCCGGAGGGCTTCGGCAGGCGCGCCCGGGATCGGGTACCCCTGCGGGTCCTCGGCGACCGGGTCCCCGGGGCGCGGTGCGTCGACGGGCGCCTCGGTGGGCGTGGCCGGGTACGGGGGCGGGGCGTCCGCGATGCGGGTTTCGGCGCGGGGCGCGCCCGTGACGGGCGCGGCGGGGTAGGCGGGCGGCGCCTCGGCGACGGGGGCCTCGGCGCGGTGTGCCTCGGGGCCGGGTGCGGCCGGGTACGGGGGCGGGGTGTCGGCGACTCGATCCTCGGCGCGCGGTGCGTCGAGGGGCATGGCCGGGTACGGGGGCGGGGCGTCCGCGAGGCGGGTTTCGGCGCGGGGGGCGTCGGCGAAGGGGGCGTTGGGGTACCCCGGCGCTACGGGCGGCGCCTCCGTGACGGGGGCCTCGCCGCGGTGTGTCCCCGGGGCGGTTGCTGCCGGGTACGCGGGCGGGGCGTCCGTGACGGGGGCTTCGGCGTACGGCGCCGCTGTGATGGGCGGGGCGGGGTACGCGGGAGCTGCGGGCGGGGCGTCCACGACGCCCGCTTCGGGGCGCGGTGCCTCGTTGGGTGCGGTCGGGTACGCGGGCGGGGCGACGGGAGCCTCGGCGCGGGGCGCCTCCGCAGGGGGTGTTGCCGGGAACGCCGGTGCGGGCGCCGGGTGGGGCGCGGGCGGCGCGTCCTCGACGCGGGGCTCCGTACGGGGTGCCTCGGGTGTCGGGGGCACGACCGGGGGATTCGGCACGGCCGGGGCTTCGGTAGGCGCCGGGACGTGGAGGGCGGCCGGCGCCACCGGGACACCAGCGGGAACCGGGACGTCGGACGCGGCGGGGGCATGGGCGGTGTCCGCGAAGTTGCCCACACCGGGGATGTTCGCTGCGGCCGGGCGCTCGCCGGGCGCAGCGCCCCCACCCGTGACGGGACCTTCGCCCTCGACCGGAGCGTTCGCGCTGCCCGCGCTGCCCGCGCTGCCCGCGCTGCCCGCGCTGCCCGCGCTGCCCGCGCTGCCCGCGCTGCCCGCGCTGCCCGCGCTGCCCGGCGGGAACGGCGCGACCTGCGGGTTCGGGATGCCCGGCGGGAACGGCGGGACCGACGCGCCGGGCGGGACCGACGCGCCGGGCGGGTTCGGCGCGCCCGGCGGGTTCGGCGCGCCCGGCGGGACCGCCGCGCCCGGCGGGCTCGGGATGCCCGCCGCGCCCGGCGCGGCCGGGGTGTGCGGCGGGGTCGGGGCGTGGGTCGGGGCCGCCGGGAACACCGGGGCCGTGAAGGGCGGCGGGATCTCGACCGGCGTCGGGTCGAACTCCACGGGCTGCGCGCCCGCCACGCCCGCCACGCCCGCTACGCCCGCCAGAGGCTCCCCGGGCCTCCCGGCCTCCGCACCCTTCACCCCGTCCCCCTCCTCCGGCGCCTGCGGCTGTCGGGGGATCGCCGACGGCGCGATCCGCATCGTCGGGGGTGACGCCACGTCCGACGGGCGGTGCGGTTCGAAGCCGCTGCCCTCGGGGAGGTCGGGGACGTCATGCGCGGGCGCGCCCTGGGTGTACCAGGCCGGCGGGGTGTAGTCGATGGTGAACTCGCCCGTTCCCTCGGGCTCCGCGTCGGACTGATCGTCCGTCGGGACGTCCCACGTCCCGCCGCGCCTCTCGTTCCGATCGCCGGTCACTGGTCCTCCTGGTCTGTCCAACACGGTCGGGGCGGCGCCCGACTCGACGCTCGACACTCGACGCCGCGCCCCGCACCCAGCCTAATCGCGGCCCGCCCGCGATATCCCGCGAGGTGGCGCCCCCGTACTCCTGCCTACAGGCCCCCCGGCCCCTGAGCAACCGTCACCGGCCGCCGGAGGCTCGGGGCGGGTCAGTCGACGCGCCGGGCCGCCCCGAACAGGGCCGTCTCCTCCTCCGTTCCACGGGTCAGGACGAACTTCCGGTCCCGGGGCGTGCACCACAGCGTCACCCCGTCCCCCAGCGTGGGCAGCGCCTCCTCCGCCGATCGCGGCAGCCGCATCAGATCGCCGATCCGCGTCGCCTCGTCCGGAGACACCCGCTGCACGCCCACCAGCGCGGAACTGCGCAGCAGCCGGGGCGCCGTCGGGCTCAGGTACGGCAGCAGGGTCAGCACGCATTGCCAGGGGCCCGCCACCACCCGCCCCCGCGGCGGCCGCATCCCGCAGTCGCGGACCACCAGGACGGGACCGCCCGCCGACCCGGCCTGCGGCGGTACGCGGCCCACCTCGTGCACCGTGACGCACTGCTGCCCGGCGCCCGCCTCCCGGGCCAGGTCCGCCCACGCCGGCCCGCGTCCGCTCTCCACCACGACCCGGGCCCCCGTGGCGGCCGTGCGCAGCGCCAGCACCTGCGCCGTCCACAGGCCGCCGATCAGCGTGATCTCGTACGGGGAGGGGCGGTTGACGCCCAGCACCGCCGGACGGCCCTCGGCGTCCACGCCGATGACGACCCCGTCGTCCCCGACGGGCACCGCCAGCCGGTCCAGCTCCGCCGCCGTGACGACGTGCCGTCCCCGGCGCGGGCCGAGCAGCCCGGAGCCGCCCCGCGACGTTTCCCCGAACAGTCCCGATCCGCGCCTCACCGCGCCCCACCCAGCGGCAGCGAGGCGAGCAGCCCCGGCACCTGCTCGCGGTCAAGCCGCACCACCCCGGCCCGTACACCGCGCGCGTTCCGCTCCAACTCGCGGCACGCCGCGACCAGTTCAGCGCCGTTGCGGCCCGTCACCCGGACGTGCCCGGTCAGCGCCACGCCGCGGCGCCCGGCCGGAGCCATCGTGAGGCTGAAGTTGACGGCGAGGGCGGGGAGCGCGGTCAGCAGCGCGACGAACTGCGGCAACTGCGCTCCCGAGCCGCCCAGTCGGGGCCAACGTCGGATCCAGTACGTGGTGTGCTGCCGGTCGTCACAGCGCCAGGCGCGGGAGGTTTCCTCCGTGCGAAGGCCCGTGCCCGCCCGGCGGTCGATCCGGGCGGGCGTCAGCGGGTGCGCGCCGGCGGAGGTGGCCAGCGCGGACGTCAACTCCTGTTCCGTCAGGACCGTGGCCCGGAAGCCGCAGCCGTCCAACCGGCTCGCCAACTGGTCGGCCACCCGTACCAGGCAGCGCCGCGCCCCCTCGGAACCGCCGCCGCGCGCGGCGACCGCCTCGGGGCACAGTTCCGGGTCGAGCTTGAGGGCGATCCAGGTCAGCCGTACGGCAGGGGTGCCCGCCAGGGCCTGGAGCGGGGCGTAGGAGCGGGCCGCCACCGACTCGGCCGGCAGGTGCGGCGCCGGGGCCGGCTGGGTGTACAGCACCAACTGCGCCGATTCCAACCGGATCCCGTCCACTTCGAGGACGTCCCGTACGACGGACAGCGGCAGCGGGTGCGCCGCCCGGTCCGGCCGCAGCGCGGCGGCGTCCGCGTCCACCCGCAGCACCGCCGTCAGGAAGGTGCCGTCGCCGACCATGCCGACGGGCCGCCGGTCGCGACCGCCGCACGTCAGCGTCCGCAGCGTCGGATCGGCCGCCCGCAGCGGCGCCGCCCCAGGGTCGGCGCGGGCCCGGCGTTGCCGGCCCCGTAGCGCGAGGGCGCTGCCGAGCCACTCGGCGAGGGGGAGTCGGTGGCGGCGTACGACCGCGAGGGCCACCAGAACCACGGCCACACCGCCGGCGGGCACCAGCAGCAGCGGCTCCAGGGCCCACGCCGCGAGCGGGACCGCGCCCGCCAGCTGGAGGAGTGCGAGCTGTTGCAATCGGAACGGACCGCGCGCGCCGGGCCCCGGTGCCGGACGCGGTGTCACCCCTTCGTGCGAGGGCGCGGCCACGTCCTCACGCGGTTCCCTCACCTCGGAGTCCACGCGCGTACCTCCCCCTCCGCGACGGATGGAACAGGCAACTTCCGGTGGGGCGCGGCCCCGGCCGCTCCACCCGCCCCTGCACCGATCCACCCTGACAGCAGCCGACTTGGCCGGCCGGAGGGACGCCGCGACGGTCGTCGCGGCCAGGTCGCCTCCCCGGCAAGGGGCATAGTAGGGGCCCGGTCCGGAAAGCGGGACCCGGGCCGGACGCGCGGACCGGGTGGTGCGGGGGAAGCAGGCGGTCTTGGCATCACGACGCGATGAGCTCAATGCGTACACGTTTGCGAAGCGGCGTACGGTGGCCGCGTTCCTCCAACCCTCCGCCACCGGCAGCGAGGAGGGCGCCCCCAGGCCGCTGCGCGCGATCCTTCCCACGCTGATCGTCGGCGTTCTCGTCCTCGTCGGCTCCGGCGCCTGGGGCATGTTCAGACCGCAGGCGCCCAAGGGCTGGAACGAGCCCGGCGCCCGGGTCATCGTCGGGAGCCGGTCGACCACGCGCTACGTGATCCTCTCCACGGAGGAGGCCGGCTCGCACCGGAGCCGACTGCACCCGGTGCTGAACCTGGCCTCGGCCCGACTCCTCCTCGATCCGCGGAAGTTCAAGGTCGTCCACGTCAAGGACGAGGTGCTGGACGCGGGCCGCCCGCCGCGCGGGCCCATCATCGGCATCCCCTACGCCCCCGACCGGCTGCCCGAGCCGAAGGACGCGGGGAAGCCCAAACGGTGGGCCGTCTGCCAGCGGCCCGGCGGCAACGGCCTCGGCGTGCAGAGCGCCGTCTTCGTCCTCGCCGACCGCGAGGCCGGCCCGCTCGACGGCACGCTCCGCACCACCGACCGACAGGTGCTGTACGTCCGTAGCACCGGCGCCGGGCGGCAGCGGTACCTGGTCGACGCGACGGGCACCAAGTACGCGTTCCCCGACGGCGGGCCGGCGGCCGGCACCCTCACCACCGCCCTGGTCGGCGCCGACGCCACCCCGCAACCCGTCACCGAGCAGTGGCTGGCCACCCTCGACCCCGGCGACGACCTCGCCTTCCCGCGCCTGCCCGGCTCCCCCGGCGCGCACGCCGGCGTCCGGGGCCTGGCCGCCGCGGACAACCGGGTCGGCACGGTCCTGAGCGCCCAGACCGGCGCGGGCACCCAGTACTACGTCGTGTTGCCGGGCCGGGTCGCGCCCGTCACCGAGTTCATGGCCCGGTTGCTGATCGCCGCGCCCACCGCCGACGCCCTCGACCTGCACGGCAGGGCCCGTGAGGTCGACCTCCAGTCGCTGGGCCAGGACGTCCCGCCCTTCGGCGCGGACGTCAAGTGGCCGCGCCGGCGCGGCGTCCGGATCAACGGGGTCGGCGCCGCCGGCGGGGAGCCTGCGGGCACGCGGCGCGACACCGTCTGCAACGTCCTGCGCGCCGTCGACGCCGCCGGCGTCCCGACCCTGAGCACCTGGGCCGGCTCCGGTTTCCCCGTCGACATCACCGCGAGCGGCGCCGGCTCCTACGTCACCCCCGGCTCCGGCCTCCTCTACACCCAGGTCCAGGGCCGCCAGACCGCCGCCGGCGGCTCCCTGTTCCTGGTCACCGACACGGGCCTGCGCTACGCCGTCCCGGCGGACGGGAGCGGGAGCGACGGTGGGGGCGGCGGCGGGCGGGGCCGGCCCGGGGTCGGCGAGGCGCAGACGCGGTTGGGCTACGCCGACGTGGTTCCGCCCCCGGTGCCCATCGCCTGGTCGGAGTTCCTCTCCAAGGGGCCGCGTCTGGACACCGAATCCGCCCGCCGAACCCAGGGCTCATGAGCACGCCGCCCCGGAACCAGTGCGGTCTGTCTGCCTTCCCGTCGCGCGCCGCCCGGCTGGTGGCCGCCGCCGGCCTCCTCGCGGCCTGCGGGACGGCGGGAGCGCCCGCGCCGCAGTTCCCGTACGCCCGTGCCCCCGGGCACGGGTTCGCCTCCGGGCTCGGGCACGCCTCCGGGCTCGGGCACGCCTCCGGGCTCGCGCTCGGGTTCGCCTCCGGGCTCGGGCTCGGGTTCGACGGGACGGGCGAGTGCGCCTTCCCCATGAAGCGGCAGATCGCCGAGCGGCCCTGGGCCCTCCAACGGCTCCTCCTCGACGAACTGTGGGCCGGTACGAAGGGCAAGGGCGTGCGCGTCGCCGTCATCGACTCCGGGGTGGACCGCGCCAATCCGCAACTCGCCGGCGCCCTCGACACCGCCGCCGGGCGGGACTTCGTCGACCCGAAGGGCGGCGACGGCACGAACGACACCGTCGGGCACGGCACCAAGGTCGCCGGCATCATCGCGGCCCGCCCGCAGGCGGGCACCGGCTTCGTCGGCCTCGCCCCCGAGGCCACCCTCATCCCCATCCGGCACAACGACGGACAGGGCAGTGGCCTGGCCGCCCCCCTCGCCCGGGCCGTCGACCACGCCGTGGCCGCGGGCGCCCACGTCATCAACATCTCCCAGGACACCGACGCCCCGCTCGGCCCCGACTCCGACCTGGCCCGGGCCGTCCGACGGGCCCTGGCCCAGGATGTCGTCGTCGTCGCCTCGGCGGGCAACGACGGCCGGGCCGGACACCACCGCCGGACCTACCCGGCCGCCTTCCCCGGCGTCCTCGCGGTGGCCGCGTCCGACCGCAACAACGAACGCGCCGTGTTCTCCCAACCCGGCGACTTCATCGGGGTGGCCGCCCCCGGCGTCGACGTGGTCTCCACCGTCCCCGGCTTCGGGCAGTGCGTCGACAGCGGCACCAGCTTCTCCGCGCCCCACGTCGCCGGCGTCGCCGCCCTGCTGCGCGCGGAGCACCCCGGATGGAGCGCCCACGACGTGGTCCGGCAGATCCAGCACACGGCCGAACGCGGCATCAACGGCCGTGACGACCAGCTCGGTTGGGGAGTCGTCGACCCGGTGCGCGCCGTTACCCGGGACCTCGCGCCACCCGGACCCCCCGTCCCCGACCCGGGCCCGCCGCCGGCCATCGCCCCGCGAGCGGCCCCGCTGCACCTGTCCGAGACGGCGCAGGAACGCGAGGTACGGCTCGGTACGTACGCGCTCGGCGCGGGCGGGCTGCTCGTCGCCGTCATCGCCGGGACGGCGAACGTGCTGCGCGCGGCCCGCACCCGCCGAAACCCTTCGCGGTGAACCACACGAACGAGAACCGGACCGAGAACCGAACCGGAACCGAACCGGAACCGAACCGGGAACCGGACCGAGAACCGAACCAGGAACCGAACCGAGAAGCGAGGAGCTTCGGATGACGAACACCTTCGGACTTGCCGACGATCCGGTCGTCAGGGCTGCCCACAAGATCTCCGAGACGGCGAACGCCGTGACCACCCAGGCCCGGGAACTGGCCGACATCCTCGCCACCGCCGGCGCGGGCTGGACCGGCGCGGGCGCCGAGGGCTTCAAGAAGGCGCAGGCCGACCTGAACATCGACCACGACGAGATCCGCCGCCTGCTCGGCGTCCTGCACCACGCCGTCTCGCAGACCAAGAACCTCAGCAACGCGCAGGACGAGGAGGTCCGTTCGGCGTTCCGCACGATCACCCCGGGCCCGTCCGGCCTCGACGGCGTCTGACCCGAAGCCCTTTGCCCCCGCCCCACCCCCACCGCTGAAGGAGAACACCATGTCCGGCACCGACGGCTACACCCGCGTCCGGTACGAGAGCGTCCAGCAGATGGCCGACCGCATCCGGACCGTCTCCAACAACATCGTCAAGGACCTCGCCGAGATGGAGCAGGCCGTCAAGGTGGTCACCGACACCTGGGACGGCGAGGCGCACCTGGAGTACGTCGGCCTCCAGACGAAGTACCACCGCAGGGCCGACCACATGCGCCGACAGTTGGAGTCCGTCGCCCGGCTCATCGAACAGGGCAAGGGCGACTACCGCGCCACCGACATGAAGGCCTCGCGCCTGTTCACCGAGGCCTACTGAACCCCGTACGCGGCGCGGCGAAGGGGCGCGCCCGCATCGGGCACGCCCCTTCGTGAGCACCCGGGACGCGCGGGTCCCCGCGGACGTCCGGTCCGGACCGGGCCTCAGGTGAGGTCGAACTCCCCGTCCCTCGCGCCGAGTACGAAGGCCTCCCACTCGGCGGCCGTGTACCGCAGCACGGTCTCCCGGTCCAGCGAGGACCGCATGGCCACCGCGCCCTCGGGCAGCTTGGCGATCTCGACCCGCTCCTCGTCGGGGCTGGTCCCGGGCGGGCCCTGCCACTCGACGCCGCTGATGTCGAGCGCGTACAGCTCGTCCTTCTCCTGCTGATTGCCCATGTGCGGCCTTTCCCTCGGTTCCCTCGGTGGTGCGGGTGCTGCTCGGCCCTTCGCTGCCGATTATCGGCGGAACGCGGCTCCGGGGTGCGGTTTTCCGGGTGATGCCCGCTACACCCTCCGCGTCCACCCCGTCACACCGCCCGCGTCCACCCCGTCACACCCTCCGCGTCCGCTCCGCCGCGCCCACCGCCCCCGCCCCGTCACCCCTGCGGCATCCGTCCCAACTGCACCAACGAGGTGCCGCGCCGGCGCGAGACGAAGTGGCCGCGACCGGGGGGCATCGGGCGGGGGCGGACCGTGCCGAGCAGGTCCCCCTCGGACGGGTCGCCGGACAGCACCACGCCCTGCGCGCCCAGCTCCTTGATCCGCTGCATGAACGGCTCGTACAGCGCCCGCGAGGCGCCCGCCGAACTGCGCGCGATGACGAACCGGACGCCGGTGTCCCGGGCGAACGGCAGGAACTCGGTGAGCGCCGCCAGCGGATTGCCCTGGCCGGTGGCCACCAGGTCGTAGTCGTCGACGATGACGAACACGTCCGGGCCCGTCCACCAACTGCGGTCCCGCAACTGCTGCGGGGTGACGTCCGCCGGCGGTTGGCGCCGCGAGAACACCCCGACCAGCGCCTCCATGTGCAGGTGCAGCGAGTTCGCCGTCGGCGCGTACTCCAGCAGGTGCTCCTCCGGGAGGGCTCCGAGCAGCCCCCGTCGGTAGTCGCCGACGACCAGCTTCGCCTCGTCCGGGGTCCAGCGCCGGGCGATCTGGTGGGCGATGAGCCGCAGCAGGTTCGTCCGGCCCGACTCGCTCTCGCCGAACACCAGGAAGAACGGGTCCGCCGCGAAGTCGACGAACACCGGTTCCAGATCCGTCTCGGCGATGCCGAACGCGATCCCGCGTTCCGGGAACTCCCCGCCCTTCGGCAGCCGGTCCGCGTGCAGCGACCTCGGCAGCAGGCGTACGCCGGGCGCCGGCGGCCCCGTCCAACCCGACCGCACCGCCGCCACGAAGGCCGTCGTCGCCGCCCCCAGGTCGTCCGTGCCGTGGCCCCCGTCGACGCGCGGCAGCGCCCCCAGGAAGTGCAGTTTCTCAGGCACCTGACCGCGACCCGGCACGCCCGCCGGTACGTTCGCCGCGACCCGCCGGTCGAACTCGGAGTCCATGACGTCGCCGAGCCGCAGTTCCAGTCGACCCGGCATCTGGTCCTTCAGCGCCGACCGGACCTCCATGTACCGGGACGCGGTGACCACCACGTGGATGCCGTATCCCAACCCCCGGGACGCGATGTCCGTGACCACCGGCTCCAGGCCCTCGTACTCGCCTCGGAAGCCGCCCCAGCCGTCGATCACGAGGAACACGTCGCCCCAGGCCTCGCCGGGCAGCTCGCCCGCCGCCCGCCGCCGCCGGTACCCGTCCACGGAGTCGACGCCGTTCGCCCGGAAGAACTCCTCGCGCCGGCCGAGGACGCCCGCCACCTCCGCGACCGTGCGCCGCACCCGTTCCGGGTCCAGCCGCGAGGCGATCCCGCCGACGTGCGGCAGCTCCGCCACCGACGCCAGGGCGCCACCGCCGAAGTCCAGCCCGTAGAACTGCACCTCGCGCGGGGTGTGCGTGAGCGCGAACGCGGAGATCAGCGTCCGCAACAGCGTCGACTTGCCCGACCGCGGACCGCCCACCACCAACAGGTGACCCGCCGCCCCCGAGAAGTCCCGGAGCAGCACCTCGCGCCGCTGCTCGAACGGCTTGTCGACCAACCCCAGCGGCACCACCAGGGCGCCGAGCCGCTCGTACGCGGACGCGTGCAGCCCCCGCTCGTCGTCCACCACCAGGGCGGGCAGCAGCCGGTCCAGCGGGGGAGCCTCGTCCAGCGGCGGCAACCACACCTGGTGCGCGGGCACCCCCTGCCCCTCCAACCGCCCCACGATCACGTCCAGCACCGTGTCGGCGAGCGCGTCGTCCCGGACCGGACGCGCGGGGTCCGCCCGGTCCACCGCGTCGGCGACCTCGGCCTCCGCGACCTGCGCCTCCGGGTGCGCCACCGCCACCGGCGCCGCCGTGAACAGCGCGGGCCGCCGCCGCGCCGGGCCCGGCCCGGCCACCGGTTCCGGGCCGCCCTCGCGGTGGGCGCCCGAGACGTACGCCGCCTTGAAGCGGGTCATCGCGTCCGTACCGGACTTCAGGTACCCCGAACCGGGCAGCGACGGCAGGTGGTAGGCGTCCGGCACGCCGATCGCCGTCCGGGACTCCGCCGCCGAGAAGGTCCGCAGCCCGATCCGGTACGACAGGTACGTGTCCAGCCCGCGCAACCGGCCCTCCTCCAGCCGCTGCGAGGCCAACAGCAGGTGCACGCCCAACGAACGCCCGATGCGGCCGATCCGGACGAACATGTCGATGAAGTCGGGCTTCGCCGTGAGCAGTTCGGAGAACTCGTCGATCACCAGGACCAGCGAGGCCAGCGGCTCCAACGGCGCACCGGCCGCGCGGGCCCGCTCGTAGTCGTGCAGGTTCGCGTAGTTGCCCGCCGCCCGCAGCAGCTCCTGCCGGCGCTGGAGCTCACCGCCGATCGAGTCACCCATCCGGTCGACCAGCGTCAGATCGTCCGCCAGGTTCGTGATCACGGCCGCGACGTGTGGCAGACGCCCCATCCCGGTGAACGTGGCGCCACCCTTGAAGTCCGCCAGGACGAAGTTCAACGTCCGCGAGTCGTGCGTCACCGCCAGCCCCAGCACCAGCGTGCGCAGCAGCTCCGACTTGCCCGAACCCGTCGCCCCCACGCACAACCCGTGCGGGCCCATGCCCTCCTGCGCGGCCTCCTTCAGGTCCAGCATCACCGGGCCACCGTCCTCACCCACCCCGATCGGCACCCGCAGCCGCTCCCCGGCCGACCGGGGCCGCCAGGTCCGCGCCACGTCCACGGCGGCCGCGTCGCCCAGGTCCAGCAGATCGGTGAAGTCCAGGTTCGCCAGCAGTGGCTCGTCGTCGTCCCCGCCGCCCGTGCGCAGCGGCGCCAACTGGCGGGCCAGCGCCTCGGCCGCCGGCAGCGACAGGAGGTCCGGGACGCCCTCGTACGCGTCCCCCGGCCCCGCCTCCAGCCGCATCAGCCCGGGCCGCACCACGATCGACAACCCGCCGCGCGGCTCTGCCGCCCCGCCCGCGACCACCTCCACGACGGTCACCCCCTGCAAGCCCTCCGGCGCCGCGAACACCGACTCCGGGGCCACCGTCGCCCCGTCGAGCACCAACACCAGGTGCGGCCGGTCCAGCAGCGGCGCCGCGTCCCGGCCGAACCGCGGCCGCCCCTCCAGCCGGGACGCCAACAACCCCTCCAACTCACCCAACTCGTCGCCGAACAGCCGCCGCGTACCGGCCCCGTCGAAGTGCCCCGGCAGCTGCGCGTGCGGCAGCCACTTCATCCAGTCCCACGCCGGCGCCGCATCCGGCCCGACCGCCACCGCCACCATCAAGTCCTCGGGGGAGTGCAGCGTCACCAGCTGCGCCAGGAGCGCCCGTACCGCGCCCCGCGCCGACGCCGCCTCGCCCGACACCGTCAGGTGGTAGAACGCCCGCACTGACACCGCCACCGGCAACCCGTCCAGGCAGGAGTGCACCTGGAGGAAGCGCTGCATCGCGCCCGCCGCCAACGGCTCCAGGTTCTCCACCGGCGCCGTCGGCGGCGCCACCGGCGCGGACGCGAGGCGCTGCGGACCCAGCCCCAACCGGGCCTGCCCGAAGTCCGTGTCACCGGAGCGCCGTTCCCACAGCCGGGACGGGTCCGCCGCCACCGCCCACAACTGCTCCGGCGCCGGATGCAGGTACCACTGCGCGTCGCGCTGCGCCCGCGCGGCGCGCCGCACCCGACGGCGCGTCCGCGCCAGATACGCCAGGTAGTCCCGGCGCACGTCCGCCATCTGCCCCTGCGTGCCCCGCCGGTGGCGGACCAGCTGCGCGACGACCATCGCCACCGTGGACATCAGCATCAGCACGCCCATGACGCGCATGAACGGGTGCGCCCCGGCCGACGGCAGGAAGAAGAACGCGGCCGACGACCCCATGCCGAGCATCGGCAGCAACTGCATCAGGACGCCCTCCTGCTGCCCCCGCGGCAGGGCCGGTGGCGGCTCCAACCGCACCTCTTCCGAGGGAACTTCCGGCGGCAGCGACCGGGGCGGGCGTTTGACGACGATCTGGCTCACCGGAGCACCAGTCCCTAGACGACGGCCGGGCCGCCACGGCCGGCGCCCCCAACTCCCGCGCACGGAAGGGGAAAAACCGTCGCGGGCCGGTGATCCTAGTGGCCGACCGGCCGCCCCCCGGCCCGGCTACGGTGACGCCCCGCAGCCCGCGCGCGACCGAACCGGAGGCCGCCGCGGGGCGCCGACAAGGAGGTCACACAGGTGAACACGGCCGGATCGACGGGATTTCGCAGGGTCACCGTCGTGGCCCCCGACAGCCGCGTCGACGTCGCCCTTCCGGAGGACCTCGCCGTCGCCGACGTGTACCCCGAACTGCTGCGCCTGACCCGCCCGCCGCAGCCCGTCGGCGCCCCCGCCGGCTTCCACCTCGTACGCCGCACCGGCGCCGTCCTCGACGGCGCCCGCACCCTGGCCGCCCAGCAGGTCCTCGACGGCGAGGTGCTCAACCTGCGGCCCTTCGCCGAGTCCCTGCCGCCCGCCGTGTTCGACGACGTCTGCGACGCCGTCGCCTCCGCCGTCGTCCGCGACCGCCGCCGCTGGGACGACGGCATGCTGCGCGGCGCGGGCCTGGCGGGCGCCGCCCTCCTCCTCGCCCTGCTCGCCGTCGTGCTGTGGTGCGCCGACCCGGTCCGCCACGACGTGCACGGCCTGCCCGGCGTCGTCGCCGCCGCTCTCGGCCTCGCCCTGACCGCCGCCGCCGGGGCGCGCGCCCGCGTCCACCACGACCGGGCCTGCGCCGCCGCCCTCGGCCTCGGCGCCCTCCCGCTCCTGATGATCGCGGGCGCCGGCCTCGTCGCCCCCGCACCCGGCGCCGGACCGGGCCGCCTCCAGTTCCTCCTCGGCAGCGTCTGCGTCCTCGTCGCCTCCGTCGCCCTGATCGCCCTCAGCCCGCAGGGCGACGCCCCCTTCGTCGCCGCCGCCCTCCTCGCCTGCGCCGGCGCCCTCGCCGGCTTCGCCGCCCTCACCACCGGAGCCTCCGCGACCGGAGTCGCCGCCGTCTGCGCCCCCGTCGCCATCGGGCTGGTCGCCTTCCTCCCCGGCCTCGCGGCCCGCGGCGCCCGGCTGCCCATCGGCTACGCGGCCCCCCGCGACGCGACCGAGGACGCCGAGGCCGCCGCGTACGCCACCACCCCCGACCCCGATCCGTACGGTGACGGCCCCGACCCCGGCCCGGCCCGCCCCCTCGACGCCGACCTCATCGCCGCCCGGGCCCGCCGGGGCCACGAACTGCTCCTCGGCCTGCTGGGCGGCTGCGCGGCCGTCGCCGTCGGCTCCGCCGCCGTCCTCGGCGCCTCGGACGACCCGTGGGCCCGGCTGCTCGCCCTCGCCACCGGACTGGCGATGCTCCTGCGGGCCCGCCTCTTCCGCCGCACCGCGCAGGTCGCCGTCGCCCTCACCGCCGGCATCGCCGCGATCGCCCTGCTCGCCCTGGCCCTGGCGGTCGCCGCCGACCCCCAGGGCGCCGGCCGGGACCTCCGTACGCTCTGGCTCTGCGCCGGCCTCGCCGCCGGTGCGGCCCTCCTCACGGGAATTGCGCTTGTCATCCCCCGCACGGGCCTGTCACCCTTCTGGGGACGGCTGCTCGACCTCACCGAGGCCGCCGTACTGCTCGGTCTGGTCCCGCTGACCCTGGCCGTGCTCGACATCCACGGCCGCGTCCGCTCGCTCACCGGCTGAGACGGCGGGACCCGCACGCCTGGTACGCTGTGTTACGGCCGTTTGTGTACGCGTCCGCCGGACTCCTCGACAGAGGGTCTGTGGACTGCGCTCAGCGGACCCCGCCTCCCGAGTCACGGAAGATCCCCAGAGAATTCGACCTGGGGCACTCGATGGCAACGAAGACCTATTACGAGGAGTACGCGTGCCGCTCGACGCCGCAGTGAAGAAGCAGCTCATCGCAGAGTTTGGTGCCAAGGAGGGCGACACCGGCTCCCCCGAGGTCCAGGTCGCGATGCTGTCCCGCCGCATCTCGGACCTGACCGAGCACCTCAAGACCCACAAGCACGACCACCACTCCCGTCGTGGTCTGCTGATCCTGGTCGGCCAGCGTCGCCGCCTGCTGCAGTACCTGGCCAAGAAGGACATCCAGCGCTTCCGCGCGCTGGTCGAGCGCCTCGGCATCCGTCGCGGTGCGGCCGGCGCCAAGTAAAGACGCTGTGAGGGGAGCGGTGCCCACGACGATGGGGCCGCTCCCTTTGCTGTACGTGCGCGAGGTACCGGACGCTTTGTAGTCTGGGGACAGCGCACAAGAGGAAGAGGAGGAGCGCCCTCCCTACGCCGCCGGTCCTCGGTAGTGGCATCCGGAAAGCCCCAGGAGGGCAGAGAACCGGGTGCTTCGATCGAAGACCGGCCCGCACGCCAGGAGCGCTTCTCCGCAACCGTCCACCACCACACGGGTGGCGGACGGAGACGACGAAAATGGAGATATCGCTAGTGGAGAACGAGACCCACTACGCCGAGGCCGTCATTGACAACGGTTCCTTCGGCACCCGCACCATCCGCTTCGAGACGGGCCGTCTGGCCCGCCAGGCCGCCGGCTCCGCCGTTGCCTACCTGGACGACGACACGATGGTGCTGTCCGCCACCACCGCGTCGAAGAAGCCCAAGGACCAGCTCGACTTCTTCCCCCTCACGGTGGACGTCGAGGAGCGGCAGTACGCGGCCGGCAAGATCCCCGGCTCCTTCTTCCGTCGTGAGGGCCGGCCCTCCGAGGACGCGATCCTCACCTGCCGCCTGATCGACCGCCCGCTGCGCCCGTCCTTCAAGAAGGGCCTGCGCAACGAGATCCAGGTCGTCGCGACGATCATGGCGCTCAACCCCGACCACCTGTACGACGTCGTCGCGATCAACGCCGCGTCCGCGTCCACCCAGCTGGCCGGCCTGCCCTTCTCCGGCCCGATCGGCGGCGTCCGCGTCGCGCTGATCCGCGGCCAGTGGGTCGCCTTCCCGACGCACACCGAGCTCGAGGACGCCGTCTTCGACATGGTCGTCGCGGGTCGCACCCTCGAAGACGGCGACGTCGCGATCATGATGGTCGAGGCCGAGGCCACCGAGAAGACCATCGCCCTCGTCAAGGGCGGCGCCGAGGCGCCGACCGAGGAGATCGTCGCCTCCGGTCTGGACGCCGCGAAGCCCTTCATCAAGGTCCTCTGCAAGGCCCAGGCCGACCTGGCCGCCAAGGCCGCCAAGCCCGAGGGCGAGTTCCCGGTCTTCCTGGACTACCAGGACGACGTGTTCGAGGCCCTCTCGGCCGCGGTCAAGGGCGAGCTCACCCAGGCGCTGACCATCGCGGGCAAGCAGGAGCGCGAGGCCGAGCTGGACCGCGTCAAGGAGATCGCCGCCGCGAAGCTCCTCCCGGCCTTCGAGGGCCGCGAGAAGGAGATCTCCGCCGCCTACCGCAGCCTGACCAAGGCCGTGGTCCGCGAGCGCGTCATCAAGGACAAGGTCCGCATCGACGGCCGCGGGCTCACGGACATCCGTACCCTCGCCGCCGAGGTCGAGGCCATCCCGCGCGTGCACGGCTCGGCGCTGTTCGAGCGTGGCGAGACCCAGATCCTGGGCGTCACCACCCTCAACATGCTCCGCATGGAGCAGCAGCTGGACACCCTCTCCCCGGTGACCCGCAAGCGCTACATGCACAACTACAACTTCCCGCCGTACTCCGTCGGCGAGACCGGCCGCGTCGGTTCGCCGAAGCGCCGCGAGATCGGCCACGGCGCGCTCGCCGAGCGCGCGATCGTGCCGGTCCTGCCGACCCGCGAGGAGTTCCCCTACGCGATCCGTCAGGTGTCCGAGGCCCTCGGCTCCAACGGTTCGACGTCCATGGGTTCGGTCTGCGCCTCCACCATGTCGCTGCTGAACGCCGGTGTGCCCCTCAAGGCCCCCGTCGCCGGCATCGCCATGGGCCTGATCTCCCAGGAGATCGACGGCAAGACCCACTACGTCGCCCTCACCGACATCCTCGGTGCGGAGGACGCGTTCGGCGACATGGACTTCAAGGTCGCCGGCACCAAGGAGTTCGTCACCGCGCTCCAGCTCGACACCAAGCTCGACGGCATCCCCGCCTCCGTCCTGGCCGCGGCCCTGACGCAGGCCCGTGACGCCCGCCTCCACATCCTCGACGTGATGATGGAAGCGATCGACACGCCGGACGAGATGTCCCCGAACGCCCCGCGGATCATCACGGTCAAGATCCCCGTGGACAAGATCGGTGAGGTCATCGGCCCCAAGGGCAAGATGATCAACCAGATCCAGGAGGACACCGGCGCCGAGATCACGATCGAGGACGACGGCACCATCTACATCGGTGCCTCCGACGGCCCGGCCGCCGAGGCCGCCCGCGCCACGATCAACGCGATCGCCAACCCGACCATGCCGGAGGTCGGCGAGCGGTACCTGGGTACGGTCGTCAAGACCACCACCTTCGGTGCCTTCGTCTCCCTCATGCCCGGCAAGGACGGCCTGCTGCACATCTCGCAGATCCGCAAGCTCGCCGGTGGCAAGCGCGTGGAGAACGTCGAGGACGTGCTCGCGGTCGGCGCCAAGGTGCAGGTCGAGATCGCCGAGATCGACCAGCGCGGCAAGCTGTCCCTGATCCCCGTGATCGACGGCGAGGCCGCCGGTGACGACGCTGACAAGGACGACTCCGACAAGTGACGTCGCGTAGTTCCCGTGTGACGGCCCGCCCCTCTTCGGAGGGGCGGGCCGTCGCCCGTACCCAAACCCTGCTCAAGGGGCAGAACGGCATCGGCACCGTCCGACGCACCGTCCTGCCCGGCGGACTGCGCATCGTCACCGAGACGCTGCCCTCCGTCCGCTCCGCCACCTTCGGCATCTGGGCGAACGTGGGCTCCCGGGACGAGACGCCCACGCTCAACGGAGCCACCCACTACCTGGAGCACCTCCTCTTCAAGGGCACCGACAAGCGCAGTGCCCTCGACATCTCCTCCGCGATCGACGCGGTCGGCGGGGAGATGAACGCCTTCACGGCGAAGGAGTACACCTGCTACTACGCCCGGGTGCTCGACACCGACCTGCCGCTGGCCATCGACGTGGTCTGCGACATGCTCACCGGCTCGCTGATCCGCGAGGAGGACGTCGTCGCCGAACGCGGCGTCATCCTCGAAGAGATCGCGATGACCGAGGACGACCCGGGCGACGTGGTCCACGACCTGTTCGCCCGGACCATGTACGGGGACTCGCCGCTCGGCCGTCCCGTCCTCGGCACCGTCGACACGATCAACGCCCTCGGCGCCGACCGGATCCGCCGCTTCTACAAGAAGCACTACGATCCGACCCGCCTGGTCGTCGCCGCGGCCGGCAACGTCGACCACGACAAGGTCGTACGCCAGGTCCGCGCGGCCTTCGAGAAGGCCGGCGCGCTCACCCGCACCGACGCCGAGCCCGTGGGCCCCCGTACCGGCACCAAGCGGATCCGCACCGCCGGCCGGGTCGAACTCGTCAACCGCAGGACCGAGCAGGCGCACGTCGTCCTCGGCATGCCGGGCCTCGCCCGCACCGACGAACGCCGCTGGGCCCTGGGCGTCCTGAACACCGCCCTCGGCGGAGGCATGTCCTCCCGCCTCTTCCAGGAGGTCCGCGAGAAGCGCGGACTGGCCTACAGCGTGTACTCGTACACCTCGGGCTTCGCCGACACCGGCCTGTTCGGCGTCTACGCCGGCTGCCGGCCCAACCAGGTCCACGACGTGCTGCGGATCTGCCGCGACGAACTGGACAAGGTCGCCGCCGACGGCCTCGACGACGACGAGATCCGCCGCGCCATCGGCCAGCTCTCCGGCTCCACCGTCCTCGGCCTGGAGGACACCGGCGCGATCATGAACCGCATCGGCAAGAGCGAGCTCTGCTGGGGCGACCAGATGTCCGTCGACGACATGCTGGCCCGGATCGCCGCCGTGACCCCGGACGACGTCCGCGCGGTCGCCCGGGACGTACTCGCCCGGCGCCCCTCCCTCGCGGTGATCGGCCCGCTGAAGGAGAAGCAGGCCGCCCGCCTCGACGAAGCGGTCGCCTAGCTCCGTACGGGCTCCGGCTCGTACCCGTAACAAGGCTGCACACACTTGAGGCCGCACACACTTAAGGACGGAACATGAGCAAGCTGCGCGTGGCGGTCCTCGGCGCCCGGGGCCGCATCGGCTCCGAGGCGGTCAAGGCCGTCGAGGCCGCCGAGGACATGGAGCTGGTGGCGGCCCTCGGCCGCGGCGACAAGCTGGAGACGCTGGCCGAGGCCGGCGCCCAGGTCGTGGTCGAGCTGACCACGCCCGACTCCGTGATGGAGAACCTGGACTTCCTCGTCCGCCACGGCATCCACGGCGTCGTCGGCACCACCGGCTGGACCGAGGACCGCCTCGGGCAGCTGAACACCTGGCTGGCCGGCTCGCCGGAGACCGGGGTGCTCATCGCCCCGAACTTCTCCATCGGCGCCGTCCTCACCATGAAGTTCGCCGTCCAGGCCGCCCGCTACTTCGAATCCGTCGAAGTGGTCGAACTGCACCACCCGAAGAAGGTCGACGCGCCCTCCGGCACCGCGACCCGCACGGCGCAGCTCATCGCGGCCGCCCGCGCCGAGGCCGGTCTCGGCGCGCAGCCCGACGCCACCACCACCGCCCTCGACGGCGCCCGCGGCGCGGACGTCGACGGGGTCCCGGTGCACGCCGTCCGCCTCCGGGGCCTGCTGGCCCACCAAGAGGTGCTGCTCGGCAGCGAGGGCGAGACCCTCACCATCCGACACGACTCCCTGCACCACAGCAGCTTCATGCCGGGCATCCTGCTCGGCGTGCGCCGCGTGACGCAGACCCCGGGCCTCACCTTCGGCCTGGAAAACTTCCTCGACCTCGGCTGATGAGGCAGTAGTCCCATGCGCGCGAAGATCACCTACTTCATCACGGCCGCCGTCCTGGTCGTCTACTTCGTCCTGGTCGGCAGCCGGGGGCTGATGCTGCTCCGGCAGGGCACCTGGATCACCGTCACCTTCGGCGTGGCCGTGCTGATCCTCCCCGTCATCGGCGTGTGGTTCCTCTGGAAGAACACCCAGTTCGTCACCCGGGCCAACCAGCTCGCGACCGAACTGGAGGCCGAGGGCGGCCTGCCCGAGGACGAGTTGGAGCGCGACGAGTACGGCCGGATCCTGCGGGACTCCGCCGACGAGGCCTTCGCGCGCCGCAAGGCCGAGACCGAGGACGCGCCGGGGGACTGGCGCAGTTGGTTCCGCCTCGCCGTCGCCTACCACGACGCCCGCGACACCCCGCGCGCCCGCAAGGCGATGCAGCGCGCCATCGCCCTGCACGCGGGAAAGCCCGCACGGGTCTGATTCCCCGTACGGGCTTTCCGGCGGCATCCGCGGCGCGTCAGGCCGGTACGGGGCGGTACTCCCGCGCCCACGCCTCCAGCGCCCCGGCGGCCCGGTCGAAGGCCTCGCCCCGGGACAGGAAGTCGGCGTTGTGGTCGGTCAGCAGGACCGGCAGCCCCGGACCGGAACTGCCGGCCACCGTCAGGGCCTGACCCTGGACGGTCCGGGGCAGCCCCAGCCAGCGCACCGGCTGCTGCACCGTACGGATGGCGTCGATCTGGCTCCATGCGACGGAACGGGTCCGGAAGAACCCGACCCGCCGCAGCCCGTACGGGCTCACCCAGACGCCCGTACGGAGGATCCGCAGCGCGGAGCCGACGACGAGGAGCGAGGCGGCCAGGCCGACGCCCGCGCCCAGCCAGGTGCCCGCGAAGGCGATGATCATCGTGGCCAGCAGCATGAAGGCCGCCAGCAGGAGCAGTACGGCCGCTCCGGCCACGCGCCAGGGACCGGGTCGATAGGGCCGGCGCCAGCGCTCCGGATCCGCGTGGGGGAGGGCTTCGTCCTCATGTACGTCGAAAACGCCGTCGGCCGTCAAGAAGGGCAGGGGCACGGCAGGACCTCACTCACGTGCACGTTCGATTGGGCAGTGCCCGTGAGGCTACCGTCCTTCGGACGCCTCGGACTGCTGCGCCTTCCCGGTCGCCTCGTACGGCTGCAGTGCGGGCATCCCGAGGAGCAACGAGCCGACGAGCCCCGCCACCACGGTCAGTCCGACCAGACTACGGGCGGCGATCTGAGTCCTGCTCAGACTCTCGCGCGGCGGCGGAGTGACGTTACTGCGGAAACGGTCGGCCTCGGCGACGAAGGCGAACGGGACGGGTTCGCGCCGGCGAAACACAGGAGCGACTCTCCTCACGATCAGGGCCCGGAGGCCGTGGGGGCGGGACGGAAGAAGTTCTCCCTGTAGGACGTACGAACGCCCCGATCGGTGCCTGAAATCGGGACATCAACCAAAAAACTTGGCACCCCGTCAGCTGTACGGGGGACCCCGGCGCCCTCCGCGGCTGCGCGGGGACCCACCGTGCGCGCCGTAGAGTGGGCGCGCCCCAGGTAAGACCGTTCGGAAGGACCCCGTGTGAGCGAGACCGCTGCTTCAGACCTGAAACCCAGCTTCCGTAGCGAGGTGACGGTGGAGCTGGTGAAGCACTCCGCCGCCGACTCCGACGTGCTGTGGGCAGCCCGCGTCTCCACGGCCGGCGAGCAGTCCCTGGAGGAGCTCCAGAAGGACCCCGAGCGTTCCAAGGGCCTCATCAACTACCTGATGCGCGACCGCCACGGCAGTCCCTTCGAGCACAACTCGATGACGTTCTTCATCAGCGCCCCGATCTTCGTCTTCCGCGAGTTCATGCGGCACCGCGTGGGTTGGTCCTACAACGAGGAGTCCGGCCGCTACAGGGAGCTCCAGCCGGTCTTCTACGTCCCGGACGCCGAGCGCAAGCTCGTCCAGGAGGGCCGCCCGGGCAAGTACGTCTTCGTCGAGGGCACCGAGGCGCAGCAGGAGCTGACGGGTCGGGTCATGGAGGACTCGTACCGCCAGGCCTACGAGGCGTACCAGGAGATGCTGGCGGCGGGCGTGGCCCGCGAGGTCGCCCGTTCGGTCCTGCCGGTCGGTCTCTTCTCCTCGATGTACGCCACCTGCAACGCGCGCTCGCTCATGCACTTCCTCGGTCTGCGCACCCAGCACGAGCTGGCGGCGGTCCCGTCCTTCCCGCAGCGGGAGATCGAGATGGTCGGCGAGAAGATGGAGCAGCACTGGGCGGGGCTCATGCCGCTGACGTACGCCGCCTTCAACGGCAACGGCCGCGTTGCCCCGTAAGGCTCGACGCACGTGCGGCGTACACATGTACGGAGACAAGTCCCAAGTGTCCGTATTGCGGCGTTTCGCAAAGTTCATCTAGGCTGATCAAACGGACCCGGCACTGCTTGAACCCCCGAGCAGGCAGTGCCGGGATCCAACAACCTCCGAGGCCACGACTCGGAGGTTCCCCCTGTTGACGTCACCCGAGGGGACATCGCGAGCGTGGCAGCGAGTAGCGTGTTACCCATGGCTCCGATCTCGACTCCGCAGACCCCCTTCGGGCGGGTCCTCACCGCCATGATCACGCCGTTCACGGCGGATGGCGCACTTGACCTCGACGGCGCGCAGCGTCTCGCCGTCCATCTGGTGGACGCAGGCAACGACGGCCTGATCATCAACGGCACCACCGGTGAGTCGCCCACGACCACCGACGCGGAGAAAAACGACCTGGTACGAGCCGTACTGGAGGCGGTCGGCGACCGCGCCCACGTCGTCGCCGGCATCGGTACGAACGACACCCGCCACACCCTGGAGCTGGCCCGCCAGGCCGAGCGCACCGGCGCCCACGGCCTGCTCGCCGTCACCCCGTACTACAGCAAGCCGCCGCAGGAGGGCCTCTACCGGCACTTCACGGCCATCGCCGACGCGACCGGACTTCCGGTCATGCTCTACGACATCCCCGGCCGCAGCGGCGTCCCGATCGATACCGAAACCCTGGTCCGGCTCGCCGAGCACCCCCGTATCGTTGCCAACAAGGACGCCAAGGGTGACCTCGGCCGCGCCGGCTGGGCCATCGCCCAGAGCGGCCTGGCCTGGTACTCGGGCGACGACATGCTGAACCTGCCGCTCCTGTCGATCGGCGCGGTCGGCTTCGTCTCGGTGGTCGGCCACGTGGTCACCCCCGAGCTGCGCGCCATGCTCGAAGCCCACCTCGGCGGCGACGTGCAGAAGGCCACCGAGATCCACCAGAAGCTGCTCCCCGTCTTCACCGGCATGTTCCGCACCCAGGGCGTGATGACCACCAAGGGCGCGCTGAACCTGCAGGGCCTGCCCGCGGGCCCGCTGCGACTCCCGCTGGTCGAGCTGTCCGCCGAAGAGACGGCGCAGCTCAAGATCGATCTTGCCGCGGGTGGGGTACAGCTCTGACAACAGACTTCACAACTGAACACGCAAGACCACAACAGACGAACGCAAGTGCACGAATGACATGCGCGCCACGTGCCTTCAGGGGTACGTGGCGCGCGTGGTGAAGGAGAAACTTTTGAGCCACCCGCACCCTGAACTCGGTCCGCCGCCGAAGCTCCCGAAGGGCGGCCTCCGGGTCACCCCGCTGGGCGGTCTCGGCGAGATCGGCCGAAACATGACCGTCTTCGAGTTCGACGGTCGCCTGCTGATCGTCGACTGCGGCGTCCTCTTCCCCGAGGAGGAGCAGCCCGGCATCGACCTGATCCTGCCGGACTTCTCGTCCATCCGGGATCGCCTCGACGACATCGAGGGCATCGTCCTCACGCACGGCCACGAGGACCACATCGGCGCCGTCCCGTACCTCCTGCGGGAGAAGCCGGACATCCCGCTGATCGGCTCCAAGCTGACCCTCGCCCTCATCGAGGCGAAGCTCCAGGAGCACCGCATCCGCCCCTACACCCTTGAGGTGAAGGAGGGCGAGCGCGAGGGTCTGGGCCCGTTCGACTGCGAGTTCATCGCCGTCAACCACTCCATCCCGGACGCCCTGGCCGTGGCCATCCGCACCGGCGCCGGCATGGTCGTCTGCACGGGCGACTTCAAGATGGACCAGCTCCCGCTGGACAACCGCCTGACCGACCTCCACGCGTTCGCGCGGCTGAGCGAGGAGGGCATCGACCTCCTCCTCTCCGACTCGACGAACGCCGAGGTCCCGGGCTTCGTCCCGCCGGAGCGCGACATCTCGAACGCCATCCGCGGCGTCTTCGCGAGCGCCCAGAAGCGGATCATCGTGGCCTCGTTCGCGAGCCACGTGCACCGCATCCAGCAGATCCTGGACGCCGCCCACGAGTACGGCCGTCGGGTCGCCTTCGTCGGCCGTTCCATGGTCCGCAACATGGGCATCGCCCGTGACCTGGGCTACCTCCGGGTCCCGGCCGGTCTCGTCGTCGACGTCAAGACCCTCGACGACCTGCCGGACGACGAGGTCGTGCTGGTCTGCACGGGCTCGCAGGGCGAGCCGATGGCGGCCCTGTCCCGCATGGCCAACCGCGACCACCAGATCAGGATCGTCCCCGGCGACACCGTGATCCTGGCGTCGTCCCTGATCCCGGGCAACGAGAACGCGGTCTACCGCGTGATCAACGGCCTGACCCGCTGGGGCGCCAACGTCGTGCACAAGGGCAACGCCAAGGTGCACGTCTCCGGTCACGCCTCCGCGGGCGAGCTGTTGTACTTCTACAACATCTGCAAGCCGCGGAACCTCATGCCGGTGCACGGCGAATGGCGCCACCTGCGCGCCAACGCCGAGCTCGGCGCGATGACGGGTGTCCCCAAGGACCGCATCGTCATCGCCGAGGACGGCGTGGTCGTCGACCTGATCGACGGCAAGGCCCGCATCGCGGGCAAGGTCCAGGCCGGTTACGTCTACGTCGACGGCCTCTCGGTCGGCGACGTGACCGAGGCCTCGCTCAAGGACCGTCGCATCCTCGGGGACGAGGGCATCGTCTCGGTCTTCGTCGTGGTGGACAGCACCACGGGCAAGGTCGTGAGCGGTCCGACCGTGCAGGCCCGCGGCTCCGGCATCGAGGACTCCGCCTTCACGGCGATCCTGCCGAAGATCGAGGAAGCCATCGCACGCGCCGCCGCCGACGGCGTGGCCGAGCCGCACCAGATCCAGCAGCTGATCCGCCGCATCATGGGCAAGTGGGTCTCCGACGGCTACCGCCGGCGCCCGATGATCCTGCCGGTCGTGGTCGAGGTCTGACCTCGCCCGTAGCGACCACACCGGAGCGGGGCAACCGGATTTGCATCCGGGGGCCCCGCTCCAGTACGTTTACGTCTCCACCTCGCAGGGCCCCGGGCACATACGTGCGCCCGGACGGTTCGCGAGCGGGTGGGATCGATGGCCCAGGGAGACCTGATAAAGTCTGATCCGCCCGAAAGGGAAAGGCCCCCCGAAGGCCATCGGAATTCAAACCCTCGTCGGAAACGACACGGAAATGAATCTGATAGAGTCGGAATCGCCGGAAAGGGAAAAGCGCGAAAGCGCAGGACCTGGAAAGCACCGAGGAAATCGGGCCCGAAAGAGTCTGATAGAGTCGGAAATGCAAGAACAGAACAACACAGAACGAAAGCCCGGAGGAAAGCCCGAGAGGGTGAGTACAAAGGAAGCGTCCGTTCCTTGAGAACTCAACAGCGTGC